>NC_021237.1:5474166-5832500 GCF_000397205.1 Pseudomonas protegens CHA0
GCCCGCTCGGGCCTTGCGATAAAACGGCAAGATCAGATCGCGTGTCAACGGCGCAAGGAACAAATCTCCATCACCAGCCGGGTCGATCCAGCGTACTTCCTCGATCTCTGCCGCCGGGGTCACCGGGCCATGGATATGGACCAGGAACACCTCGGCTTCCACCACATGCCCCGGCTCGTTGGCCGCCGGTGCCGAGAACTGTTGCAGGTAACGGGCCTGGGCCGGGTCGATGCGCAATCCCAGTTCTTCTTCCAGCTCACGGGCCAGGGCGTGCACCGGTTGTTCACCGGCTTCGATCTTGCCACCGGGCTGCATGAAGGCCTGGGTGCCGCGCTTGCGCACCAGGAGGGTCTGGCCGTCGGCACCGATCAGCAGGGCAGCGGCGATACGAATGATGGAGGGTGCAGCAACGGACGACAGCGACATGGGAATCCGGGAGCCTTGAGAATGAGGGCGCAAGGATCACATGCGCGGCGGCGGCTCGTCATCCGCCGCCGGCATTTTTCGATGTGACCGCCACCCGGCTTCAGGCCCTTGCCTGCTGTTCCTGGGGCAACTTGACGAACACGCTGTAGCGGGCGCCCTCCATGGTTTCAAAAGCGATCAGCTTGTCCACCAGCGGCAGGTTGAGCACCTTGCCGGCGTTGAGCAGCAGCATGCCGTTATCGGCATTCAGGTTGCGCGCCAGGATCATCCCCGCCGCCAGCTCCCGGGTACTCAGAACCTTCACCGAAGGGTCGCCCAGGGTCACGTCGCTGAGGTAGACCGCACACACCTGGATGAAACCTTCCACCAGGTCCGGGTCGTACAAGCGGCCGGCGTACTTGCGGATGAACACCAGGGCCTCGTCGCTGTTCATGTGCCGTTCCAGGATCAGCCCGCACTGCAACTCGATGAAGTCCACCGCCAGCTTGAGCAGCCGCGAGCCCAGGGGAATCGCGTCGCCCTTGAGGTGGTCGGGAAAACCGCTGCCGTCCCAGTGTTCCTGATGATGGCGGATCAGCCGCGCGGCGTCCTGCACCGGTTCCAGGGTCATCAGCAACGATTCGCTCTGCGCCGGATAGGCCCGATAACGCTCGCGCTGATGGTGATGCAGCAAATCCGCCGGGCTGGTCATCATGCTGTCGCTCCAGCTCAGCTTGCCGATGTTGTGCAACGCCGCGGCCATGGCCAGGTCACGCTGGGCGCCAGGGTCGATGCCCTGGACTTTGCAGTAGGCCCGCACCAGCTCGATGATCCGCCGGTTGGTCTGCTTGTCCGCGGGCAAGCGCTGGTTGACCAGCAGGGAAAACAGCTCGGCGCCAGTGGCGTAGCTGTGCTTGAGCTCCTCATAGGCCAGGTCGAGCATGTCGGCGGTCTGCTGCAGCTCCGAGGTGCGTGCCGCCACGCGTTTTTCCAGCAGCGTGTTGAGCGCCTTGAGCTCGGCATTCTGCTGCTGGGCCAGATCCTGCAGGCGCAGGCGCTCGCGCTCGGAGTGCTGATGCTCAAGGGCCTGGCGCAGGGCCAGCAGCAATTCCTGGTCATCCCAGGGCTTGCTCAGGTAACGGTAGATCTCCCCTTCGTTGATGGCCTTGGCAATCAATTTCAGGTCCGGGTCGCCGGTCAGCAGGATGCGGGTGGTGCTCGGGTACTGCTGATGGATACGCGCCAGCAGGGTCGGGCCATCCATCTGCGGCAGATGGGCGGCGCTGATCACCAGGTCCACCTCCCGGCTGGCCAGGAGCTGCAGGGCCTGGGTGGCATCGCGGGCGAAATGCAGCGTGTAGGGAAGCGGGCTGAGCAACTGCTGCAGGCGTTGCAGGATCACTTCCTGGCTATCGACCAGCAGAATCTCGGGTCGGCGTGTGACAGTGGCAACGTTTAGCTCACCCATGAGACACCTCGGGTCAACGTCGATGCACGTGTCCTTCATTGTTAGAGCTGGCAACGGTAATCCCTGTTGCCTGATTGAAGACTAGAAGAATTTCCAATCGAGATAGTGGCTTTTTAATACCATCGGTCCGCTGCGGCTGCGCCGCCAACCACCTTCAGCGAGTGTTGCGCAGTCGCAACACTCGCCGTGCACGCCGTCACTGGGCGGCTTTGGCGCCGGAACCGAAGGAAGCGAAACGCTTGTTGAAGCCGGCGATGCGGCCTTCGGACTGGGTCTTGCGCTGCTGGCCGGTGTACACCGGGTGCGAGGCGCTGGAAACGTCCAGCGCCACATAGGGGTAAGTCTTGCCGTCGCTGTAGGTGTGGCTGCGATCGGTATCGACGGTGGAGCCGATGAGGAAGTACACGTCGGCAGCGGTATCGTGGAAAAGCACGGTGCGGTAGTCAGGATGGATACCGGGTTTCATGAGGCCTCCTGGGCATCTGGGTGAGCTGGATGCGTTATATAATAACATATCCAAATCACCCAAACGAGAACCGATTGCAATAAGGAAACTGCCGACAGTTCTATGCCGCTTCCTGAAAATCCATTTCCGGAGGCTGGCGGGAGAAACCGCGAGTGAGGAAACCCAGGTACACCAGGCCAATAACCAGCCAGCTTGCCCCCAGGTAGATCGCCAGGTGATCGAGGCTGGACATCAGCCACAGATCGGCCGCCAGACCGATGAGGGGAAAGATCAGGAACAGGATCAGCTCCCGCAGGCCACGCTGCCGGGCCCCCACCCAGTAATGAAAGATCACCGACAGGTTGACCAGGCTGAAGGCCAGGAAGGCGCCGAAGTTGATGAAGGACGTCGAGGTGGTGACATCCAGCTTCAATGCCAGCAACGCCACCACGGCGCACAGCAGGATGCTGTTGACCGGGGTACCGAAGCGCTCGTGCAGGCTGCCGAAAAAGCGCTTGGGCAAGACCCCGTCGCGGCCCATGGCGAACAGCAGTCGCGAGCCGCTGGCCTGGGCCGAAAGCCCCGAGGCGAACTGACCGACAATCAGCCCGATCAGGAAGATCGAGACGAACAGGTCGCCGCCGATATTGCGCGCAATCTCGTAGGCCGCCGAATCCACATCGGCGAACTCGAAGGACGGATGGGCAACCTGGACGAAGTAGGACACCGCGACAAAGATCAGCCCGCCCACCAGGGTAATCAGCATGATCGCCCGGGGAATGGTCCGCCGTGGGTCGCGGGTTTCCTCGGTCAGGGTGCTGACCGCGTCAAAGCCCAGGAATGAATAACAGGCGATTGCCGCCCCGCTCATGATCAGCGGCAGGTGCATCTGCCCGTTGAAGAACGGTGCCAGGGTGAACAGCGGCCGCCCGGCCTCGCCACCAAGGTAGTGGATGCACAGGCCGACAAAGGCGATCAGCACCAGGAACTGCACCAGCATCAGCAGGCCGTTGATGCCGTTGGCCAGTTTCAGGCCAACGATATTGATCGCGCTGGTCACCCCGATGAAAGCCAGCACCCAGACCCACTGCGGTACACCGGGAAACGCCGAATGCAGGTAAGCGGCGCCGATCAGCCAGATGGCCATGGGCAGGAACAGGTAATCCAGCAGCACCGCCCAGCCGGCGATGAAACCCAGCTTGGGGCTGATGGCCTTGCGCACATAGCTGTAAGCCGAGCCGGCCACGGGAAACGCCGCGGCCATGCGCCCGTAGCTCATGGCGGTGAAGAACATCGCCACCAGCGCTGCCAGATAGGCTGCCGGCACCATGCCAGCGGTGGATTGGGCGAGGATGCCAAAGGTACCGAGGACAATGATCGGCGTCATGTAAGCGATACCGAACAGCACCACCGCGCCCAATGAAAGGGTGCGTTGCAAGCGAGCCATGAGCGAGTACTCCGCAATTATTAGATTTATGGCAGGACTGAAAAGAGTGCAGCAGGGGGTCTTTCTTATGGGATTGGCCGTCCGCGGACGGCCCTTTCAGCGGATCGGAATCAGCAGTTCACGCACGCCATCGCCGTGTTCGAGCACTTCGCCCGCAAGCTTCAGGCGCTGGTCTTCGAGGTAGCGGTAGTCCTGGCGCGCCACCTGCAGTTGCTTGAGATCCAGCTCGACCTTGAACTGACCTTCCTCGCGCCCGGCTTCGAACAGCAGGCTGCCCAGGGGGTCCACCAGGGCGCTGCCGCCGGCGAACAGCAGGCCGCCATCGCCTTCTTCCACTCGGTTGACCATTAGCGCGAACGCCTGGTTTTCCTGGGCCCGGGCCATGATCGCGGTACGGTGGGTGGGCCCGTAGGGGTCCATGTTGCCATTGGTCACGATCAGCAGTTCGGCGCCCAGTTGCGCCAGGGCCCGGGCGCTTTCGGGGAACTCGATGTCGTAGCAGATCAGCAGGCCGACCCGCACACCGTTCCACAGGCAGGTGGCGTAGCGGTCACCGGGGGTGAACACACCGCGGTCGGAAGCCCACAGGTGGGTCTTGCGATAACGCAGGGCAATGCCCTCGGGGGTAATCAGCAAAGTGGTGTTATAGAATCGGCCGTCGTCGTTTTCGGCCATGCCGATCACCACCGCGATATTGCGCGCCCGGGCGGCCTGGATCACGGCCTGCACGGTGGGGCCATCCAGCGGCTCGGCCACGGCGGCCACGGTCTCGGCGCTGGGGAAACCCATCAGGTGGGTTTCTGGAAATACGATCAACCGGGTATCGGCGGCGCAGGCGGCAATGGCCGCCAGGGCTCGTTCCAGGTTGTAAGCTGTGGCGTTATCACGGCCCGCCAACTGGGCCAGTTCAACCTTCATGGGTATTCCTTGTTCTTTGGCTGTGCCGCAGTATGCGCAGCAGCAACCGGCCCGCAAATCACGCAGCCGGGGTAACCCGATAGGGGTAGATGCATGACATTGTCGCTGGATGACATCGCCTGGCACCGCTCGGTGGGGCAGATGATCGAAGCCCTGGACCAGGCCAGTTTCTGGCCCCAGCTGGTGCGCCTGCTGGAGCAGTACGTGAGTTTCGACAGCTGGGTGGCGCTGCTGTTTTGCAGTGAGCGCAAACCCCTGGTGTTCGCCGAATGCCCGGGGGAGGACGGCAGCCCCGACCAGTTGTTCCAGGACTACCTCAACGGCCTGTACCTGCTCGACCCCTTCTACGTTGCCAGCCGCGAACAATCGCGCAGCGGCCTGCTGCGCCTGGCGGAAGTGGCCCCGGAACACTTCCAGCTGACCGAGTACTACCAACGCTACTTTCGTCTGAATGTGGTGGCCGATGAGATCCAGTTCAATTGCCAGCTGGCGGACAGCCGCACCCTGTGCCTGTCCCTGGGTTCGCGACAACGCTTCGCCCCACCCCAGATCGCCCTGCTGTCACTGATCGAGCCCTGGGTGGTGGCCTTGCTGCGCCAGCGCCTGCCCCACGAAAGCATTGAGCAAGACAACCCAGCGCAATTGCATCCAATGCCCGATTGGCGCAGCCAGCTGGACCACTCCATGCAACAACTGCGGGGCGCACAACTCACCGCCCGGGAGCTGGATGTGGGGCGCCTGATGCTCAGCGGTTGCTCCAACAAGGAGATCGCTCGTAAGCTGGAAATCTCCGCCGAAACCGTGAAAGTTCATAAAAAGCACATCTACAGCAAGCTGGGCATCAAATCCCAGTCCGAGCTGTTTTCGATTTTTCTCCAGGCGCAAAGCGCCTGATACCCCTTCAGGGCCGCCCCGGCAGCCCCACACAACAATAAGATCTTGTGCACCCATAAGAATGAGTACTGATAAACGACCTTAATGAGTCCGAACCAAGGAAACCGTATGAGCCTGTCCCTTCTGAGCCGCTACGCCTTCTTTGCCGCCTGTGTGATTTTCACCCTCGCCAGCCTGCCCTTTCTCGAACACGACTGGCTCTGGCCATTCGCCCTGGTCACCGGCCTGCTGAGCCTGCTGGGGATCTTCGACCTGCTGCAAAGCCCGCACGCGGTGCGGCGCAATTACCCGATCCTGGGCAATATCCGCTACCTGGTGGAAGGCATCCGCCCGGAGATCCGCCAGTACCTGCTGGAATCCGACAGCGACGCCCTGCCCTTTTCCCGCGCCCAACGCTCCCTGGTGTACTCCCGGGCCAAGAACGAAAGCGCCGACAAACCCTTCGGCACCCTGATCGATGTCTACCAGTCGGGCTTCGAATTCATCGGCCACTCCATGCGCCCGGCGCCCCTGAGTGATCCCAACAGCTTTCGCGTGACCGTCGGCGGCCCGCAATGCACCCAGCCCTACTCGGCCTCGGTGTTCAACATCTCGGCCATGAGCTTCGGCTCCCTCAGCGCCAACGCCATCCGCGCCCTGAACCAGGGTGCCAAGCTCGGCAACTTCGCCCACGACACCGGTGAAGGCAGCATCAGCCCCTACCACCGCGAACACGGCGGCGACCTGACCTGGGAACTGGGCAGCGGCTACTTCGGCTGCCGCACCAGCGACGGCCGTTTCGACCCGGAGCGCTTCGCCGTGCAGGCGCAGAACCCCCAGGTTCGGATGATCGAGATCAAGATGAGCCAGGGCGCCAAGCCTGGCCACGGCGGCATCCTGCCCAAGCACAAGGTGACCCAGGAAATCGCCGACACCCGGGGCATCCGCATGGGCGAGGACTGCATTTCACCGTCGAGCCACAGCGCCTTTTCCACCCCGATCGAGATGATGCATTTCATCCAGCAACTGCGTGAGCTGTCCGGCGGCAAGCCGGTGGGCTTCAAGTTCTGCCTGGGCCACCCCTGGGAGTTCATGGGCATCGCCAAGGCCATGCTGGAAACCGGCATCCTGCCGGACTTCATCGTGGTGGACGGCAAGGAAGGCGGCACCGGCGCGGCCCCCGTGGAGTTCACCGACCACATCGGCGCACCGATGCGCGAGGGCCTGCTGTTCGTCCACAACACCCTGGTGGGCCTGAACCTGCGGGACAAGATCAAGCTCGGCGCCAGTGGCAAGATCGTCAGCGCCTTCGACATCGCCAGCGTGCTGGCCATCGGTGCCGACTGGGCCAACTCGGCCCGGGGCTTCATGTTCGCCATCGGCTGCATCCAGTCCCAGAGCTGCCATACCAACAAGTGCCCCACCGGTGTCGCCACCCAGGACAACCTGCGCCAGCGCGCCCTGGTGGTGCCGGACAAGGCCCAGCGGGTATTCAGCTTCCACCGCAACACCCTCAAGGCCCTGGCGGAAATGCTCGCTGCCGCCGGCCTGCAACACCCTTCGCAACTGGAAGCCAAGCACCTGGTGCGACGCATGTCGGCCACCGAGATCAAGCTGTTCTCCCAGTTGCACGTGTTCCTCAAGCCCGGCGAGCTGCTCACCGGCGAGGTCAACGGCGAGTTCTACTCGCGCATGTGGCAACTGGCCCGGGCCGACAGCTTCGAACCCAACACCGAAGCCGCCGCTTAAGCCCCATTGCCCAGTGCTCCCCGGTTGCAGGGGAGCGCGGGGCATCACCCAAGGAAGATTGCAATGCTCAAGGTCATCGCTGAAGATTTCATCCAGGCCGAACACCTGGACACCGTGCGCCCGTGGTACGCCGAACTGGTGGAAAAAACCCGCCAGGAACCGCTGTGCATCGCCTACGATCTGTTCGTCGATCAGAAAGACCCCGGGCACTTCATCTTCGTCGAACAGTGGCCGGACCAGGCGGCCCTCGACACCCACTGCCAGACCGAGCACTTCACCCGCCTGGTGCCGCAGATCAATGCTTTTCAGCGCCGCGAATGCCGTGTGCTCTTGATGAACGAGTTCTAGAAAACCCGACCCAGACCTTGCTTGACCGGACCACCGAAAGCAGACCCCAACCCCACTGACCTTTCGGAGACCCGCCATGCCCTTGCTGTCATTCGAACAACTGTCCCGCCAACTGCCAGCGCCCTGGCAATCCACGCTGGTGGGCCAGGTCGGCCCGGCCCGCATCAAGGTGCTGCGCATGGACGGCCAGCCCTACCCGGAAGAAACCCACGACTTCAACGAAGGCCTGCTGGTGACCCAGGGCTGCCTGCACCTGGGCATTGGCCAGGCCGTGGTGGAAGTGGCGACGGGCCAGATGTACCTGGTGGAGGCCGGCCAGGCCCATAGCGTGCTGCCCGGCAGCCACGGCACCCTGGTGATCATCGACGTCTAGCCTGTCTCGCATCGACTCAATCGCGGTAACCACCTGCCCAAGGTCGGTCCGACCAGAGGGCCCATGCACGGAGAAGCCCATGCCTCGTCGTCTGTTTGCAGTGATCGCTTTACTGATGTCCTTCAACAGCGCCTTTGCCGGCGAACGCTGGCAGAGCCTGCCGCCCACACCGGCCCCGGTGGCCGGGGCGCAAGCCGGTTATGCCGAAGTCAACGGCATCCGCCTGTATTACAGCAAGCTCGGCCACGGCTCACCGGTGGTGCTGCTGCATGGCGGCCTGGGTAATGCCGACTATTGGGGGCTCCAGGCCAAGGCCCTGGCCGCCCGGCACACGGTGATCAGCGTCGACAGCCGCGGCCACGGGCGCAGCACCCGGGACGCCCGGCCCTACGGCTACGACCTGATGGCCGACGACGTGATCGCCCTGCTGGACCAGCTGAAGATCCCCCGCGCCGATTTCGTCGGCTGGAGCGACGGCGCGATCCTCGGCCTGGACCTGGCCATGCGTTACCCGCAGCGGGTCGGCAAGGTCTTCGCCTACGCCGCCAACACCCAGACCTCAGGGGTCAAGGAAGGCGTGGAGAACAACCCGACCTTCGCCGCCTACATCGAGCGCGCCGGCCAGGAGTACACCCGCCTGTCACCCACGCCCAAGGAGTACCCGGCCTTTGTCGAGCAGATCGGCCACATGTGGGCCAGCCAGCCGAACTGGAGCGACGCCGACCTGGCGAAGATCAAGACGCCGGTACTGATCGTCGATGGCGACCACGATGAAGCCATCAAGCGCGAGCACACCGAATACATGGCCCAGGCGATTCCCGGCGCCGGGCTGCTGATCCTGCCCAACGTCAGCCACTTCGCCTTCCTCCAGGACCCGGGCCTGTTCAATGCAGCCCTGGAACATTTCCTCGACGAAAAATAGCCCTGGCCATCGCCATGGATGCCCCTCTTTCCAGGGACGTCCACGGCAGGCGATATGCATAAACGCATATTTTAATTGCATTGACGCATCAATCCTCTAAGGTTGTTTGCAGACCCGGTCAACGCAGGCCATCGAGGCTGGCCCAGCGCAGCGTCATGTCCCGGGTCCGGCTACGCGCAGTAGCCCGACACGCAACGACGACACCAGCCGGAGGCTGGATTTCATTCATGGAGGATGAACATGTTAAGTAGCAACCTGACCCCAGGCGACGCTCCCCAGGCCCTGCCCCAGTGCCTGGCCGGCAGCCTGCTCGACCCGCAACTGAGCGAAGTCGATCCACACACCGAAGCTGCGCCCCAGGCCGCTGCCCGGCTCAACTTCAGCGTGCAGCAGCAAACCCAGAGCAACTGGTGCTGGGCAGCATTGTCCGCATCGGTGGGCAACTACTACGGCACCGGTTCCTGGACCCAGTGCGGAGTGGCCAACGCCGAACTGGGCCGCAACTTCTGCTGCAGCCAGCCCGGGCCGTGCAACGTCTACGGCTACCTGGATTCGGCCCTGCGCACCACCCGCTGCTACGGCGGCATGCGTGAGGACCGGATGCAGATGCCGGCCATCGACAACCAGCTCGGCATGGGCCGCCCCGTGGGCCTGCGCTGTGCGTGGTACGGCGGCGGTGCACATTTCCTGACGATCTACGGCAGCGATGGCGGCTACATCCTGGTGGCGGATTCGATCTACGGTTACTCGACCCGCGCCCTGAACAGTTTCCCCGGTTCCTACAACGGCGGCGGCAACTGGACCCACACCTACTTCACCCGAAAAAACTAGGAGGCGACATGCAACTGACTTACCCCAAGGCGCCTGTCGATGGCGTCCAGCACCTGCGCTCGGCCCTTCAGGCGGCCCTGCAGACCCAGGGTTTCGGTATCAACCGCGGGTTTGCCAAGGCCCGTGCCCGTAACCTGAATCTGTCCCAGGCCTTTCGCGGCTACGCCCTGAGCCTGGAGGACCTGGCCCAGGGCAAGGGGCTGGCCGAGGCCAAGGCCGGTGACTGGCATTACCTGGTGTTCGATGCCGGAGTGTCGATTGCCGATGCGCAGTTGACCGAGGTGGCCGGCAAGGTCGGCTTCTCTGCGCTGAACCATGGCAGCCTGGCGGCGTCCGCCGTCAACGCCCTGGACCTGGCGGAACAGGCGCCGCAACTGCAGGGAAAAAGCTATGAACTGCGCCTGCTGTTCATCTCGGCGCTGCAGGTCACGGCGATCTGGCTGCATGGGCCCGGCGAAGAGGTGCTGATTCCCATCGAGCCGACACCCAAGACCCTGGCCGCCCATCAGCTCCACAGCGAAACGGCGTTGCTCGCCCTGCTGGCGCCGGCGGCGCTGCAGGCCAAGGCCATCTTCGACGCCGATACCCGCGGCACCCTGGGCGGTTGATCCGGGCAAAAAAAATCCGGCGGCCTTTGCAGGTCGCCGGATTTCTGGTCTCAGCGTTTCAGTCCGGGATGCTCAAGCCAGCCGCATCACCCAAGCGCAGGTCAGGACGCCGACCGCGCCGAACCTTGCTGGACATTGGTCGGTTGCAGCTTGAACAGATAGAACAGCACCGTCAGCAGCACCAGGAACGCCGGGCCGACATACAGCGCCACACGGGTATCCGGGAAGTAGGCCATCAGCCCCACCACCAGTACCAGGAAGGCCAGGGCCAGGTAGGAACTGATCGGGTACAGCCACATGCGGTACTTCAGGCCGGCACGTTCTGCCGGGCTCAGGCCCTTGCGGAACTTGAGCTGGGCCAGAAGGATCATCACCCAGGTCCAGATCGCACCGAAGGTGGCAATCGAAGTCACCCAGACGAACACTTTTTCCGGCACCAGATAGTTCAGCAGCACGCCCAGCAGCAGGGCGAAGATCGACAGCAGCAAGGCGCGACGCGGCACGCCGTTGTTCGAGGTCTTGGCGAAGCCGGCCGGGGCCTGGCCGTTCTGCGCCAGGCTGTAGAGCATGCGCCCGGTGCTGAAGATGCCGCCGTTGCAGGACGACAGCGCGGCAGTGATCACCACGAAGTTGATGATGCCGGCGGCGGTCTTGATACCCAGGCGCTCGAAGGTCATCACGAAGGGGCTGCCCTGGGTGCCAATCTCGTTCCACGGGTAGATCGACAGGATCACGAACAGCGCGCCCACGTAGAACAGCAGGATGCGCCAGAACACCGAGCCGATGGCGTTGGGAATGGTCTTTTGCGGGTTGCGCGCTTCACCGGCGGTGAGGCCGATCATCTCTACGCCCAGGTAGGCGAACATCACCATCTGCAGGGACATCAGCACGCCGGTCACGCCATTGGGCATGAAGCCGCCGTGGGTCCACAGGTTGGAGATGCCCAGGGCCACGCCGTCATTGCCGAAACCGAAGGCGATGATACCGATGCCGCCGACCACCATGGCGATGATGGTGACGATCTTGATCAGGGCGAACCAGAACTCGAACTCACCGAAGGCCTTGACCGCGATCAGGTTGATCGAGCCCATGCTCACCAGGGCCGCCAGGGCCCAGATCCAGCGCGGCACATCGGGGAACCAGATCCCCATGTACACCGCCACTGCGGTGATTTCCGCAACACAGGTCACCAGCCACAGGAACCAGTAGTTCCAGCCGGTGAGAAAGCCCGCCAGCGGGCCCAGGTAGTCTTGTGCGTAACGGCTGAAGGAACCGGCGACCGGGTTATGCACCGCCATCTCGCCGAGGGCGCGCATGATCACCAGGATCGCCAGGCCGCCAATGATGTAGGACAGCATGATGGCCGGGCCGGCCATTTCGATGGCCTTGGCCGAGCCGAGGAACAGGCCGACACCGATACAGGCGCCGAGGGCCATCAAGCGAATATGCCGTTCGCCGAGTTCGCGTTTCAGCGGGCCGCCCTGAGCGGTCTCGCCGTGGGGCAGTTGGTTGCCAACTGGCATAGAGATACAACCTCATTTTGTTATTGGATATGAACCACCGAGCCTTCGAAGCACCAGCGGATAGCCGAAGCTTGCTCGACCGCACCGGCCTTGTGGGACGGAGCGTCTGGTAGGACAAGACCTGCCAGATCAGCGGGGTGCGCAGTATAAAAAGCTCCCGACAGGGCTTTTCACTCTATAAGTTGCAATATTCAGAGAGAAATCTCGGCAAATACCGCTTTCACGGAGAAGCATTACCTGCTTTTTGCCCTGAAACCTCACTCGGAAAGGGCCGGGAGTATTGCACAGGCCTGGTGCATCGTCATGCCCCTACCTAGGGCGTATTTACCTGGGAAAAGGCTCTACCCAGTGGCGAGGGAGCTTGCTCCCTTGCCACAGAAGCGGGGCCGGGTCGTTTTCACATTTTCTTCACCGACGCCCACCACCGACTAAGCTTCAGGCAAGTCCGATCAATCTGCGTGAATGGATCAATCGACTATGGGCGCTCTGTGGCAGACCGATTCGCATAAGAACGCAGTGCCAAGCCACAGCGAGGACGAAACGCCTTTACCGAAACGCCGCAAACCCCGCCGTTATGCCTGGCGCCTGTTCTGGCTGTTGCTGCTGATCGCCCTGATTGCCCTGGGCTTTGCCGCTGCCCGGGAGATGCGCACCTCGAAACTCCAGGCCCGGGAATTCAGCCGGCTGGCCGCTGACCTGAGCTACTCCCTGGAGCCCGGCCCCAGTGATGCCGTGCTCTACCCCGGTGCCGGGCCGTTCGACCGGCGCCTGGGCTACAGCGCCCTGGGGGAGTTCCTGCCACGCTTGCTCAAGCGCGGTTACCTGATCGACGCCCAGACGCGTTTCTCCCCGGCACTGATGGACTACAGCAAAAGCGGATTTTTCGTGCCTTACACCGAAAAGATCCAGGCTGGCCTGTCCATTACCGACTGCCGCGCCGCGCCCCTGTACCAGTTCAATTACCCGCAACAGCTGTATGAGAGCTTTGCCAGCATTCCGCCGCTGGTGGTGCACAGCCTGCTGTTCATCGAGAACCGCGATCTGCTGGCCCCCAAGCCGGCCGAGGCCAACCCGGCGGTGGACTGGCCGCGCTTTGCCAAGGCCGCCTGGTCGCAGATCGCCCGGCTCTTGCACCTGCCGGGGCAGAGCGCCGGGGGTAGCACCCTGGCCACCCAGTTGGAAAAATACCGCCATTCGCCGGATGGCCTGACGGTATCCGGGGGCGAGAAGATCCGGCAGATGGTTTCCGCCAGCGTGCGGGCCTATCAGGACGGCCCACAGACCCTGGAGGCCCGCAAACGCATCGTGCGCGACTACCTCAACAGCGTGCCGCTGTCCGCGGTGCCCGGCCACGGCGAAGTGCACGGCATGGCCGAGGGGCTGCGGGTCTGGTATGGCGCTGACTTCGACAAGGTCAACCAGGTGCTCGGCAGCACCGCCATGGACTCGAAAAGCCTTGCCGCACGAGGGCTGGCCCTGCGCCAGGTGCTGTCACTGATGATTGCCCAGCGCCGTCCCTCCCATTACCTGGCCAAGGGTCGCGCAGAACTGGCGGATCTGACGGACAGCCATATCCGCCTACTGGCGCAGAACAACGTCATCGACCCGGCGCTGAGCAGCGCCGCCCTGGCCAGCCAGGTGACCTACCGGGACTGGCAGCAGCAGCCGACCATTCAGCCGATCGAGACCAACAAGGGCATCAGCGTCGCCCGCAGCCGCCTCGCCGCCCTGCTCAACCGGCCGCTGTATGACCTGGACCGCCTCGACCTCTCGGCCACCAGCACCTTGCAGAGCGACCTGCAGCGCCAGGCCACCGAATACCTCAAGCACCTTGCGGACCCGGCCTTCGCCGCGCAGATTGGTGTGCTAGGCGAACGCCTGCTGACCCCCACCAGCACCACCCAGGTGCGCTACAGCTTCACCCTGCTCGAACTGACCCCCGACGGCTCGCGGGTGCGGGTGCAGACCGACAGCACCGACCAGCCTTTCGACATCAACGAAGGCAGCAAGCTGGAACTGGGCTCCACCGCCAAGCTGCGGGTGCTGACCACCTACCTGCAGATCATTTCCGAGCTGCACGACAAGTACGCCACGCAAACACCCGCGCAGTTGAAAAAGATCCCGGTGAACGAGCAGGACCGCCTGAGCCGCTGGGCCCTCGACTACCTGATGCAGAACAGCGACCGCAGCCTGCCGAAGATGCTCGACGCCGCCCTGGACCGCACCTACTCCGCCAGCCCCGGTGAGGCCTTCTTCACCGGTGGCGGGGTGCATCACTTCCACAACTTTCGCAACGAAGACAACGGCCGCAGCCCGACCCTGCGCGATGCCCTGCGCGAATCCATCAACCTGCCGTTCATCCGCCTGATGCGTGACCTGGTGCGCTACAGCACTTATGGCGGCGACAGCAGCAGCGCCGAATTGCTCAAGGACGACCAGAACCCGCGGCGCCAGGAGTACCTGGCACGCTTTGCCGACCGTGAGGGCACCTCGTTCCTGCTGCGTTTCTGGAAGAAGTACCGCAACAAGGACACCCAGTCGCGCCTGGAAACCTTCCTCGACAGCATGCACCCCACGGCAATCCGCCTCGCCGCCGTGCACCGCTACCTGCTGCCGGACGCCAGCCAGGAGAGCTTCAACCGCTTCGTCCGGGCCCACATGAAGAGCGCCAAGGTCAGCGAGAAGCTCACCGACGAGCGCCTGGACAAGCTCTACGCCAGCTACGGCCCCGGCGCCTATGACCTACCGGACCAAGGCTACATCGCCAAGGTCCACCCCCTGGACCTCTGGCTGCTGGGCTACCTGATGAACAACCCGGAGGCGAACTTCACCCAGATCGTCAAGGCCAGCGAGTTCGAGCGCCAGGAGGTCTACAGCTGGCTGTTCAAGAGCCGCCATCGCAGTGCCCGCGACAGCCGTATCCGCACCATGCTGGAGATCGAGGCCTTCCTCGATATCCACCAGCGCTGGCAGAGCGTCGGCTATCCGTTCGACCACCTGGTACCGTCCCTGGCCACTGCTATCGGCAGCTCCGGCGACCGCCCCGCGGCGTTGGCGGAACTGGTGGGCACCATCCTCAACGACGGCGTGCGCCTGCCAACCTTGCGCATCGACAGCCTGCACTTCGCCGCCGGCACGCCCTATGAAACCCGCCTGCTCAACGACCCGGACAAGGGCAAGCGGGTGATCCCCTCGGAGGTGGCCACGGCGCTGCGCGGAGCCTTGTCGCAGGTGGTGGATGCCGGCACCGCGAAACGGGTGTCCGGCAGCTTCAAGCTGGCTGATGGCACGCCATTGGCCATGGGCGGCAAGACCGGTACCGGCGACAACCGCATCGAAGCCATTGGCGCCGGCGGGCGGGTGTTGAGCTCCAAATCCATCAACCGCACCGCAACCTTCGTGTTCTACATCGGCGACCACCATTTCGGCACCCTTACCGCCTACGTGCCGGGGGCCTCGGCCCAGGCCTTCAGATTCACCTCGGCCTTGCCGGTGCAGGTGCTCAAGGGCATGGCGCCGATCCTCATGCCCTACCTGCAACCGGGCAGTGGCACCCAATGCCTGGGCAGCGTGGCGCAACGCTGAATCACGACAGGCAGCCCCCTCTCTCTCCGACAAACGGCAGCATTGCCGCAGGCAGAAGTGCTTGCGTCACTCTTAAGATATATCTTAAGTTATGTCTAAATCGAAACGGAGAAAGAGAAAATGAGAGAGCACCACCACCCTCCCCATCGCGAGCACGGGGACAGCCATGAGATCTTCGAACGCCGCCCGGGCCGCGAACGCGGCGGCCGCGGGCCCCGGGTATTCGCCCCCGGCGACCTGAAACTGCTGCTGTTGGCGCTGATCGCCGAGCAACCCTGCCACGGCTACGACCTGATCCGCCAGATTGAAAGCATGTTCGACGGCGCCTACAGCCCCAGCCCCGGCGTGATCTACCCGACCCTGACCTTTCTCGAAGAAAGCGAAATGATCCAGGGCGATGCCGAAGGCGGCAAAAAGCGCTACAGCGTGACCGACGCCGGACGTCTGTCCCTGCAGGAGCAAGCCATCGCCCTGGACGGCGTGCGCATGCGCATCGAGGTCAGCAAGCGCTCCCTGCGCGGACATGATCGCCCCGCTGAAATCCACGAGGCGGTGCACAACCTGCGCCACGCCCTGCAAATGCACCATGGCCGCTGGAGCCCGGAAGAAATCCTTCGGGTGCGCGACCTGCTGAACAACACCGCCAAGGCCATTGTCGATGGTCCTGTGAGCCACCCCGCCCCGGAGAAAAGCCAATGACTGCCAGCCCAGAACTGTCCATCCATCGGGTCATGCACGAGATCAAGCGCCGCCGCCTGGAGGTGCTGCGCGTAGTCGACCTGACCCCGCGCATGCGCCGCATCACCCTGGGCGGCCCTGAGCTGGCCGGGTTCATCAGCCTGGGCAGCGACGACCATGTGAAGCTGCTGTTCCCGCAGAACGCCGAACAGCAAGCCGCCCTGGAAACCCTGGTACTGGGCCCGGGCAAGGACAGCGGCCCGATGCCCGCCATGCGCGACTACACCCCGCGCCGCTATGACCTGGAGCTGGGCGAACTGGACATCGACTTCGTGCTCCACGGCGACGGCCCCGCCTCCACCTGGGCCGAACAGGCCGCACCGGGCCAGTTCCTGCACATCGGCGGGCCACGGGGCTCGATGGTGGTGCCGGATATCTTCGACAGCTACCTGCTGATCGGCGATGAAACCGCGCTGCCGGCCATTGCCCGGCGCCTGGAAGAACTGCCGGCCGGGCGCCAGGTGCTGGCGGTGATCGAGGTGCAGAACGCCGCCGAACGCCAGGCTCTGGACAGCGCCGCCCAGGTGCAGGTGATCTGGGTTGAACGGGACGCAGGCGGGCAGGACCTGATCAGCACGGTGCGCCAGGTGCAGGTGCCGCAAGGCAAGCTGTATGCCTGGGTAGCCACCGAGAGCAAGGTGTCGCGCCAGGTGCGTCGAGTGCTGCTGGATGAGCACCAGCTCAACGACGAATTCGTCAAGGCCGCCGGTTACTGGCGCCTGGACAGCAGCGAAGAAGAATAATCGCGCATCAGGGTAGGAACTGGCTTGCCAGCGAAGGCGGTCCCAAGGGCCCCCTCGCCGGCAAGCCGGCTCCTACGGGGCCCGGGACCGGAGTTTACCCAGCCAGCGGTCCAGCCCCAGCAACAGCAGGGATACCAGGACGAACCCCGCCAATATCCCGAGGGCATTGAGCAGCACCCGGGGGTAGCCCAGCCTGTCCACGGAGATGAAGGGATAGGGGTACAGCCCAAGCAAGTGCCCGCGCAGCAACAGGTAGGCGAAATACACAATCGGGTAGAGCGTCCACCACCCGATGTGCCTCATCCGCAGCCCGCCCTTGGGCACGCAACACCACCAATAGACCAGGAACAGCAGCGGCATCACGTCATGCAGCAACTCGTCCGCCAGCCATTGCCAACCCTGGGGATGCCACAGGTGGCGCAACAGCAGGCTGTAGGCCAGCCCCACCAGCAGAATGCTCGCCGCCACGGCGCCGCTGACCCAGGGCTGGAGCATGAACGCCTGCCCCTTGGAAACCCGCAGGTTGAGGGCGCAAGTCAGCACGCTGGCCACCAGGGTATTGCTGAGCACGGTGAAGAAACTGAAGAAGTTCACCAGCCCGCCCAGCAGGCTGGCGCCACTGTCCCAGCGCAACAGCAGGATCAGGTACAGCTGGACGGTCAGCCCGAACCAGCCAAGGATCGCCGCCACGGCAATCAGGCCACGCCGAGTGCACAGCCCCGGCAGCGAGAAGCCAGCCATAGGGCTCCTTAAAGCGGGCGCTTGGTGCGTTGCAACTTCACATAGAGTTTCTCGACCTTCTCCCTCGCCCAGGGCGTCTTGCGCAGGAAGGTCAGGCTCGACTTGATGCTCGGGTCGCTCTTGAAGCAGCGGATATCAATGCGTTCGGCCAGCCCCGACCACTCGTAGTGTTCCACCAGCGCCTTGAGGATCTGTTCCAGGGTCACGCCATGCAGCGGGTCGGTGTGGGTGTCGGTCATGCCAGGCCTTTGCGGGAAGAAAATGAGGAAAGCCGCGCACCTTAGCCGAGGGCTTGGCCCCGCGCCAGCACGCTTGAGTAACTGTAGTCGCAGCCCGTCACCGAGGCGATCGGGCATGAACGGCGAAAAGTTCCTGGCTTTTCGAAATAAAAGAGATGTTATATTGTATCAATCAATAACAACTCACCCGCATTTTGGGCACCCCCGTGTCCCGCCTGCTCACTGACTCAAAGCGCCTAGCGCTCTGTTCGCCAAGGAATGACCGATGTCCCGCTCAACTCCCCGCCCTTCTCGCTCCCTGCTCTGGCGCCTGTCGCCACTGTCCGCCGCGCTGCTGATCGCCTCCCAGGCCCATGCCGTGGAATTGCCCCAGCAGGTCATCACCGCCAACCCCCTGGGCAGCACCGAACTGGCCGCCCCAAGCACTGTGCTGGAAGGCGACCAACTGACCCTGGAACAAAAAGGCAGCCTCGGTGAAACCCTGAACAAACAGCCGGGCGTGTCTTCATCCTACTTCGGGCCGGGGGCCAGCCGGCCGATCATTCGCGGCCTGGATGGCGACCGGATTCGCATTCTGCAGAACGGCGTCGGGGCCCTCGACGCCTCGTCGCTGTCCTACGACCATGCGGTGCCCCTGGACCCGGTTAACGTCGAGCGCATCGAGATCGTCCGCGGCCCGGCGGCCCTGCTGTACGGCGGCAACGCCATTGGCGGGGTGGTCAACAGCTTCGACAATCGGATTCCCACCGAGGCCATCGAGGGCATCCACGGGGCGGGCGAGTTGCGCTACGGCGGCGCCGACACCACCCGCAGCAGCGCCGGCAAGCTGGAAGCCGGCGATGGCACCTTTGCCCTGCACCTGGATGCCAACTCGCGGCAGTTCAATGACCTGAAGATTCCCGGCTACGCCCGCAGCCGTCACGCTGCGGCCAGTGAAGACGGGGATGGCAAGAAAGGTCGCCTGGGCAACAGCGACGGTCGCCAGGACGGCGGTGCCATCGGCGGTTCCTACACCTGGGACGACGGCTATGCCGGCCTGTCCTACAGCAACTACGACTCCAACTACGGCTCCCCCGCCGAAGAAGACGTGCGCATCCGCATGAAGCAGGACCACTACGCCTTCGCTTCGGAACTGCGCAACCTGCAGGGCCCGTTCAGCTCGCTCAAGTTCAACGCCGGCTACACCGACTACGAACACCGCGAGATCGAGGGCGGCGAAACCGGCACCACCTTCAAGAACAAGGGCTACGAGGCCCGTGTCGAGGCCCGGCACCAGCCGCTGGGCCCGCTCGAAGGGGTGATCGGTGCACAGGTCAACCGCAACGAATTCTCCGCCCTGGGCGAAGAAGCCTTCGTGCCACAGACCGATACCAACAGCGGCGCGCTGTTCATCCTCGAAGAACTGCAAGCCACCGAACGCCTGCGGCTCAGCCTCGGCGGGCGCCTGGAACACACCACCGTGGACCCGGAAAGCAAGGGCAACGAACGCTTCGCCCAGGCCGACAAGTCCAGCAGCTTCACCGCCGGCAGCCTGTCCTCGGGGGCGGTCTACACCCTGACCCCGGTCTGGTCCCTGGCCGCGACCCTGGGCTACACCGAGCGCGCCCCGACCTTCTACGAGCTGTATGCCAACGGCGCCCACGTCGCCACCGGCACCTATGAAGTGGGCAGCGCCAAGCTATCGAAGGAAAAAGCCGTGTCCAGCGACCTGGCCCTGCGCTTCGACAACGGCATCCACAAAGGCAGCGTCGGCGTGTTCTACAGCCACTTCTCCAACTACATCGGCCTGCTGGGCACAGGGCGCACCCTCAACGATGAAGGCGAAGAAGATGCGACAGGCATCCCGGAATACGCCTACAGCGGAGTGCGGGCACGCTTCAGTGGGATCGAGGCCCAGGATCGCTGGACCCTGGGGGAAAACGCCTACGGCAAGTTCGCCCTGGAACTGTCCGGCGACTACACCCGGGCCAAGAACCTGGATAACGGCCAGGACCTGCCCCGCATCGCTCCATTGCGCCTGAACAGTGGCCTGCTGTGGGAACTGGACCGCTGGCAGGCACGCCTGGATGTACAACATGCCGCCAGCCAGGGCCGGGTGCCGGACAACGAAAGCGGCACCGATGGCTACACCACCTTTGGCGCCAGTGCCGGTTATCGCTTCGATATCGGACATAGCCAGTGGCTGGCCTTCGTCAAGGGCGAGAACCTGACCAACCAGACCGTGCGCTATGCCAGCTCGATCCTGCGGGATATCGCGCCGGCCGCGGGGCGCAGTGTGGAAGTGGGGTTGCGTACTACCTTTTAAGGCCCTGTTCGCCGGCAAGCCGGCTCCTACACGGCCCCGCAGGAGCCGGCTTGCCGGCCAAGGGTTTAGCGGTAACGCCGCGGGTCAGCCTCGATCAGGCTGGCCAGCTGGGTCAGGGCAAAGCGCAACTCGTCCTGGGTGGTGGGCGACATCAATACCACCCGCACACAACGGGAGCTGGCACCGCGTTCCACCTGGAACTGGCTGCCGCTCATCACCAGCACGCCATTGGCTCGGGCCAGGGTGGCGAACTCATCGCCCGTCCAGGGCTCCGGCAAGGTCAGCCACAGGTGATAGCTGTGGGGCTGGGTCCGGATCTCCAGGCCGGCAAACACGTCCCGGGCAATCGCCTGGCGCGCTGCCGCTTCATTGCGCTGGGTCTGCACCAGCTTGCGGTCCAAGCCTTCGACAATCACATTGCTGGCCAATTGCGCGGTCAGCGGCGACGGCATCCACACGCTGCTACGGACCATGGAACTCAGCCGCGACAGCAGCTTTGGCGGGCTGTAGAGGTAACCCACGCGCAACGCCGGCATGATCGCCTTGGACAGGCTGGTGAGGTACACCGAACGCTGCGGCGCATAGCTCGACAGCGGCTTGATCGACGGATCGGTGGCGAGAAAGCCGTAGATATCGTCGTCGATGATCAGGAAGTCGAACTCTTCGGCGATTGCCGCAATTTGCGCCCGACGCCTTGGCGACATGATCGCCGTGGTGGGGTTCTGGCAACTGGCGACGCACACCAGCAGCGCCGGTTTTTCCCGCAGGCACTGCTCGCGCAGGGCCTCGGGGAGTATTCCCTCTTCATCCATGGCCACGCCCCGCAGGCGCCGCTCCAGGCCGTGGGCCACGGAGATGATGCCCGGATAGCAGAGCGACTCGCAAAGCACCACGTCGCCGGCGTTGCTCAGGGCGCTGATGGCCACCATCAGCCCGTGCTGGGCACCGGAGGTAATGACCACCTGCTGCCAGTTGGCCTCGGGCAAGGAATGCCGCAACCACTGCGCCCCGGCCTCGCGATGAGCCGGGTGGCCTCCATCGGGGGCGTAGTCCAGCGCCCGGCCGAAGTCACTGCTGCGGGCCATGCCCACCAGGGCGCCACGCAACCAGTACTCCAGGGTTTCGCTGTAGGGCTTGATGATCGACAGGTCCAGGGCTTCGGCCTGCCCCAGGGACAGGGACGGAGCGCTGGAACCTTCGGGCAACACCAGCGGCGGCTGCGCCAGCACGTAAGTGCCGCGGCCGACTTCGCCCTGCACCAACCCACGCCGCTGAGCTTCGCTGTAGGCGCGGCTGATGGTGCCAGGGGTGACATTCAGGGTTACCGCCAGCTCGCGCAGGGTCGGCAAGCGGTCACCATCATTCAACAAACCGCTGCCGATATCCCGCGCCAGGGCGTCGGCGATGGACAGGTAGACCGGTTGATTGAACTCGCTTAACTGGGGAACCCACATGGAGGCTGATGACCATCGGCTGCGTTGAGGTGGACCGGAGCATATCACAGCCATGGATCGCCTCTTAACATCGACTCATTTGGAAAATTGATTCGATCTTCAAGCCAAACTGGCGACTCAAAACCGCTAAAAAGTTTTTATATTATCTATAAATTCTTATAAATCATTAACTTACCAACAAAACATAGCCAGCTTCGGTACAGCCATCCCGAGAAACAATTGAATCGATTCAATTCATTGAAATACACTCAACCAACACCAACCCAATCGACTCAATCCCTCCCACCCATGCCCAGTCGAGATGCCATGCACAGTCTCAGCAAGGACCTGTCCCTCTCCGCCGTGATCGCCGGCCTGATCGCCGTGATCATTTCCTACGCCGGCCCCTTGATCATCGTGTTCCAGGCCGCCCGCGAAGCCCATCTGCCCAGCGACCAGGTGTCATCGTGGATCTGGGCCATCTCCATCGGCAGCGGCCTCACCGGCCTGCTGCTGAGCTGGCGCCTGAAAGTGCCGGTGATCACCGCCTGGTCCACCCCCGGCGCGGCGCTGCTGGTGTCGATGCTGCCCACGGTGTCGCTGCCCCAGGCCATCGGCGCCTACATCGTGGCCTCATTGCTCATCGCGCTGGTCGGGCTTTCCGGGGCCTTCGACAAGCTCATGAGCCGCCTGCCCAAGGCGATTGCCGCCGCCATGCTGGCGGGCATCCTGTTCCGCTTCGGCGCCGGCCTGTTCACTTCGGTCAGCCTGCAACCGGCCCTGGTGCTGGCGATGATCGCCGCCTACCTGCTGGGCAAGCGCCTGTCACCCCGCTACGCGATCCTCGCGGTGCTGCTGGTGGGCTGCGCGATGGCCGCAGGCCTGGGCGAACTCAATGGCGGTGCCATCACCCTGGCGGTGGCCCAGCCGATCTTCATCGCTCCCGAGTGGAGCTGGCACGCCATCATCAACATCGGCCTGCCCCTGGCCCTGGTCACCCTGACCGGGCAATACGTGCCGGGCATGGCGGTGATGCGCAGCGCCGGCTACAACACCCCGGCCCGCTCGATCATTTCCTGGACAGCCATCACCTCGGCACTGCTGGCGCCGTTCGGCTCCCACGGGATCAACCTGGCGGCCATCACCGCTGCCATCTGCACCGGCCGCGAAGCCCATGAAGACAAGGACAAGCGCTACATCGCCGGGATCGCCTGCGGCCTGTTCTACATCCTCATGGGGATTTTCGGCGCAACCCTGGCCTCGGTGTTCGCCGCCCTGCCCAAGGAGCTGATTGCAGCACTGGCCGGCCTGGCCCTGTTCGGCGCCATCAGCGCCGGGTTGAGCGGCGCCATGGCCGACGAAAAACAGCGTGAAGCGGCGCTGATCACCTTCCTGGTCACGGCATCGGGCATGAGCTTCCTGGGCCTGGCCGCCGCGTTCTGGGGGTTGATCTTCGGCCTGGTGGCGCACTTTGCCCTGAACCACACCCGGCACAAACCCAGCCTCGCCCAGGCCAGCGCCCCACGCTGAGCAGAGCCCGGGCCGGGAACTGTTACCGATTGCGAAACTGTTCATGTCAATAAAAGCGCTTTCTCTCCCGGAGACGGCGCTTTATCCTTAGCCCCCTAATAAAGCTGAACCGTTTCATCTTTCCCTTTGAAATCAGTGGCCTGCCGTTCTCGATCAACCTGCATCGATGCTACGCGCCATGCCCTTGCTTCTGCCTATTCCTAGAAAAAGACCTTATCCGAATGCCTATGCCCACTTTTCAGCGCTTAAAAGACAGCGCTGTCCTGACTTCCGTCGCCCTGCCCAAGAGCCTGAGCCTACTCGGCGCCCTTGGATTTGCCGCCTGCGCCCAGGCCGCACCGGCCTTCGACAGTGACTCACCGTGGATGCTCGGCGACTGGAATGGCACCCGCACGGAACTGGCCAACAAAGGCTACGACTTCAAGATCGACTACGTCGGCGAGATGGGCGCCAACCTGCACGGTGGCTACGACCACGACCGCACCGCGCGCTACAGCGACCAGTTTGCCTTCGGCAGCCACCTGGACCTGCAGAAGATCCTCGGCTGGGACGACGCCGAATTCCAACTGACGGTGACCAAGCGCGACGGCGACAACATCAGCAACGACCGGATCAACGACCCGCGGGTCGGCGGCTTCACCTCGGCCCAGGAAGTCTGGGGCCGCGGCCAGACCTGGCGCCTGACGCAAATGTGGTACCAGCAGAAATTCTTCGACCAGAAGCTCGACATCAAGGCCGGCCGCTTCGGCCAGGGCGAAGACTTCAACAGCTTCCCCTGCGACTTCCAGAACCTGGCGTTCTGCGGCTCCCAGGTGGGTAACTGGGCCGGCAGCGTCTGGTACAACTGGCCGGTCAGCCAGTGGGCCCTGCGGGTCAAATACCACCTGAACGCCGAGCTCTACGCGCAGATCGGTGCCTATGAGCAGAACCCCTCGAACCTCGATCGCGACAACGGCTTCAAGCTCAGCGGCAGCGGCACCCAGGGCACACTGTTGCCAGTGGAACTGGTGTGGACACCCAAACTCAACGGCCTGGCCGGTGAGTACCGCGCCGGCTATTACTACAGCAGCGCCAAGGCCAGCGACGTCTACAAGGATGGCAATGGCCAGCCTGCAGCCCTGACCGGCGAGGCCTACCGCAGCAGCTCCAGCAAGCACGGCCTGTGGCTGGGCGCGCAACAGCAGGTCACCAGCCAGGCCAGCGACCACTCCCGCGGCCTGAGCCTGTTCGCCAACGTCACCGCCCACGACAAGAAGACCAACGCCATCGACAACTATGTCCAGGCGGGCCTGGTCTACAAGGGGCTGTTCGATGCCCGGGCCAAGGATGACATCGGCTTTGCCCTGGCCCGGGTCCATGTCAACCCGGCGTACCGCAAGAACGCCCAGGCCAGCAACCAGGCCCGGGCGCTCTACGACTACGACAACCCGAGCTACCTGCCGCCCCAGGACACCGAATACAGCGCCGAGCTGTACTACGGCGTGCACCTGGCCAACTGGCTGACCGTGCGCCCCAACCTGCAATACATCCGCCACCCCGGCGGCGTGAGCCGGGTGGACGACGCCCTGATCGGCGGGATCAAGATCCAGAGTTCGTTCTAAGGCCGACAGGCACACAACGACGCCATTCACAGTTTTCAGCTGAACCAAGCCCGCGCCTGATCGTCATCTACAGTGAACATGCGCGGGAACACTCTAAACGTCACGGAGAACCACACTATGAGCACTGAGGGTGCTTCAAGTCCGAGCCGCTTGCTGCCAAGCCTGCTCGGGATCTTGCTGCTGCTAATGGGCCTGGCCTTGCTGGCCGGGGGGATCAAGCTGAGCATGCTCGGCGGCTCGCTGTACTACGTTTTGGCCGGTATCGGCCTGACGTTGACCGGCCTCTTGCTGCTGGCCGGTAAACGCGCGGCGCTGGGCCTGTACGCCCTGGTACTGTTCGCCAGTACCGTCTGGTCGCTATGGGAAATCGGCCTGGACTGGTGGCAACTGGTGCCACGCCTGTCGCTGTGGTTCGCCCTCGGCGTGGTCCTGCTGCTGCCCTGGTTCCGTCGCCCGCTGCTGCGCGATGGCCCGGCCCCGCTGGGCACCGCTGCCCTGAGCGTGGCCGTGGTCCTGGCCGGTGGCGCCGCCATTGGCAGCCAGTTCACCAACCCCGGGGAAATCTCCGGTGACCTGGGCCGCGACACCGCGGACATGACCAGCACCGCGCCGGCCATCCCCGACGGTGAATGGCAGGCCTACGGCCGCACCGAGTTCGGCGATCGCTACTCGCCGCTGAAGCAGATCACCCCGGCCAACATCGGCAAGCTGCAGGAAGCCTGGCGCATCCGCACCGGCGACATGCCGACCGACAAGGACCCGGTGGAAATCACCAACCAGAACACCCCGCTGAAGGTCAACGGCAAGCTCTATGCCTGCACCGCCCACAGCAAGGTGCTGGCCCTGGACCCGGATACCGGCAAGGAAATCTGGCGCTTCGACCCGCAGATCCAGGGCCCCAACGGCGACGACTTCCGTGGCTGGGCACACATGACCTGCCGTGGCGTGTCGTACTACGACGAAGCCAACTTCAAGAACGCCGACGCCATCAGCCAGCCGGCCACCCTGTCCCCGGCGGGCCAGGCCATCGCTACCAGCTGCCCGCGTCGCCTGTTCCTGCCTACCGCCGATGCGCGCCTGATCGCCATCAACGCCGACACCGGCAAGGTCTGTGAAGACTTCGGCACCAAGGGCGCCGTGGACCTGAAGGCCGGTATCGGCCCATTCACCCCGGGCGGCTACTACTCCACCTCCCCGGCGGCCATCACCCGTAACCTGGTGATCATTGGCGGCCACGTGACCGACAACGAGTCGACCAACGAGCCGTCCGGCGTGATCCGCGCCTTCGACGTGCACGACGGCCACCTGGTGTGGAACTGGGATTCGGGCAACCCGGACGAGACCACTCCGCTGCCGGAAGGCAAGACCTATACCCGCAACTCGCCGAACATGTGGTCCCTGGCCAGCGTCGACGAGAAACTGGGCATGGTCTACCTGCCACTGGGCAACCAGATGCCTGACCAGTGGGGCGGCAACCGCACCGCAGGCGCCGAGAAATTCAGCGCCGGCACCGTGGCCCTGGACATCGACACCGGCAAGCTGCGCTGGAACTACCAGTTCACCCACCACGACCTGTGGGACATGGACGTGGGCAGCCAGCCGACCCTGCTCGACATGAAGACCGCGGACGGCGTCAAGCCGGCGCTGATCCAGCCGACCAAGCAAGGCAGCCTGTACGTACTGGACCGTCGCGACGGCACCCCGATCGTGCCGATCCGTGAAGTACCGGCCCCGACCGGCGCAGTCGAAGGCGACCACACCGCACCGACCCAGGCCCGTTCGGACCTGAACCTGCTGCCGCCGCCACTGGACGAGAAAGCCATGTGGGGTGCCACGCCGTTCGACCAGATGCTGTGCCGCATCCAGTTCAAGGAACTGCGCTATGAAGGTCAGTACACCCCGCCATCGGTGCAGGGCAGCCTGATCTACCCGGGCAACGTCGGCGTGTTCAACTGGGGCAGCGTCTCGCTGGACCCGGTCCGTCAATTGCTGTTCACCAGCCCGAACTACATGGCCTTCGTTTCCAAGCTGGTGCCGCGTGCCGAAGTGGCCGCCGGGAGCAAGCGCGAAAGCGAGACCTCGGGCGTGCAACCCAACACCGGCGCGCCTTACGCGGTGATCATGCATCCGTTCATGTCGCCGCTCGGCGTACCTTGCCAGGCTCCGGCCTGGGGCTACGTGGCCGGTATCGACCTGACCACCAACAAGGTGGTGTGGAAGCACAAGAACGGCACCAGCCGTGACAGCTCGCCAATCCCGATCGGCCTGCCGATGGGCGTGCCGAGCATGGGCGGCTCCATGGTTACCGGTGGTGGCGTGGGCTTCCTCAGCGGCACCCTGGACCAGTACATCCGCGCCTATGACGTGAAGAACGGCAAGGAGCTGTGGAAGTCCCGCCTGCCAGCGGGTGGCCAGGCCACGCCGATGAGCTACACCGGCAAGGATGGCAAGCAGTACGTGCTGGTGGTCGTGGGCGGCCACGGCTCCCTGGGCACCAAGATGGGCGACTACATCATTGCCTACAAACTGTCGGAATAAGCTTTACCGGCAGGCGTGAAAAAGGCGGCTACCTTCTGGTAGCCGCCTTTTTTTGTGCCGTTCGCCCTCTGCGTAGGAGCTGGCTTGCCAGCGAAGGCGCGGGCCCGGGCGCTGCATGGCTTGCGGGCCTCTTCGCCGGCAAGCCGGCTCCTACAAGGGGCTTGTCATTCCATCTTGCTCGACCGGCAGCCCTTCAAAGGACGGTCACCGAAAATTCCTACAACTCACGTCCCATCGCATCACCTTGCCCCTCAAGGGCTCTGCCCTTAAGGTCTGGGGGTCATTGAAAACTCAGTGACAGGGGTGTGGAAGCCCCCCATATCGTCAGGCGCGCAAAGCACCAGCAACTGCCTGACCTGTTTGTAGCCTGCACTTTGGACAAAGCCGTGGAGCAATACATGCCCCTCACCAGCAACGACTACAACATCCCCGCCCTGCTGGTGGACACCCAGGCCCCGCTGGACGCTCTCCACGAAGCCGCCGCACACCGCATCCGCGCGGCCACCCAGTTGCTGGAGAACATCGCCAGCCACGACAACCTGCAGAGCAACCCGGCTCTGCTCCAGGACTTCGCCCAGCTGTGCGTCATCCCCCTGCGCGATGGCTGCGACCTGCTGGACGTACTGGGCCGACGCCTGCAGGAACAACTGCTGACCTGACCCCGGCTCCAGGACCGGCGGCGCCTCGCCGGCCCTCTCAAGCGGCCCTGTTCGCCTGCCCAGCAGTCCCGTAATTGCAAAGCGACATTAGCCCATTTGTGCTAATCGACCCTCCCCCAACCCGGGGCTATAGTGCCGAGCAACCATCTGATCTCCCCACCGTTGCCAGCCTGCGGTGTCGGGAGCGGCTGCGCCGTTGAAAACACAACAACACCAAGGAAGATTCATCATGAAACTCCAGTCCAGCCTCCGCCCCGTTGCCCTGCTCAGCCTCCTGGCACTCGCCCTGGGCGGTTGCGCCATCGCCAAACCGAGCAACGACGACCTCAAGAACCGCGCCCAGATCACCCTTGGCAAGCCGGTTTCCACGGTTTCCAACGTGCGCAGCGACGCGTCCCAGACCTACTTCACCGCCAGCACCAGTGCCGGCGAATACAATTGCGTACTGCCCAGCGGCGGCATGGTCGCCTTCGCCACCATGGGTGGAGCGGTAGCGCTGCCGGCCGAGTGCAGCAAGCAATAAACCGCTAGCCCCTGGCCAACCAGGTTCGCCGCGACGGGCTGCACCGGTGTAGCAGCGGGACAGCGTCGGGCGAGCACCACTCCCTCCTGAAAAGGTCCTGAGTTGATGAAACCCCGTCTCTTCATGGTGACAGGCCTGGCCCTGCTCGCCTGTACCCTGATTGCCTGCGCGCCGCGCCAAGGGCGAACCCTGGACGAATACCCGCCAGTCAAGATTCCCACCGTGCAGTACCCCGACGAGCCCTTCGACACCCAGGCCGCGCGCGCCGCGCTGCAACCCGGCACCGCAACGCTCACCGGCAAGTTCTGTATCGTCGGCAATGACGGTATCGAAGACAGCCGCAACGTCGAGATCTATCTCTACCCGGCCACCCCGCACTTGCAGGCCTGGCACAAGTTGCGCGCGTCCCAACCCGAAGGCGCACCGGTGAGCATGGTCCCCGAGGCCCTGGCCGTGCACCGGGTGACCCGCACCGACGGCAACGGCATCTTCCAGTTCACGGGGCTGCAACCGGGCCGCTACTTCGTCCAGGGCCGCGATATGGTGTACGGCACCAGCCGCTGGAACGAGTACGTGGGCACCGGCCAGAGCAACACCAACTACGGGCCGGTGACCACCCACTACTACACCGAGCGCAGTTCGATCTCTTCGTACTCGGGCATGCTGGATGACTTCGTCGAACTGGCCAGCGGCGAGAACAAGAAGCTGACCATGACCAACTACCCCCTGCTTATCCCGTGCCGGACCTGGTAACTGCCTCTGGCGCCGCAGCCCTGTGGGCAGGCACCAGCGGCGCCTCGCGCAGGGCTCGCAAGGTGCTGCGCAGTTCCACCGGCCGCACCGGCTTGGACAGGATGGCGATGTTGCGGTCGTGCAGGGCGGCGTGGATTTTCTCGATGTCGTGCCCGGTGATGATCAGCGCCGGCACTTCCCAGCCCCGCTGCTGACGGATGCTGTCGATGCATTCGATACCCGAGGCCCGGGTGCCCAGGTCATAGTCGGCGACGATAATGTCGCAATCGGTCAGCAGGTTCTCCCCGCTCGATTCGGCCTGGACCACGCAGCCCCAGCGCTCCAGCAGCGCCGAAGTGGCCAGCAGCACGTTACGGTCATCCTCCACCAGACAGACCCGCAGCCCGGTCAGCAAGCCGCTCTGCAACGCCTCGTCACGACCGTGCAAACGCTGTGGCGCGGCCAGTGACAGGCCGTGCAGGCTGACCGTGGTGCCGTGGTCGACCCGCGAACGAATCGTCACCTGCAGGTCAGTCATCTGCCCCAGGCGCTTGACGATGGACAGGCCCAGGCCGACGCCTTCGACGTCCTTGTCCCGTACCTGGCGAACCCGGTAGAACTCATCGAAGATCTTCGGCAGATGCTCCTCGGCAATCCCCCGGCCCTGGTCATAGATGACAATGGCCAGGCCTTGGCCACGCCGGCGCACGCCAATCAGCACCGGCCGTTCCGCGGCGTACTTGAAGCAATTGGACAGCACGTTCTGCACCATGGTCGCCAACAGCCCCGGGTCGACCCGCACCCAATGGGCGCAGGGCCGCAGCCGCAGTTCGACACCGGCCCAGCGCGCCGCCTCGGAATTCTGGCGTACCAGGTCGCGCAGCAGTTCGCCCAGGTGGACGGTTTCGTACTTAGGCTGCACTCGCCCGTTGTCCAGGGTGTAGAGGTCGAGGATCGAGCGGAACAACTGCGAGACGTTGAGCAGCGAACGATCGATGTTGTCCACCAGGCGCCGCTCATCCACCCCCAGGCTGGCTTCGCGCAGGCAGGCGGTGAACAGGCCGATGGAGTGGATCGGCTGGCGCAGGTCATGGCTGGCCTGGGCCAGGAAACGGGACTTTTCCAGGTTGGCGGCAATCGCCTCTTCCGAAGCAAGGCGGGTGCGCTTGAGCAGGATGTGGGCGTACACCGGGATCACCGTGCTGGTGATCATCAGCATCAGCACCATGTAGGGCTGGGCCTGCCAATAGGGGGTCAGCAGGTAGACCATGAACAGCGCGAACAGCGCCAGCACGGTGGCGATGGCCAGGTAGCGCGAGCCGAAGCGCATGCCATTGCCCAGGTTGACCCAGACCATCACCGCATAGATCGGCAGCGCCCCCTCGCCGCCTACCACCAGGCCGTAACAGGTGCCGGTGTAGTCATAGACCATGCCCAGGATGCGCCGCGCCGGGTAGTGCCCGGGCCAACGGGCAATGGCCATGCGCAGCACGATCGAACCCAGCATGAACAGGGAAATGTAGATCATCACCGGCACGTAGGGATCCACATCCTGCCCCGGCAGGAAGCCGATCACGCCAAACCAGACCAGGGCGCATCCGGCCACGATAATCCGCAGGGTGGCCTGATCGAGTTCACTGTCTTTCTCAACTTTCATGCAATCACCTCCTTGTGCAATATGCGCTGCCGTGGTCTTTTGCCGTTCGGCAAACTGGCCCATCGGACACGACCAGCGGGCAGTTACAACGCCGTGCGCCAAGTTAGCATGCCCACAGGACTGGATGTTTCAAGGAGTTTCAAACATGACATGCCGGATTATCGTCGCCGACGACCACCCGTTGTTTCGCGAAGGCATGCTGCGCACCATCCAGCGCTTGCTGCCCGATGCCGTGCTCGAAGAGGCCGGCGACCTGGCTGCGGTAATGGCCCTGGCCGAGAGCGGCGAGGAGCCGGACTCGCTGATTCTCGACCTGCGCTTTCCCGGCCTGACCTCGGTCAGCATGATTGCCGGCCTGCGCCAGCAATTGCCGCGCACCTCGATCATCGTGGTGTCGATGGTCGACAACCAGGACCTGATCGCCGAAGTCATGGCCGCCGGGGCCGACGGTTTCATCGGCAAGAGCATCAGCCCGGACGAGATCGGCCAGGCGATACAGGCCATCCGCGAAGGCGACGTGGTGGTCAAGTACGCGCCTTCCGGCCTGCTGCTGCCCCTGGACGCCTGCGCCGAAGTGAGCCAGCTGACCACCCGGCAACAGGAAGTCCTGCGCCTGATCGCCCAGGGCAAGACCAACAAGGAAATCGCCCGAGAGCTGGATATCTCGCCGTTCACCGTGCGCATCCACGTGTCTTCCCTGCTGCATACCCTCAAGGTGCCGTCACGCGCCGCGGCGGCGGTGAAGTTCGCCGGCACCTGGTAAACCGGGACAATCGGGGCCGCGCTATCGGGCGGCCTGCACCAGAATGCCAAGACACGGTTGGTCAGCGCGCGCCGTTAATGCTGGGAAGCCCTGCGCAAATGAGGCAGCATCGGTTCTGGCACGCCGGTATAAACGCCATGGCATTGGGCGGCACGCCAGGAACAGCGTGCTGGCGCGACCGCCCTCGCAGGAGAAAGACATCATGAGTACGGATAAGCGTGATGAGTTGTTTGAACGGTTACACCACTGGTTCGGTGACTCGGAAGCCGCCAACTGGAACGAATACACCACCGAGCAGGTGGCCAAGGGAGTCCTCCACGCCTTTACCCCGGCGCAATGGCAACGCCTCGGCGAAACCCTGCTGTCGCGCCCCGAGTACTGGCAGCACCGCTGCGCGGTGTCCCTGGGAGAGTTGCGCAGCCCGCCGGCCATCGAGCTGCTGAAACGCCTGCTGGTGGATTCGCCCTACCTGGACGTGAGGGTCATGGCGATCTATGAACTGGACTGGTCGGAAGCGGCCATCGAGCCCCGCTATGCGCCCTGCATTCTGGAAATCATGGACAACCTCAGTGAGGAAGGCATAGAACCGGAGCTGCAAAGCCTGTTGACCAAGGCTGAGTCCGCCGCCCCCTGAGCGCGCCCCCTGGATGGCCCCTCGGCCATCCAGCTTTCAGCTCGACACCCGGGAGTTCACCAGCCAGCGCTCAAAGGCCTCGGTCGGCAAAGGTCGGCTGATCAGATAGCCCTGCACCGTGTCGCAGCCCCAGCTTTCCAGCAATTTCAGGCAATGCTCATATTCCACGCCTTCGGCCACCACCTTGAGCCCCAGCTTGTGGCTCATTTCAATGGTGGAACGCACGATCACCGCATCGCCGCTGGTTTCATCCAGATTGCGGATGAACGACTGGTCGATCTTCAGTTCCTGCACCGGCAGGCGCTGCAACTGCGCCAGGGATGAATAGCCGGTACCGAAATCGTCCACCGACAGGCTGATGCCGCAGCCGCGCAAGCGTTGCAGCACGGCCAGGGCCTGCTCCGGGTCGCGCATGATGGCGCTCTCGGTGATCTCGAACACCAACTGTTCGGCTGCCACCTGATAGCCCTCAAGGTAATCGCTGACCCGTACCTCCAGGCCGTCGTCCTCCAGGTCGCTGGCCGAGATGTTCAGTGACAGGCGTACGGGCAGGGCCCGGCGGTTCCACTCCGCCAGCTGGCGGATACAGGCTTCGATGACCCAGGCGGTGAGGCTGTGCATGCTGCCGGTGCGCTCGGCCAGGGGAATGAATTCCGCCGGCGAGACCACGCCGAACACCGGGTGCTGCCAGCGCAGCAGGGCTTCGGCCTGGTGCAGGTAGTCCCGGCGCAGATCGAGCTTGGGCTGGTACAACAGGAACAGCTCACCTTCGGCGGCCGCCCGGCGCAGGTCGCGGATCAAGCTGATCTGCCGCTGGTGAGCCAGGTCTCGGTCCTGCTGGTAGACCTGCAAGTAACCGGGCTTGAGCGAAGCATCATGGCGGGCGATGGCGGCGCGGCTGATCAGTTCCTCGGCGGACTTGCCGTCGGCGGGGTACACCGCCATCCCCATGCAGATCTGCCGGCGCACCTCATCGCCCTGGATCAGTTGCGGCCGGCTGAGCAGGTCATGCAGCCGGTCAGCCATGGCCATGGCCCCGTCCAGTTCGGTGTTCTCCAGCAGCAGGAGGAATTCACTGGCGGTGATCCGGGCCGCCGTATCGCCCTGGGACAATACTTCCCGCAGGCGCCGGCTGAGCTCGCCCATCATCTGGTCCAGGCCTTCTGTGCCAAAGCCTTCGTTGATCGCCCGATAGTTGTCGATGCCCAGGTAGAGCAGCACCACATTGCGCCGGGCGGCAATGGCCTTGGTCAGGCGTTCGATGGCCAGGGCCCGGTTCGGCAGCCCGGTCAGCGGATCATGCAGAGCGTTGTGGGCCAGTTGCCGTTCGCGGGTGGCAATGGCGCTCTGCATGGCGTTGAAGGCATCTGCCAGCACCCCGAACTCGTCGCTGCGCTTGATGGTTACCGGGGCCTGATAGTTACCGGCACCGATGCGTCTTGCCGCCTGGGCCAGGTCTTCCAGGGGCCGCGATACCCGCCGCGCCATCAGCAGGGCGCAGACCAGGGAGACCACCAGCGCCACCATGGCGATCCACATGAACTCCCGGTCCAGCGGGGCAAAGGCCTGCAACGCCTGCTCCAGGGGGCTTTGCAGCAAGGCCATGACCCGCGGATCGCCGGCATCCCCGGTATTGGCCAGTTGCAAGGCCTGGTTGAGGAAACGCTGGCCATGGGTCTCGCTCAACTGCGGCAGGGATTGCCACAGGGAGTCGGCCAGGACATTGATGATGGGCGACCAGAAGAACTCCGGCTGGGTGCTGAACAGCTCGCCGGGATGCTGACCATCGACCGTCAGAAACGACACTTCCAGGTTGCTCATGGAGCGCAGTTCCTGGGCAAACAGCTCATCCATGGGAAAGCCCATCACTACCCGGGCGATGGGTAGCGACTCCAGCACTTCCCCCTGGACCAGCAGATAGGGCCGGCCCTTGATTGCGACGAAGAGCATGTGGGTGTTGTGCCGCATGGCCCGGCGCAGGGCCTGGTCGTAGGGAAAGTGCTGGTCCCGGGCGATCACCGGCAGGGTGCTGGCGATGACCCGGCCCTCGGGGCTGAGCACGAACATCTCGCTGGAACGGATGCCGCCGCTATGCTGGGCCAGGGCGGCAAGGATATCCACCGGCTTGCCGCTGAGCACCGCCCGGCGAAACTCGGAATCCACCACCAGCCAGTCGACACCGTACTGCAGGTTGCGACCGCGCAAGTCCAGCAGCCGTTCGAATACCCGGGTGCCGATCTTCAGTTGCAATTGCGCCTGGCGCTCCACCGCTTGGGTGGTGGCGGTCTTGACCGCGAAATACACCGCGGCAATCAATACCAACAGCAATAGCGCCAGCACCCCGACAATCCTTGCCTGAAAGGTTCGGCGCCACTTCATAAGGCTGCTCTCAGTCGCTCCAAGTCCCCGGCGGGCCTTGAAAAGGCCGACGCGGATAACCCCTGCCGGAAGCTGAAAAATCCCTTCTTCATACCCATCCCTCTGAGAAGCTGAATGCGCGCGTCAAATAAATGCCAGCTTCATTCCGGCATTCCGGGCAATCAGATTAATCCTCAAATTACACAAGATCACGCAATAAAACAGGTGACATCGCAGTCATTTTATTGACAACCCATGTCAAATAGCCCCTTCAAGTGAGCTTGAATCCCTTCGCAAAAACCCCCAGGCATGCAGCAAGAACAGCCTAGACCGCGGCTATGCAACGCTTCTCTGCCAGGGCAAGAGGCGATGCAGCGGTATTTCCCACCGCTTCGGAAAAACGCTGAAACCAGTCCCCCATTGAAACCCGCGGCGACCTGCCCCATCTAAGCTGCATAGTCCATCGCGCAGGAGCCTCCATGAGCGACCAGCAAGAATTTCCCGAAGATCCACGTGACTACGTCGATCCGGAAAACACCGAACACCAGGCTGCCCATGGCACCGGCCTGGCCCTGCCCGGACAGAATCTGCCGGACAAGGTCTACATCATCCCGATTCACAATCGTCCCTTCTTTCCTGCGCAAGTATTGCCGGTCATCGTCAATGAAGAGCCCTGGGCCGAAACCCTGGAACTGGTGAGCAAATCCGAGCATCACTCCCTTGCCCTGTTTTTCATGGACACCCCGCAGGAGGACCCGCGGCACTTCGATACCTCCGCGCTGCCGGAGTACGGCACCCTGGTCAAGGTCCATCACGCCAGCCGTGAAAACGGCAAGCTGCAGTTCGTTGCCCAGGGCCTGACCCGGGTGCGCATCCGCACCTGGCTCAAGCACCATCGTCCGCCTTACCTGGTGGAGGTCGAGTACCCCCATCAGCCCAGCGAGCCCACCGACGAGGTCAAGGCCTACGGCATGGCGCTGATCAATGCGATCAAGGAGCTGCTGCCGCTCAACCCGCTGTACAGCGAAGAGCTGAAGAACTACCTCAACCGCTTCAGCCCCAACGATCCGTCGCCCCTGACCGACTTCGCCGCCGCCCTGACCTCCGCCACCGGCAACGAACTGCAGGAAGTGCTGGACTGCGTGCCCATGCTCAAGCGCATGGAAAAAGTCCTGCCGATGCTGCGCAAGGAAGTCGAAGTGGCGCGCCTGCAGAAAGAGATTTCCGCCGAGGTCAACCGCAAGATCGGCGAGCACCAGCGCGAGTTCTTCCTCAAGGAGCAGCTCAAGGTGATCCAGCAGGAGCTGGGGTTGACCAAGGATGACCGCAGCGCCGACCTGGAGCAGTTCGAACAGCGCCTGACTGGCAAAGTGCTGCCGCCCCAGGCGCAGAAACGCATCGACGAGGAAATGAACAAGCTGTCGATCCTGGAGACCGGCTCGCCGGAATATGCGGTTACCCGCAACTACCTGGAATGGGCCACGGCCGTGCCCTGGGGTGTCTTCGGCGACGACAAGCTCGACCTCAAGCACGCGCGCAAGGTGCTGGACAAGCACCACGCCGGGCTCGACGACATCAAGAACCGTATCCTCGAATTCCTCGCGGTGGGCTCCTACAAGGGCGAGATCAGCGGCTCCATCGTGCTGCTGGTAGGCCCACCCGGTGTCGGCAAGACCAGCGTCGGCAAATCCATCGCCGAATCCCTGGGGCGGCCGTTCTACCGCTTCAGCGTCGGCGGCATGCGTGATGAAGCCGAGATCAAGGGCCACCGCCGCACCTACATCGGCGCCCAGCCGGGCAAGCTGGTGCAGGCCCTCAAGGAAGTGGAGGTGATGAACCCGGTGATCATGCTCGACGAGATCGACAAGATGGGCCAGAGCTACCAGGGCGACCCGGCCTCGGCCCTCCTGGAGACCCTGGACCCGGAGCAGAACGTCGACTTCCTCGATCATTACCTGGACCTGCGCATGGACCTGTCCAAGGTCCTGTTCGTGTGCACTGCCAACACCCTGGATTCGATTCCCGGCCCGCTGCTGGACCGTATGGAAGTGATTCGCCTGTCCGGCTACATCACCGAAGAAAAACTGGCCATCGCCAAACGCCACCTGTGGCCCAAGCAGCTGGAAAAGGCCGGTGTCGCCAAGACCAGCCTGAGCATCAGCGACAGCGCCCTGCGCACGGTGATCGATGGCTACGCCCGGGAAGCCGGGGTGCGCCAGCTGGAGAAACAACTGGGCAAGCTGGTACGCAAGGCCGTGGTCAAGCTGCTGGACGAGCCGGACGCCACGATCAAGATCGCGCCCAAGGACCTGGAGGCTTCCCTGGGCATGCCGGTGTTCCGTAACGAGCAGGTCCTGAGCGGCACCGGGGTCATCACCGGCCTGGCCTGGACCAGCATGGGCGGCGCCACCCTGCCTATCGAGGCCACGCGCATTCACACCCACAACCGCGGCTTCAAGCTCACCGGGCAACTGGGGGATGTGATGAAGGAATCGGCGGAGATCGCCTACAGCTACGTCAGCTCGCACCTCAAGCAATTCGGCGGCGACAGCAAGTTCTTCGACGAAGCCTTCGTCCACCTGCACGTTCCCGAAGGCGCCACCCCCAAGGACGGCCCCAGTGCCGGGGTGACCATGGCCAGCGCCCTGCTGTCCCTGGCGCGCAACCAGCCGCCGAAGAAAGGCGTGGCCATGACCGGCGAGCTGACCCTCACCGGCCACGTGCTGCCCATTGGCGGGGTGCGCGAGAAAGTCATCGCCGCGCGGCGCCAGAAGATCCACGAGCTGATCCTGCCGGAGCCCAACCGCGGGCATTTCGAAGAACTGCCGGACTACCTCAAGGAAGGCATCACCGTGCATTTTGCCAAGCGTTTTGCCGACGTGGCCAAAGTGCTGTTCTAACCCCTTTCGCCGCAAGCCGGCTTCTGCAGGGCCCCCCTCGCAGTAGCCGGCTTGCCGGCGAACAGGCCATAACCGCCAACCTTTATTCCCCTCCCCACACCGCCCATCATCTTCAGTTATGCTCGCCGTTCGTCATGAATGATCGGAGCTTCCTGACCCATGCCCACACCCCGCCTTCTTGCCCTGCTCAGCCTCGCCCTGCTGACCGCTTGCGCCAGCCAGCCCAAGCAGAACGTCACCGTTGAAAACCAGAGTGAATGCCCGCTGCAACTGCACAATGGGCAGAACCTGATCCTCACCCTGCCAAGCAACCCCACCACCGGTTATCGCTGGGCGATCCAGGATTCGGCCGGCGGCATCCTGCGCAAGGTCAGCCCCGAGGTCTACAGCAACCCCGAAGACACCGGCCTGGTGGGCAGTGGCGGGCAGTCGACCTGGCGCTTCCAGGCCTTCGCCAGCGGCCAGGGCCGGCTGCTGCTGACCTACCAGCAACCCTGGGCACCGGAAGAGGCCCCGGTGAAGGCCTTCGACTGCTCGATCACGGTGAACTGACATGGGCTGGCTGATACTGGCGCTGATGGGCGCCGCGACCTTCCTCTACGGCGTCAGCGTGCATGCCACCCTGCTCTGCCTGCTGGTCAAGCCACTGCCGGTGCTGGCCCTGCTGGGCTGGCTGCACGATGCACCGCCCGGGGACTACCGGCGCTGGATCATCATCGGCCTGCTGTTCTCGGTGCTGGGGGATGTCCTGCTGGCCTGGCCCACGGACCTGTTCGTGTTCGGTCTCGGAGCCTTCCTGGTGGCGCACCTGGCCTACCTCAAGGCTTATCTCAGCGACTGCCGGCGCCCGGCGCTGCTGCCCTTGCTGGTGGCACTGGCCATTGGCGCGGTGCTGTTGAGCATCCTGATCTCCCACGGCCTGGGGCCGTTGCTGGTGCCGGTGATCGTCTACGCCCTGACCATCAGCGCCATGCTCTGGCGCGCCCTGGCACGCCTCGGCTCAGCGGTGCCCACGCGGTCCGCGGTACTGGCAGCGCTGGGCGCCCTGAGCTTTGCCTTCTCCGACAGCCTGATCGGCATCAGCCGCTTCGTGCTGGCCTTCGACGCCGCGCCCTACCTGATCATCATTTTCTACTGGCTGGGCCAGTGGGGCATTGCCGCTTCGGCGTTCAGCCAGAAGCCGCGCTGAGCCGCCTGCGCCGGCAGGCCGGTCCCTACTCTCCGTAGGAGCCGGCTTGCCGGCGAAAGGACCACACCTTGCGTCGCCCTGCGCCCCTGAAGGCCCTGCGGGCCTTATCGCAGCCTGCGGCAGCGGCTACAATGCCGCCCTCTTTTTATCTCCATCGCCGGAACCGCCGTGAGCAAAGAACCCGACCGCCTTTTCGCCCAGCCACTGGCCCAGGTGCCCGACTTCGCCTTCAACGAGGATGTGGTGCGGGTGTTCCCGGACATGATCAAGCGCTCGGTGCCGGGTTACCCGACCATTGTCGAGAACCTCGGGGTGCTGGCGGCGCAGTTCGCCCAGCCCAACAGCGTGCTCTACGACCTGGGCTCTTCCCTGGGGGCAGTGACCCAGGCCCTGCGCCGCCATGTGCGCACGGATGGCTGCCGGGTCATCGCGGTGGACAACTCCGCAGCCATGGTCGAACGGTGCCGGGAATACCTCAACGGCCAGGACTCGATGTTCCAGGAGCTGCTGCCGGTGCAGGTGATCGAGGGCGATATCCTGGCCCTGGAATTCCAGCCGGCCTCGGTGGTGGCCCTGAACTTCACCCTGCAGTTCATCGCCCCCGAGCAGCGTCTGGCCCTGCTGGGGCGCATCCGCCAGTCACTGCTGCCCGGTGGCGCGCTGATCCTCTCGGAGAAGCTGCGCTTCAACGATGACCAGGAACACGCCCTGCTCACCGACCTGCACATCGCCTTCAAGCGCGCCAACGGCTACAGCGAACTGGAAATCGCCCAGAAGCGCAGTGCCATCGAAAACGTCATGAAGCCCGACAGCCTCGAAGAACACCGCGAACGCCTGCTGGCTGCCGGGTTCTCGAAAGTGGTGCCGTGGTTCCAATGCCTTAACTTTGCCTCGTTGATTGCCCTGCCATGATTGATCTGTCCCCCCTCGCTCGCCGTCTGGCGGGTACGCCCCTGGCCACCTGGGCCAACGGGCTGCAAGCCCAGCTCGACGCCAAGATGGAAAAAGGCCATGGCGACCTGGAGCGCTGGCAAAGCGCCCTGGATGCATTGCCGAAGATCCAGCCCAGCGAAATCGACCTGATCAATGGCCTGCGCCTGGACACCGACTGCGACAACGCCACTCGGGCGCAGATGCGCACCGCACTGATGGGCCTGTCGCCGTGGCGCAAGGGCCCGTTCGACCTGTTCGGCGTGCACGTGGACACCGAATGGCGTTCGGACTGGAAGTGGTCGCGGGTCGCCCCGCACCTGGACCTTGAGGGCAAGCGCATCCTCGATGTCGGCTGCGGCAATGGCTACTACATGTGGCGCATGCTTGGCGCCGGCGCCCACAGCGTGATCGGCGTCGACCCCAACTGGCTGTTCTTCTGCCAGTTCCAGGCGGTGCAGCGTTACTTGTCGGAGCCTTCGGTGTGGCACCTGCCCTTCCCCTTCGAAGACCTGCCGGCCAACCTGGAAGGCTTCGACACGGTGTTTTCCATGGGGGTGTTCTACCACCGCCGTTCGCCCATCGAGCACCTGCTGGCGCTCAAGGACTGCCTGGTCAAGGGCGGTGAACTGGTGTTGGAAACCCTGGTGGTGGAAGGCGACCAGCACCAGGTGCTGGTACCGGAAGACCGCTACGCGCAGATGCGCAACGTATGGTTCCTGCCGTCCGTACCGGCCCTGGAACTGTGGCTGCGACGCGCCGGTTTCAGCGATGTGCGTTGTGTTGATGTGAGCGTGACCAGCGTCGAGGAGCAGCGCGGCACCGAGTGGATGAAGTACCAGTCCCTGAGCGACTTCCTGGACCCCAACGACCACAGCAAGACCATCGAAGGCCTGCCGGCGCCGATGCGTGCGGTGATAGTCGCCAAGAAATAACCCGCCTTCCCCCGCAGGAGCTGGCCGGGCGGCGTTCCGCTTGCCAGCGAAGGCGCCCGCCAGAGCGGCGCAAGGCTCAAGGGCCTCTTCGCCGGCAAGCCGGCTCCTACGGTTTTGTGTAGGCCGCGAACCGGTTTGAGATCAGCGCGCTCGACGCGCCTTGAAGAATTCGCTCAGCACCGTGCCGCACTCCTCGGCCAGAACTCCGCCCTCGTACAGCACTCGATGGTTGAGAAACCCTTGGGTGAAGAACTGCCCCTGGCTCTGCACAATGCCGGCCTTGGGTTCCAGTGCGCCGTACACCACCCGGGCAATGCGCGAATGGACGATCAGCCCGGCGCACATGCTGCAAGGTTCAAGGGTCACGTACAGGGTGCTGCCGGGCAGGCGATAGTTGCTCACCGCCTGGGCCGCTTCGCGGATCGCCACCATCTCGGCGTGGGCGCTGGGATCGCTGCCGCTGATGGGGCAGTTGTAGCCACGGCCGATGACCTGCCCATCCAGCACCAGCACCGCGCCAACCGGCACCTCGCCCAGGGCAGCGCCCTGCGCGGCCAGGGCCAGGGCTTCACGCATGAAGTCCTGGTCGCGGCTGCGGTCGATGATCGGCGCCGGGCGTATCTGGCGCATCACACCACCTCGATGGCGGCCATCAGGCCGGTTTCCATGTGGTCGATCACGTGGCAGTGGAACATCCAGACCCCCGGGTTATCCGCCACCAGGGCGACCCGGGCACGCTCGTTCTTGCCCAGCAGGTAGGTGTCGGTGAAGTAGGGGGTGATCTTCTTGCGGTTCGAGGCGATGACCTTGAAGCTCATGCCGTGCAAGTGGATCGGGTGCTGGTACTGGGTCATGTTCTTCAATTCGAAAATGTAGCTCTTGCCCTTTTTCAGGGTGGCAATCGGGCGGTCGGCGCAGGTCTTGTCGGTGATGTCCCAGGCCTGGCCGTTGATCTGCCACAGGCTAGGCGGCTTGCCATTGTCCACGTTCACCGAGACCGAGCCAACCCATTCGAAATTGAAGTTGAGCTTCTCGGCGTTGTCGAGATCCGGCTCGGCCACGGGGTTGGCCGGCAAGGCGGCGGGCCACTGGGTGGGCGCGTCGTTGTTGGCCACCGAGCGCAAAGTGCCCAGGCGCACCGGTCCGTTGCGCAGGGACAACTCCACACCGGCCGCCGGCGCCTTGATCGCCAGGCAGATGCGCATGCCCGGGCCCAGCCAGTATTCCTTGCCCAAGGGGCGCGGCTCGATGGGGTTGCCGTCCAGGGCGTAGATCTGCGCTTCGACATCCGGGATGTTGATGCGGTAGGTCAGGGTGTTGTCCAGGTTCAGCAGGCGCACCCGGGTGATCTGCCCGGCCGGCAGGTCGATCACCGCCTGGGACACACCGTTGATGGTGGACAGGCGCCCGGCCGTACCACCGCGCGCCGCCTCCCGAGGGATGCTGAAGGGCATGAACGCGCCCTCTTCATCCACGTGCCAGCTTTTCAGGCTCAGGGTGCGCTCGTACTTGAAGCCGGTGGGTTCGCGCTCTTCGATGATCAGCGGGCCCACCAGGCCGCGACCCAGTTCTTCGCTGCTGTTCACATGGGGGTGATACCAGTAGCTGCCGGCATCCGGTACGCGGAATTTGTAGTCGAAGTATTCGCCGGGCAGCACCGGCAGTTGCGAGACGTAAGGCACGCCGTCCATTTCCAGGGGCAGGCGGATGCCGTGCCAGTGGATGGTGGTGGCCACCGGTAGGTGGTTGATAAAGCGTACCCGCAGCCACTCGCCCTGGCGTACCCGCAGTTCGGTACCCGGCGCCGAAGGGCCGAAGGCCCAGGCCTCGGTCTTGTGCCCCGGCACCAGCTCCACGTCCAGTGGCGCGGCGATCAGCTCGTAATCGTGCCCCGCCTCGGCGTCAGCCATCTTTCCCAGCCAATAACGCGATGCGCCGCCCGCCCCCACGCCCACCACTACCAGACCGGCCAGACCACCGAGTATTTGTCGACGGGTAAAGGACATGGACTCAACTACCTCACGTATCAGCCGCGGGCCCAGGCCCGCAAAAGGCGAATACGATACACCCGCAGTTGAGAAACAGTAAGGCCGGCGCGGCGACGGGACGCAGGCGAGACGGGGAAACGATGGGTGTTTTCGAGAGTCTGCTCGCTGGCAAGCCCGTTGCTCTTGCAGGAACCGGTTGGCCGGCGAACAGGCCCCTCAGCCCTGCAACCCCAACAGCAGGTGCACCACGCCACCGGCCAGGGGCATCACCGCCGGTACCCCCGCCACGCGCAGGGCGCTGCTGTCCAGCAGTTGCGGATCATGCAGCTCAAGGCGCAGGCGGGTCAGGGCCAGGGGTTGCTGGCTCTTGATGTTGGCGCTGCCACCCAGCGCCGCCAGCATTGCGTCATTCAGAACATTGCCGTTGGCCCTGGGGGCCTTCGGTTGATCAGGGATCAGGTCTGGAGTCAGGGCTTTCCAGAACGCGCGTTGCAATTTCTCGAACATTTTCAGTTCTCCAGAACCAGTGAATCGGCTGCGACTTGCTGCTTGTGCAGGTATTCACGTACCTGAACCGCGTCCTCCAGATCGATGATCCGAGCTGCCAGCGCCTGGCATTCGCTCAGATCCAGCTCGCGTACCCGGGCCTTGATGGCCGGAATCAACGGCACGCTCACCGACAGTTCGTCCACCCCCAGGCCCAGCAACAGCGGCACTGCCAGGGTTTCGGACGCCAGTGCACCACAGACTCCGACCCACTTGCCGTGGGCATGGGCGGCCTGCACCGTTCGCGCGATCAGGCGCAGCACCGACGGGTGGAAGCTGTCGGCCTGACTGGCCAGGCGCGGATGATCACGGTCCATGGCCAGGGTGTACTGGGTCAGGTCGTTGGTGCCGATGGAGAAGAAATCCACCTCCGGAGCAAAGCGGTCTGCCATCAGGGCCGCCGAAGGCACCTCGATCATGATGCCCAACTTGGGCCTTTCCGCCAGGCCCAGGGCCCGAACCTCGTCATCCAGTAGCTGCCGCGCCTGACGCAGCTCCGCCAGCTGGCTGACCATGGGCAACATGATGTGCAGGCGTGCCTGCCCGGCGCTGGCGAGAATCGCCCGGAACTGCTCCCGCAGCAGTTCGGGACGCTCCAGGCACAGGCGGATGCCCCGCAGGCCGAGAAAGGGGTTGGCTTCACTGTCCATGGGCACATAGGCCAGGGGCTTGTCGCCGCCCACGTCCAGGGTGCGCACCACCAGATTGCGCTCAGGGCCCAGGGCCTGGGCGATGGCCCGATAGGTTTCGGCCTGCTCCTCCAGGCTGGGGGCGTGGCTGCGGTCCTGGTAGAGGAACTCCGAACGCAACAGGCCGACGCCTTCGCCTCCCAGGCTCATGGCCTGCTCGGCCTCCGCCAGAGAGGCAATGTTGGCCGTGACCTCCAGATGATGACCATCGCGGGTCACCGCCGGTTGCGCCGCCTGGGCCAGGTCCTGACGCTGGCGCAGGCGTTGCTGCTGACGCAGGGACTCCAGTTGCTGCAAGCGTTGCGGGTCAGGGTCCGTATGCAGTTCGCCGCGATCGGCATCCAGCAGCACCCGGGTGCCGTTGGCCAGGGACAGGACCCGGGGCGACAGCCCACAGATCGCCGGCAGGCCCAGGGCTCGGGCGAGAATCGCCACGTGGCTGGTGGCGCCGCCGCCGACAGTGGCAAACCCCAGCACCTTGGCCGTGTCCAGGCTGGCGGTCTGCGAGGGGGTCAGTTGCTCGGCAATCAGAATGGCCTGGTCCGGCAAGCTCACGGCATGCTCTTGCACCCCGAGAATCAGCTTGAGCACCCGTTGGCCGACGTCCGCCAGATCCACCGCGCGTTCAGCCAGCAGCGTGCTGCCCAGGCCCTTGAACAGCTCGGCGGTAACCTCAATGGCACTGTTCCAGGCAAAGGCGGCGCTCTTGCCGGTGACGATCAGGGCTTCGGTTTGCTGCAACAGGCTCGGGTCGTCGAGGAGTTCCTGGTGGGCGCGGAAGATTTCCTGCTGTGCTTCACCCGGGGCATTGTCCCGCAGCTGTTGCAGGCCCCGCACCGCCTCTCGCAAGGCCCGCTCAAGGACTTCGCGCTCCTGCTGCGGGTTTGCCGCCCACTCGCTTATCTGCAGGCGCTGCTCAGCCACATGGACCACCTGGCCGACCGCCGAACCCGGTGACGCACAGACACCCCGCAGAACCGTCTCCAACGACTCATCCCGCGCCGCTACTGGCTCAGGACTCGGCGCCGCAGCACTGACTTTCTCGCCACAACCCGAGGCCAGCAGCTCCACCAGAACCTGGATCGCCTGCTCGGCATCCGCACCCGCAGCACTGACCTGCAAGACATCGCCCTGCACCGTCTGCAACGCCATGATCGACACCAGGGACTTGGCATTGGCCGAGTCCTGGCGCCGGTGCAGGCAGATATTCGCGGCAAAGCCCTTGGCGGCCTGGGCCAGCAACGCCGCCGGACGTGCGTGCAGCCCCTGGGGGTTGCCCAGGATCAGCGGTTTGGAAAACAGCGCCTCAGTTTCAGCGCCCTCGACCTTGGCCCCCTCCTCTGCGCAGGCGGGCTCGATCTGCAACACCGGCTGTCCCAGCTCCACCAGCAGGCTGCCGGACACCAGCCCCGTCACCGCCTCGCCACTGACCACCAGCATCAGGGTCAACAGGCTGCGCGCGTGCCGGGCCAGATAATCAGCATCGAACTCGATCAGCGGCTGGCCTGCCGAGATCTGCTGCCCCTCCTCGACCAGACAGGTGAAGCCCTTGCCCGCGAGGTTCACCGTGTCCAGCCCGATGTGCATCAGCACCTGCTGGCCCTGTTCACCGGTGATGCTCACCGCATGGCCGCTGTGTTGCAGGTTGCTGATCACCCCGGACAGAGGCGCACAGAGGGTCTGGGAAGTCGGGTCGATGCACAGCCCGTCACCGATCACCCGGCTGGAAAACACCGGGTCCGGAACCTGGTCCAGGGGCAGCAGCACCCCGGACAGGGGCGCGAGCAATTGCAAGGGTTGGGTTATGGCCATGACGTCACCTGCTAATGATTCCTTGAAGTGCCGATGGAGCGCGAGCCCCGACAGCATCGCTTATTTCCACCAGTACTCGACCTGCAAACCGACGTTCGCCCCGTGCCGGGCGGTGCCGAAGACACCACTGTCGGACAGCGCGGAGCCGGCCGCCAGTTCGTTGGCCGCGCGTTTGGCGGCCTCGTTCCAACTGGCATAGGTGTAATACAGGCGCACCTCGGGCCGCGCCCAGAACTCCGGCCCCTTGGGCGACCAGGTGGGCGCGAAGGTGAACTTGCTGAGTTTGCGGGTGCCACCGGGCGCCTCCACCTGATCATGACCAAACTCGGTCACCAGCTTGAACTGTTCGGTGATGGCATAGGCCGGGCGCACACCCAGGGAGATCCAGTTCTGGTCCTGGCCGTCGGGGCGAATGTCCTTCTGATAGACCGCCTCTACCTGGCCGCCGAAGCGCGGGGTGACCTGCCAATCGAAGAACTCCACCAGGCGATAGCTCTTGTTGCCGTCATCCAGGTAGGGATTGCCGGTGTAGCCCAGGCCGGTACCGGGGCCCTCACCGTATTGCAGGGCCAGTTTGTTCTTGCCGCCGAAAAAGTCTTTCTGCACATGCTGGGTGGTGATCGCCCAGCCATTGTGGGCACCACGGCGATCGGGCTTTTCCAGGTAACTCAGGCCCAGCTCCAGCTCGCCGCCGGGGTTGGTCTGGAAACCGGCAACGTTGAAGTCATGACGGCTCACGGCCTGCTTCTGGTAGAGGTTGTCCTTGCGGGAAAAGGCGTAGCTGTATTTCAGATCGCCGATGCGCACGTCCTCGACCCCGCCGCCGGTGGCGCTCTGGTTCCAGTAGTAGAAGTCGGAAATATGGATGTCGTTACGCTTGTAGTAACGGCGCCCGGCCCACAGCGAGCCGCCATTGAGGCTGGGCAGGTTCGACCACTGGGCGTACATCTGCGGCATGCGCGCCGAGCCGTTTTCGCCCTGGAAGGTCAGGTTGCGGTCGTAGCGGTTGTAGAGCGAAGCCATGCCGTCGACGCTGAGCACCGAGCCGTCTTCCAGGGTGTACAGGTCCTGGCGCAGCTCAAGCTCGGCGTACTGCTCGCACTCGTTGCCCAGGCGGTACTTGGAGGGCGCGCCGGGTAGCTGAAAGCAGGATTGCGGGCCGCTGTTGACCGAAGTGCCAAGGCCGCTGCGCAGGTAGCCGGCGAACTCCAGGGCCTGGGCCGGAAAGGGCAATGCCAGGCACAGGCAGGACGCCGCCAGGCCGCGATTTATTGTTGTTTTCATAAGCCACCCCATTATTTTTATTGTGATATTTCGATCCGCAGAAGCCGGCTTGCCGACGAACGAAGCCCTGCGCTGTATCTGCAACAGCGCATTCACGGCAGACGCAAACCGCCCGGCAGCTTCTGCGAGGATTGTCAGCAGTCGGTCAGGTGCAGGACGAAGGACTCATAGGGCCGCAGCCGCAAATGCCGGCTGCGGGCGCCATCCCCCGGGTAGTTGCTGATCAGCAGACGCTGCTGCATGCCCGGCTCGACGACCTCCTGCGGCAATTCAACCTCGCACGGCGAACCGTAGAAGTTGTTCACCACCAGCAGTCGCTCGCCCTGCCCTTCCCGCACGTAGGCCCAGACCTGCGGATGCTCGGGCAGCAATTGGCGATAGACGCCGTGCTGGATCAAACCCTGCTCACGGCGCAACGCGATCAATTGGCGATAGTGGTGCAGCACTGATTGCGGGTCGTCGAGCTGTGCCTGGACGTTGATCTGGCCAGCGTTGGCCGCAACCTCGATCCAGGGGGTGCCGCTGCTGAAACCGGCATTGGCCCCGGCATCCCACTGCATTGGCGTACGCCCGTTGTCCCGGGACTTCTGCTGGATCGCCGCCATGATGGCCTGCGGCTCTTCACCGGCCTCGCGCTTGAGGCGGTAGATGTTCAGGGTCTCGACGTCGCGATACTGCTCGATGCGCTGGAAATGCGGATTGGTCATGCCCAGCTCTTCGCCCTGATAGACAAAGGGCGTGCCCTGCAGCAGGTGCAATGCGGTGGCCAGCATCTTCGCCGACACCACACGGTGTTCGCCGTCGTCGCCAAAGCGCGAGACCACCCGGGGCTGGTCGTGGTTACACCAGAACAGCGCATTCCAGCCGCCACCGGCCTGCATGCCGCACTGCCAGTCGGACAGGATGCGCTTGAGTTCAAGGAAGTCGAAATCGGCCCGCAACCACTTCTGCTGATTGGGGTAATCCACCTTCAGGTGATGGAAGTTGAAGGTCATGGACAGCTCCTTCGACTCCGGGTTCGAGTAGCGGATGCAGTGTTCCAGGCGGGTGGACGACATCTCGCCGACATTCACCAGGTCATGGCCGGCGAACACTTCCCGATGCATTTCCTGCAAGTACTCATGAACGTTCGGGCCATCGGTATAGAAGCGCCGGCCATCGCTCTGGTCCTCGGGGAAGTCCGCAGGCTTGGAGATGAGGTTGATCACGTCGAGGCGAAAGCCGCCGACGCCCTTGTCCCGCCAGAAGCGCATCATCTTGAAGACTTCGGCGCGCACCCGTGGGTTGTCCCAGTTGAGGTCGGCCTGGGTGTGGTCGAACAGGTGCAGGTAGTACTGCCCGGTCTGTGCCTCGTATTCCCAGGCCGAGCCGCCAAACTTGGACTCCCAGTTGTTGGGCTCATCGCGCCAGATGTAGAAATCCCGGTAGGGGTTGTCCAGGCTGCTGCGGGCCTGCTGGAACCAGGCGTGCTCGATGGAGGTGTGGTTGACCACGATGTCCAGCATCAGCTTGATCCCGCGCTTGCCGGCCTCGGCGATCAGCAACTCGCAGTCGGCCATGCTGCCGTAGCTGGGATCGATGGCGTAGTAGTCGCTGATGTCATAACCGTTGTCGCGTTGCGGCGAACGCAGGAACGGGGTCAGCCACAGGCAATCGACCCCCAGCCAGTGCAGGTAGTCGAGCTTGTCTACCACTCCCAGCAGGTCGCCGGTGGCCTGCCCTTGGTGGCTGTGAAAACTTTTCGGGTAGATCTGGTAGATCACCGAACGCTGCCAGTCTTGCATGGGGGAATCCTTTGGAAAGTGCGAGGGCATTCGCCGGCGAGCCGGCTCCTGCAGGGCCGGTCAGGCCACTCGGTAGCCGGGACGGATGATCTTCAGGCTCAGGCCGCAGGTCAGGACGAAAGGCACCACCAGGGCGACGACCATGCCGATCACGAACATCGGGATGTATTGCGGAATGATCGAGATGAACCCCGGCAGCCCACCGACGCCGATAGCCGAGGCCTGGACCTTGTTCAGCGAGAGGAAGATGCTGCCCAGGGCCGAACCGATCAGCGCGGCATAGAACGGAAACTTGTAGCGCAGGTTGACGCCGAACATCGCCGGCTCGGTGATGCCGAAATAGGCCGAGATCGCCGAGGTCGAAGCCATGCTGCGGTCCCGGGCATTGCGGCTCATGGTGAACACCGCCAGGGCCGCGCTGCCCTGGGCCAGGTTGGACATGACGATCATGGGCCAGATAAAGGTGCCGCCCTGGGTGGAGATCAGTTGCAGATCGACCGCCAGGAACATGTGGTGCATGCCGGTGATCACCAGCGGCGCATAGAGGAGGCCAAAGATCGCCCCACCCACCACCGGCGCCAGGTCGAACAGGGTGACCACGCCTTCGGTGATCAGGATCCCCAGATGGCGGGTCACCGGGCCGATGATCGCCAGGGCCAGCACCCCGGTGACCACGATGGTGGTGATGGGCACCACCAGCAGGGTAATGGCGTTGGGCACCCGGGCCCGCAGCCATTTTTCGATCACGCTCATCACATAGGCTGCCAGCAGGATCGGCAGGATCTGCCCCTGGTAGCCGACCTTCTCGATCTGGAACAGGCCGAGGATGTCGAAGTACGGCAGGCTCTGGCCATCCAGCCCGGCCACGGCCTTGCCGTAGTTCCAGGCATTGAGCAGGTCCGGGTGCACCAGCATCAGGCCGAGGACGATACCGAGGATTTCACTGCCACCAAAACGCTTGGCCGCCGACCAGCCCACCAGGGCCGGCAGGAACACGAAGGAGGTGTTGGCCATCAGGTTGATCAGGCTCCAGAGCCCGTCCAGATCCGGGTAGGCCTCGAGCAGGGTCTGGCCCTGGATGAACATGCCCTTGGCGCCCAGCAGGTTGTTCACCCCCATCAGCAGGCCGGCAATGATCAGGGCTGGCAGGATGGGCATGAACACATCGGAGAACACCCGCACCAGACGCTGCATCGCATGAGCCTTCTGTGCGCCCTTGTGCTTCACGTCGGCAATGGTCGAGGCCGCGAGGCCGGTCTGCTGGCGCAACGCCGCATAGACCTTTTCCACCTCGCCGGGGCCGATCACTACCTGATACAGCCCACCAGTGAAGAACGAGCCCTTGACCAGGTCGATCTGGTTCAGGGTGGCGCTGTCGACCCGGCTCGGGTCCTTGAGGGCCAGGCGCAGGCGGGTCACGCAGTGGGCGGCCTGTTCGAGGTTGTCGGCGCCACCGAGGCTGTGCAGCAACTCGCTGGCGATCGTTGAATAGTCGTGGCTCATGCTCGTTCTTCCACCTGAGTTTTTTGTTATTGGCAGCACGCCGAGGGAGGAAACTACTCGTCTGTACGAGTTAAATCAACAACTCGTACAGACGAGTTAGGATTTTTCTTCCGCCAACGCCCTGCCCCGCCCTTTTCAACTCGCGAACCACACGCCTGCCGCATGGACAAATGCACCGTCCAGCCCTTAAGGTGCCTGCCTTGAGCACAGTCCGGCACAGAGCCATTCCATGAGCAAATACAACCAGATCTACAGCGATCTGCTTGCCAGCATCACCACCGAACGCCTGGAGCGCGGTGCCCGCCTGCCTTCGGAAAGCGAGCTGATGGACAGTTACCAGGCCAGCCGCGGCACTGTGCGCAAGGCCATCGAACTGCTCCAGGAGCGCGGCTTTGCGCAGAAGATCCACGGCAAGGGCACCTTCGTCCTCTCGCCCAACCCCATCGAGTTCCAGCTGGGCGGCATCGTCAGCTTCCAGGAAACCTACCCACGGCTGGGGGATGACGTCAGCACCGAAGTGGTGGAGTTCAGCCAGTTCCCCCTGCAAGGCGCACTGAGAAATCACCTGCAGGCAGAGGAAGGCAGCCTGGTCACCCGGATCAAGCGGGTGCGGCGCATCGATGGCAAGCGGGTGATTCTCGACATCAACCACTTCGTTGCCGAACTGATCCCGGGGCTGGACCGGCAGATCGCCGAGCACTCGATCTACGCCTACATCGAACAGACCCTGCAACTGAACATCAGCTATGCCCAGCGCACCATCGAGGCCAGCCCGCGGAGCAAGGACGACCAGCAACTGCTCGACCTGGACGGCCAGAGCCATGTGATCGTGGTGAGCAACCAGACCTTTCTCCAGGATGGCCGGCAGTTCGAATACACCGAATCACGGCACACCCTGGACAAGTTCTACTTCTCGGACGTGGCCCGGCGCTAAGCCCCGTCCCTCCCCGTCAGCCCAACAGGGCCACCAGTTCGCCGCTCAAGGGGCCGATGCGCTTCGACTCCTTGGCGGTGTTCACCTGCTGCGCCACCCGCGCCACCTCGATCACCGGGTGCTTGAGGGCGTAGCCGCCCTTGCTGTCCAGCCAGCTCAGGACCTCCGCCAGATGCCACAGCGAGGTACTGCCCTCATGGATCGCCAGGGGAAAGCTCTCGGCGTGGGCGAGCATCAGCTTGCGCATGTTCTGCCGCGACACGCCGACTATTTCGGCAATCTCGCTGAGGCCGACGACATCCGGGCTGGCCTCCACCAGCCGCGCTTCGGGGATGATCCGCTTGATATCCGCCAGGGCACTGAGCAGCGCCGCCTCGGCGCTCTCGGCTTCGCGGCTGAACTCCAGGGCGAGGCGCCCGGCCAGGCCAGTGCCCACCAGGGCGTCGGTGCACCCCGCCGCACCGAGGCGCTCCACCAGTTGCAGCGGATCACAGCCCTCCTGCGGCAGCAGGTAGTTGAGGGTGAACAGGTATTCCATGGTGCTTACTCCTTGCGGGCTGCCGGCGCCTTGGCCCCACGCAGCTGGTTCAGGGTGCAGTTGTCGATCACCCGACATAGCGCCCGGGCGTGCTGGGTCGGGTTCTTCGGCGTGCGCCAGACACTGGTGATGCAGAACTCGCCACAGCGACACACTTCGTTGTTGTACGGGCAGTAGATCCAGCCCCAGGCATGACCACCGCCGACCTCGATGCGCCAGCCCTGCCATTCGGCGTAGCGCAGGGCCATTTCAATGTCCTTCTTGGGATGAGTTGCACGAGCCATCCATAGCCTCCAGTATCGCCAGCACAATTTAGCTGTCAACTGACAACCATGAGAATTCCGAACAAACCCGCTCGGCGGACAAGCCGCGACGCAAACAGCGGGGGGAGACACAAGGGTAGAGAGAAGGCCGGGGCACGGCGAAGAACATGTCTTGCGTGATATTGCCGAACGGCTGAAAAGTGTCGTTTGCAAAAACGCTGCAACACAAATGCCTGAAGCGCGGATTCAAATGTCCAGAAACGACAATGGCGATCTCCCCCTAAGGTCCCGATCGCCATTGTTTACCGCGAATGAATCAATTACCGATCAACCACTCTATTATCAACGAGCTGGTGAACATCAAGAAGCAGATTGTGCTGTAGCACTCGGGAGTAATTCCCCTTACTGACTCGCCTAACCTTCATCGACCCCCATCCGGTTGATGGATCAGTCGCTGGCCATCTGAACAAACTGGATCAGGCCAGCCGGGATCGAGCAGGACTCGAAAGCTGCCCAGGAAAGTCCTCTTCATAAGTGTATTCAGAAGGTTGGCAACTGCCTGCAACAGGTGGCCGGCCCCTTCGGCCCGCCCCCCGGCGATGGAGTAGAACCCAAAGGTAATCATTCCTGTTCCCCACCGATGCGCCCACGGCTTTTGCTTTGTGATCGCGGTGGATGGCCTCGAGCAGCTGGGATGTTGACTCCACCAGCGCTATTGACGGGCCATATCTGGCGGCTTTAGAGCAAAGTCTCTGGCAAGGTTCAAGAAACGCTGACTTTCCCGCGAGTTCCAGCCAATCCTGCGCACAAGGGAAAAAGGAACCCAAATACTGTCCCCAAGCGCCCTTCTAATAATTGCTTTTTCATTGAGGAGATCGTCCCTCAAGTCGAAGCTGGCAATGATGATTTTTTCCAGACTAAGCGTGCGATCCAAAAGAGCCTGGTTGAGCTCCACAAACGGAATCAGCTTGGCGCCAGCCTCCTGCCACTTTGAGTAAATGGAATCAAACAACTCAGGATGGAGCGCCTTATTGAATACCGCAATCGTCTGGTTCTTGAGGTCAGAAGAAACCAGCTCCTTCACGGTAGCAAGCGGGTGATCGGCAGCCATTATCAGCTCTACACGAAGTTCGCAGAGCGTCGTTACTTCAAGCTCAGTACTACGAATGTCGCCTAATACAAAAGCCAAATCTAACGACCCTGACAACACCCGATCAATCAGCCCAGGCGTCCAGCCAACATCGAGTTCCACGCTAACATCAGAATAAAGTAAGCAAAAGCGATCAATTAGTTCGCCTCTGGGGGCAACTTGGTAGCTGTATGGGGGCACACCTAGCCTCAGTCGACCCGCGCTCCCGCGTTGCAACTGAGATGCCAATGCTTCCATCGCTGACATTGAAACTTGGACACTACGAGCTACCTGAAGCAGTTCCCATCCCTTATCGGTCAACGCAATACTACGTGTGTTGCGGACAAACAGCGGGAAGCCCAACTGTTCCTCGAATTTACTCAAACGTCTCGACAACCAAGGTTGTGCTACACATAAACGCTCAGCCGCCCGTGTGAACGAGGCCTCTTCTGCGATCACCGCAAACTGCACCACCATGCGAGGGTCAAGCTTCATACCTTCGCTCCAATTCATTAAGCAGGCGTCAGGTCAGCCTTGAGCAATGTTAGCGCGCAATCGGGAATTGCACGCTAACATTGAGCCGTTAGACCTAAGCGTTCAGGGAAAAGCCATCCCAGCGGCGATAGATGGCCCCGGGAGGCATCGGACCAAACAAAAGTTGTTCCTTGCGGCCTGACCTCTACTACTGGCGAGTACTGAAAATGGGGGGATTACCTGTCGAAAGTCCAGCTGTCGCGCTGCTGCACGCTAGACGAACTCGACAGGGAAGCCATCGACCCTTTCGAGGTAGAAGAAGTAGTACTTGCCATTGTCGATGATGTCGGGGAGCTGCCCCTCAAAGGACTTACCATCCATGATCCCGAAAAGGGTGTTGTCATCGACCTTGCGCAAGTGATCATAAATCGGAACGCCATCGTAGATCATCGTAGTCGAAACCTTGCCACGAAACGCCACCTCCCAGAGAGAGGCCTCACCTTTCATGATCTTGTTGGAAAATAGTCGGCCCTGTTCGTCGTAGCAGACTAGGGGAACGGCATCCAACTTGCTCCGGTACCACTTTCCGTACCACTTCATTCCGGTAAGTGCGTCATTGCCCCAGTGTCCTGTCTTGAAGTCACCACCTTGCCAACGGCCCAACGCGCCATCGATTGTGACTGGAGAAAGCGAGTCAAAGAAGTCCAACAGTACTTCATCATTAAGACCTTGCGTGCTCTTAAGCTGTTCAAACTTTTCTTTCGTATTCATTAGCATTCTCCAAGATACAACCAGCGGACCTGCCCACAAAGCTAGCTATCCTGGGGCGGACTAAGCTAGGAAAAAAATAGCCTGTGATCGAGATTTTTTCCGCACTCCGTTTGCTCAAAGATAGTATTAAGCGCCCTACAATCACCCCAGACCGGTTGTTATATAACCGGAGCAAAGAGCTACCTTCCAATACAAGCCTGCTTGAATGAGCTCTTGCTATCTAGAAGTGTCGTTTCATCGAAAGCAGATGTCCAAGACGAAACCTCAGAGCATCTAGACGAAAACCATATAAATCATCGACCAGAGCACCGGCGGAAAACTGTTCACGAAAATAGAGTAGCCATGGCCCGCGCTCTAAGCCCCTTGACCTTTTTGCACGACGCTTACTGGTCTTCGGCCCGATTCTCGGTCAGCAGGCAATTGTGAAAGACCGTTAGGAGATCTCGGTCGATGATGCGCTTGCGCATGGCACGGGTGCTGTCGGCCAAACGTGCATTGGCCAGCCATGCGTCCATCGCCGCGCCGAAAGTCTTGATGGCGACCACCCACTAGCTCTGGCGTTGTTTTCAAACGCAAAGGATGTGCCTGCCTGAACAGGTTTGCGCGCCTCCAGGAGCAGTTCGCGCACCATCGCTAGCCAGATACCACCCGAGCCATAGCGTTCCCGGGGCAGCGCCTCACAGCGGCCGTGAAGCCGGTAGTCATAGCGGAAGGTGACGGTACCGCTGGGCGATACCGTCACGTCCTCCTATCTCGGTCAGAAGCCCTATAAACCTTGGACTTAGGCTTCAGACTTCGCAGTGCAGCGTCGGTCGGCCTCAAGGTATTCCTCCAGTTTTTCGACAGTTTTTACTGTCAAGGATCAGGAGGCCTGCTGATGCCTTGAAAGCCGCGTAAACGAGCTTCCCCGAGAAATTTTTTACCGTCAAAGACGGTAAAAGTCTGAGCAGTGAACGAGCGTTTCTTTATCCAACCTCGACTCTTACCGCCAGCGCCACAGTCAACTTGTTTTGTTAGCCGACGCTAGCCAGCGGTAGCCTTCGAAGAACGTCCAATCATTCCCACTCGATGGTCGCCGGCGGCTTGCTCGACACGTCGTAGGTAACGCGGGAGATACCTTCGATCTCGTTGATGATCCGGCCGCTGACGGTTTCCAGCAGCTCGTAGGGCAGGTGCGCCCAACGGGCGGTCATGAAGTCGATGGTTTCCACGGCACGCAGGGCCACGACCCAGGCGTAACGACGGCCATCGCCCACCACGCCCACGGATTTCACCGGCTGGAACACCACGAACGCCTGGCTGACCTTGTGGTACCAGTCGGCCTTGCGCAGTTCTTCGATGAAGATGTGGTCGGCGCGACGCAGCAGGTCGGCGTATTCCTTCTTCACCTCACCGAGGATGCGCACACCCAGGCCCGGGCCCGGGAACGGGTGACGGTAGACCATGTCGTACGGCAGGCCCAGTTCCAGGCCCAGACGACGGACTTCGTCCTTGAACAGCTCGCGCAGTGGCTCGACCAGCTTGAGGTTCATTTCCTCCGGCAGGCCGCCCACGTTGTGGTGCGACTTGATCACGTGGGCCTTGCCGCTTTTCGCGCCAGCCGACTCGATCACGTCCGGGTAGATGGTGCCCTGGGCCAGGTACTTGATGTTTTCCAGCTTGCAGGATTCGGCATCGAACACGTCGATGAAGGTACGGCCGATGATCTTGCGCTTCTTCTCCGGGTCGGCTTCGCCGGCCAGGTTATTGAGGAACTGCTCCTCGGCGTTGGCGCGGATCACCTTGACGCCCATGTTCTCGGCGAACATGGCCATTACTTGCTCGCCTTCGTGCAGGCGCAGCAGGCCGTTGTCGACGAAGACGCAGGTCAGCTGGTCGCCGATGGCCTTGTGCAGCAGGGCCGCGACCACCGAGGAGTCGACGCCGCCGGACAGGCCCAGCAGGACGTTGTCGGTGCCAACCTGGGCACGGATCTGGGCAATGGCGTCCTCGGCGATCTTCGACGGGGTCCACAGCGCTTCACAGCCGCAGATATCGAGGATGAAGCGCGACAGGATGCGACCGCCCTGCTTGGTGTGGGTCACTTCCGGGTGGAACTGCACGCCGTAGTAGCGCAGGTCGTCGTTGAACATGCCGGCAATCGGGCAGCTCGGGGTGCTGGCCAGGATGTGGAAGTCTTCCGGCATCTTGGTGACCTTGTCACCGTGGCTCATCCAAACGTCTAGGCCGAACAGGCCGTCGGCGTCGACGTGGTCTTCGATGCCGTCCAGCAGGCGGCTCTTGCCGACTACATCAACCCGGGCATAGCCGAACTCACGCAGCTCGGAACCTTCGACCTTGCCGCCCAACTGCTCGGCCATGGTCTGCATGCCGTAGCAGATGCCGAAGACCGGGACGCCCAGGTCAAACACCGCCTGCGGGCAGCGAGGGCTGTTGGCTTCGTGCACGGATTCGGGGCCGCCGGCGAGGATGACGCCTTTGGGAGCGAATTCGCGGATCGCTTCGTCGTCCATGTCGAACGGATGCAGTTCGCAGTAGACCCCGATCTCGCGCACACGGCGGGCGATCAGTTGGGTGTACTGGGAACCGAAGTCGAGGATCAGGATACGGTGAGCGTGAATGTCGAGGGCCATGGTCAGTCTCGTCTAATTTCAGAAACGACACGGGGCTGAAAAACACAGCCCCGGTTACTAAATTCGTCAATCGCCTCCGGGCCTTGGCCTGGAGGCGATCACTATCAACCTACGCGATAGTTTGGCGCTTCCTTGGTGATCTGCACGTCGTGGACGTGGGATTCAGCCATGCCGGCACCGGTGATGCGGACAAACTCCGGCTTGGTGCGCATTTCTTCGATGTTGGCGCTACCGGTGTAGCCCATGGAAGAACGCAGGCCGCCCATCAGCTGATGGATGATCGCGGTCAGGGTGCCCTTGTACGGCACGCGACCTTCGATACCTTCCGGCACCAGCTTCTCGGCACCCGCGGAGGAGTCCTGGAAGTAGCGGTCGGAAGAGCCCTGGGCCTGGGACATGGCGCCCAGGGAACCCATGCCACGGTAAGCCTTGTAGGAGCGGCCCTGGAACAGCTCGATCTCGCCTGGAGCCTCTTCGGTACCGGCGAACATCGAACCCATCATCACGCAGGAAGCACCGGCGACGATGGCCTTGGACAAGTCACCGGAGAACCGGATACCGCCGTCGGCGATCAGCGGCACGCCAGTGCCTACCAGCGCCGCTGCAACATTGGCGATGGCGCTGATTTGCGGCACGCCAACACCGGCAACGATACGGGTGGTGCAGATCGAGCCTGGGCCGATACCGACCTTGACTGCGTCGGCGCCAGCTTCGGCCAGGGCCTTGGCGGCAGCGCCAGTGGCGATGTTGCCGCCGATCACCTGCACTTGCGGGAAGTTCTCCTTGACCCAGCGAACGCGGTCGATCACGCCTTTGGAGTGACCGTGGGCGGTGTCCACCACCACCACGTCGACACCGGCATTGACCAGCGCAGCAACGCGATCGCCAGTGTCCTTGCCAGTACCGACCGCAGCGCCGACGCGCAGGCGACCCTGGTCGTCCTTGCTGGCCAGCGGGTAAGCCTTGGCTTTCTCGATATCGTTGACGGTCATCATGCCCTTGAGAGCGAAGGCGTCGTCGACGATCAGTACACGCTCGATGCGGTGCTTGTGCAGCAGCTCGCGGACGGCGGTCTTGTCGGCGCCTTCCTTGACCGTGACCAGGCGTTCTTTAGGCGTCATCACTTCACGGACGCTGACTTCCAGACGGCTTTCGAAACGCACGTCGCGGGAAGTCACGATGCCCACCAGGTCGCCGTTGTGCAGTACCGGCACACCGGAGATGTTATGCATGCTGGTCAGTTCGAGCAGGTCACGCACGGTGGCGTCGGCCTCGATGGTGATCGGGTCCTTGACCACACCGGCTTCGAAACGCTTGACCTTGCGCACTTCGGCAGCCTGCTGCTCGATGGTCATGTTCTTGTGGATGATGCCGATGCCGCCTTCCTGAGCCATGGCGATTGCCAGACGGGCTTCAGTGACGGTGTCCATGGCGGCGGAAACCAGTGGAATATTCAGCTCGATGCCACGGGTCAAACGGGTCTTAAGACTGACTTCATTAGGCAGTACTTCGGAATAACCGGGCACTAGGAGAATGTCGTCGAAGGTGAGGGCTTCTTGGCTGATACGCAGCATCGCGGGGGCTCCCGGGCGGGAAAATGGAAGCGCGCCATTATACTCAGACAGCTACCCGGGCTCAATGTAAAACTCTGGCTAATATCGCTGGAGTGATAGATGGAGATATCCGCGCGCTACAACTCGACCTTGACCCAACTTATCGGCTGATCCAGCCAGTCGGCGAACTCGTCGATAAAGCTCTGTTTAAAACCCGCTTCGGCCCAGTTGTTGAAGATAAAGCCCAAGTTGGAAAAACCGCATTCCTGAAGAAACAGAAAGCCGTTGATGTCATCTTCATGGCCGCATTCGGGGCAGGTGAAGTTGTCGGTACGCCCTGGCATCCAGTCTTCCAGGCTTTCGAACAGCGCCTCACCGATTTCCTGCCGGCACTCGGCACAGCCCGCTTCCTCGAGAAAGCCCTTGGCCGGGGTATAGATGCAGCGCTTGGTGATGATCTCCAGGCCATTGATCGGCTCGCCGAAGGGCAGCGCCTCTGGCCGCAGCACCACCTCCCGTGCCCCGGCGGCAATGGCGTGCCCCATGCGATTGCCCGTGCGCCCGCAGGTGCTGAGGCTTTCCTCGACGATGTTCTTGCGCACCAGCCAGCGCACGATCGCCCGGGCCCGGGGCTCGTGCACCGGCAGGGTGGAAATTTTCGGGACGAGGATGCTTTGGGAGTTCATGGATAAGCCTGGAACATGCGGGGACGGTACTCACGCTTTCGCCGGCAAGCCGGCTCCTGTCATCAATTGTAGGAGCCGGCCTGCCGGCGAACGAATTCAAAGGCCCGCAGCTTAATCCCTGGCCCCAGCAGGTCAAGTGCTCAGGTAACGGCCGATCAAGGCAACGCCACTGGCCAGCACCAGCCAGGTCACCAGGCGTACAAAAGCCTCCCGGGACAGTTTCATCGTCAGCCGGCGGCCAATCCACAACCCCAAGGCCATCGCCGGCAACAGGCATAGCGCCAATAGCAGCAGCGGCAACTCGGCATAGACCCCGGCCAGGGCGAACAGGCTCAGGCGCACCACGGTGCTGCAACTGATCAGCGCGCTCTGGGTCGCCCGCGCCGGATCCTTGGGCAGGCGGCTGTTCAGGTAGATGGCATATAGAAAGCCGCCACTGCCGAAGAGGGCGCCAAACAGCCCACCGACAATCCCCATCGGCACCGCCCAGCCGGCCGCCAGTTGGGTCGGACGCGCCTTCACCCACAGGCTGTAGATGGCGTAGGCACTGATGAACAGCCCCATCAATAGCAGCAACAGATCGGATTTGAGGTTGAGCAGGAAGATCACCCCCAAGGTGCAACCTACTGCCATGCAGGGCAACAGGCGCAGCAACTCCGGCCTGGCCACATCCTTGCGCGAGGGCAGAAGGTTGCCAAAGGCCGCGACAAAATCCAGGAGCACCAGCAGCGGCACGATCTTCGACAGCGGCATGAACAGGATCAGCACCGGCCCTGCCACCAGCGCCGTACCGAACCCGGCAATGCCGAACACTATGTACGCCAGCGCGATGCCCAGGCCGATCACCAACCAACTGCCCGGGCCGAAAGACCACTGGTTCAAACCCTCGATTACCACGCTCATCGCTGCGACTTCCCAGTTGAATACGCAGTGACTTTAGCCAGCAGTGAGCCTTGCGACTAATATCGTCGAAGTCGCCAACTCATCGCAAAAAGGCATGCCTCGTGATTTCGACCCGCCAACTGCGCTATTTCGTGGAAATCGCCGAATGCGGCAGCTTCAGCGCCGCCGCCGAGCGCCTGTTCGTCGCCCAGTCAGCCCTCAGCCGGCAGATCAAGGAGCTGGAAAACCAATTGCAGACCCCACTGTTCGAGCGCACCGCGCGCCTGCCGCGGCTGACGGCGGCCGGTGAAGCGTTCTTCCCCAAGGCACGCAACCTGCTGAGTGAATTGCACAAGGCCAGCGAACTGGCCACTCAGGTAGGCATGGGGCAATTGGGCACCTTGCGCCTGAGCCACTCCAGCACCGTGCCCATGAGCGGCCGGCTACTCCAGGGCATCGGCAGCTACTTGCAGCATTGCCCTGGAGCCTCGATGGACATCGCCAAGCTGTCTTCCGAGGCGCAACTGGAAGAGTTGGCGCAGGGGCACCTGGATATCGGCCTGTTGCGCCTGCCGGTGTTACGTCAACGGGCAGGTGTACAGATCACGCCCCTGTTCGCCGAACCCTTGCTGCTGGCGGTGCCACCTCAGCACCCACTGGCGCTGGACCCTCCGGCCGGGGGCGTCGACCTGGCCCAGCTTCGCGAGGAAGCCTTCATCTCCATCCCCCACCCCCAGCGGGGCGGCTTGAGTTACCTCTCGGCCGAGCTGTGCATGCGCCAGGGCTTTTTTCCCAGGGCGGCGCGGGTGATGTCGCGCAAGACCACCCAATTGCAACTGATCCAGGCCGGCTTCGGCATCGCCCTGCTGCCCGAGTCGATGCAGGACATCGCCCCGGCCAGCATCCGCTTCCTACCGCTGGCGGATGCCGATTGCCAGAGCACCGTGGCCCTCGCCTATCGACAGGAGCCGACGCCCCTGGTGGCGCAATTCGTCGAACATTTTCGCAATCACTTGTAGTTGATTTGCGTTGTTCCATTCAGAGACAGGCCTTTAAACTGCGCCCCATGATTAAAGATCCCTTCGCACGACTCGGCCTGGACCGCGAGGTCCTCACCGTCACCCAGCTCAACGGCCGCGCCCGGGTGCTGCTCGAGGACGTGTTCAGCAATATCTGGGTGGAGGGCGAGATCTCCAACCTCGCCCGCCCGGCTTCCGGCCATGTGTACTTCACCCTCAAGGACAGCGGCGCCCAGGTGCGCTGCGCACTGTTCCGGCAGAACGCCGCGCGGGTCCGCCAGGCGCTGAAGGACGGCCTGGCGGTCAAGGTGCGGGGCAAGGTCTCGCTGTTCGAAGGGCGCGGTGACTACCAGCTGATTCTCGACACCGTGGAACCGGCCGGTGATGGCGCCCTGCGCCTGGCTTTCGATGCCCTGAAAGACAAGCTGAGCGCCGAAGGGCTGTTCAGCGCCGAACGCAAAGTGCCACTACCGGCCCATCCGCAACGCATCGGCATCATCAGTTCGCCCACCGGCGCGGTGATCCGCGACATCATCAGTGTGTTCCGGCGCCGCGCACCGCAGGTCGTGCTGACCCTGATCCCTACCGCCGTGCAGGGCCGCGAGGCTACGGCGCAGATCGTCCGGGCCCTGCAGCTGGCCGACGCCCGGGGCTTCGACGCGCTGATCCTGGCCCGTGGCGGCGGCTCCCTGGAGGACCTCTGGTGCTTCAACGAAGAAGCCGTGGCCCGTGCGGTGGATGCCTGCGTGACACCGATCGTCAGCGCCGTCGGCCATGAAACCGACGTCTCCATCAGTGATTTCGTGGCCGACGTTCGCGCGCCCACGCCTTCCGCAGCAGCCGAACTGCTGGCCCCCGATTCCAGTGACCTGCAACGCCGGGTCGACAACCTGCATCGACGCCTGGTGATGCGCATGCGCGACCGGCTGGTGCGCGACCGGCTGCGCCTGGACGGCCTGGCCCGACGCCTGCGCCATCCCGGCGAACGCCTGCGCCAGCAGGCACAGCGCCTGGACGACCTGGACATGCGCCTGCGCCGCGCCTTCGAGCGCAGCCTCAATACCCGTCGCGAACGCTTGATCCGCCTGGAAACCCGCCTCGGAGCCCAGCATCCAGGGCGGCAACTGGCACTGCTGCGCCAGCGCCTGGACAGCTTGGCCGAACGCCTGCCCCGGGCCATGCGCGAAGGCCTCAAGGGCCGCCGCCTGCAATTGCACAGCCAGATGCAGACCCTGCATGTGGTCAGCCCCCTGGCCACCCTGGGGCGCGGTTACAGCATCCTGCTGGACGATCGCGGGCAGGCCATTCGCAGTGCCGGCCAGACCCGCCCAGGCCAGCGCCTCAGTGCCCGCCTGGGCGAAGGCGAGCTGCAAGTACGCGTCGAAGACAACCACCTGACGCCCGTCACTCTTTCTCTACTGGATTGATCCATGCCGCGTTTTCTCTGCTCCCTGCTGTTGCTGTGCCTGGCCTTCAATGCTCACGCCGACAGCTACATCACCCGCCTGCTGAACAAACCCGTGCCCGGTGGCGTAGCGGTGGTCGACCTGGGCAGCGCCGCCCAGGCGCCCAAGGCCAGCTACCAGGGCAAGCCGGTGCTGGTGGTGAAGGAGCAGAACAACTGGCTGGCGATTGTCGGCATCCCGCTGACGGTCAAGCCCGGCACTCAACAAGTAAGCACCGGCGGGCGCAGCCTGAACTTCGTGGTCGGCAACAAGAAATACCCGGAGCAGCACATCACCCTGAAGAACCAGCGCCAGGTCAATCCGAACCCGGCGGACCTCAAGCGCATCGACGGCGAGTTGGCGGAACAGATCCGCGCCTACCGCAGCTTCAGCCCCAACACCCCAAGCAACCTGCTGTTGGACAAGCCGGTGAATGGCCCCCTGTCGAGCAAGTTCGGCGTACGCCGTTTCTTCAACGGTGAAGAGCGCAACCCTCACGCGGGCCTGGACTTCGCGGTGCCAGCAGGCACACCGATCAAGACCCCGGCGGCGGGCAAAGTGATCCTGATCGGCAACTACTTCTTCAACGGCAACACCGTGTTCGTCGACCACGGCCAGGGCTTCATCAGCATGTTCTGCCACATGTCGAAAATCGACGTGAAGATCGGCCAGTCCCTGGCCCGTGGCGCCGTGGTGGGCAAGGTGGGGGCGACCGGCCGCGCCACCGGGCCGCATATGCACTGGAACGTCAGCCTGAATGATGCGCGGGTCGATCCGGCCATCTTTATCGGGGCCTTCCAGCCCTGATCGCGCAGCGCCGCTTGCCTGCATCAGGCATTGATTCAGCGGCGAGCCGACGCCCACAGGGATTGCGCAGCCCTACTCGACTGCGCAATCGTTAGTATTCTTTCAAAGAATACCCAGCATAAAATCTCGATATAGCTTTGTTTTCGAGTATTCCTCTCAATTTTTTTCGACTGCTTGCCATCTCTCACCCCAGTGGTTAGGGTTGAGCACATGAAAACCTCTCACACCCTCATTCAGCGTCGTCAACACCGGAGCCTCTGCCTCGTCAGCGCACGACTGCCAGGCTGAATCGCGGTGCCTCACCCCCTTGCGTCAACCTCACTCTTGACTCACCGGCAGGCCGCCTCTTTTCGGCCCGGACAATAAGGATTTCTCCATGACCATGCTCAAAGACCCATCCTCCAAGTACCGCGCGTTCCCGACCATCAACTTGCCGGACCGTACCTGGCCGTCGAAAACCATCACCAGCGCGCCGATCTGGTGCAGTTCGGACCTGCGTGATGGCAACCAGTCGTTGATCGAACCGATGGATGCCGTCAAGAAGCTGCGCTTCTGGAAGACCCTGGTAGCTGTGGGTGTGAAGGAAATCGAAGCTTCTTTCCCGGCCGCTTCGCAAACCGACTTCGACTTCGTGCGCACCCTGATCGAAGGCGGCCACATTCCGGACGACACCACCATCCAGGTATTGACCCAGGCCCGCGAAGACTTGATCGCCCGCACCTTCGAGTCCTTGCGTGGAGCGAAAAAGGCCATCGTCCACCTGTACAACGCCACCAGCCCTTCGTTCCGCCGCATTGTCTTCAACCAGGACAAGGCCGGTGTGAAAGAGATCGCGGTGAATGCGGCCAAGCTGTTCGTCAAATACGCCGCCCAGCAACCGGAAACCCAGTGGCAGTTCGAGTACTCGCCAGAGACCTTCAGCGCCACCGAGCTGGAGTTCGCCAAGGAAGTCTGCGACGCCGTGGTGGAAGTCTGGAACGCCACGCCAAGCAACAAGGTGATCCTCAACCTGCCGGCCACCGTTGAAGTCGCCACACCGAACATCTACGCCGACCAGATCGAGTGGTTCTGCCGCAACATCAACCGTCGTGACAGCGTGCTCATCAGCCTGCACACCCACAACGACCGCGGTACGGGCGTGGCCGCCACCGAGCTGGGCCTGATGGCCGGCGCCGACCGTGTCGAAGGCTGCCTGTTCGGCAACGGCGAGCGTACCGGTAACGTCGACCTGGTCACCGTGGCCTTGAACCTCTACACCCAGGGTGTAAACCCTGAACTGGATTTCTCCGACATCGACGGCGTGCGCAAAGTCGTGGAAGAGTGCAACCAGATTGCCGTGCACCCGCGTCACCCTTATGTCGGCGACCTGGTCCACACTGCGTTCTCCGGCTCGCACCAGGACGCGATCCGCAAGGGCTTCGCCCAGCAGAAAGCCGATGGCTTGTGGGAGGTGCCGTACTTGCCGATCGACCCGGCCGATATCGGTCGCAGCTACGAGGCGGTGATCCGCGTCAACAGCCAGTCGGGCAAGGGTGGTATCGCCTACCTGCTCGAGCAGGAATACGGCATCAGCTTGCCACGCCGCATGCAGATCGAGTTCAGCCAGGTGGTGCAGCGGGAAACCGACCGCCTGGGCCTGGAAATGACCGCCCAGCAGATCCACGCGCTGTTGCACAGCGAGTACTTGCAGGCCAACACTCCCTACGCGCTGGTCAGCCATCGCTTGCAGGAAGAGAACGGCCACAGCGCCGTGGAAGTGGAAGTCTCGAGCAAGGGCCAGGGCGAGACCAACCTCAGCTGGCGCGGCAAGGGCAACGGTGCCCTGGAAGCGCTGGTAGCCGGGCTGCCGGTTCCGGTGGAGATCATGGACTACAACGAGCACGCCATCGGCGCCGGCACCAACGCCAAGGCGGCGGCCTACATCGAACTGCGGGTCAACGGTGAGCGCGCCGTGCACGGCGTCGGTATCGACGAAAACATCACCACCGCCAGCTTCAAGGCGCTGTTCAGTGCGCTGAACCGCTCCTTGAGCGAGCAGCAGGCCAAGGCAGCCTAAAGGCTGCCTAAAGCGAAAGGCCCCGAGGAGCTCGACTCCCCGGGGCCTTTTTTATGCCGGAACAGATAACACCAGCTAAATGTCAGCAACGACTGTTTCAGGCATGCACATCAACACTGAACATGGCTTGCAGCAAAGCCGCCTGCAGCACCTGCAAGGTACTGTTGGTCACGGCGATCTGCGCCTGGACTTCCATCACCTGCTGGGCTTTCTGTTCGTCGCTGGCCTGGCCCTTCTGCACATTGGCCAATTGGGCCTGCTGTTCGGTCAGGGTTTTCTGGGTCTGCTCGATCTGTTTCTGCAGCGCCTTGACCGGATCACCACCGGCCTTTACCGCATCGATATTGGCATCGCCAGAGTTGACCCGCAGTTCCTTATCCTGACCGTCCTTGCTGTCATCCACCGGCGCCAGCGGGCTGGCGCTGTTGCCTTCGGCTTCAGTCGAAGCAGTTTTGGGTGCCGACAGGGGGTAAGGATTGACGATGGTGGCAGTGATGGTAGTCATGGTTGATTCCTCCTGAACTGATCCTGCTATCGGCCTTCACCCTCGAAGCTTGATATTCGCAACCTGTAAAAAAGTGTGCAGTGCCGAAGCGATCCTAAGTGAACATGAAGGTATCGGCGTCGAGGTTCGCCGGAAAACGCGCACGGTAAGCCGCCAGTTCACCCGCGTTCAGGCACACCTGGAAGACGCCATCGGCCTCTCCGGCGCTGAGCAGGGTTTCGCCCTGATAGTCCAGAACCTGGCTGTCTCCGGTATAGGCGAAGCCCTTGCCGTCGGTGCCCACCCGGTTCACCGCCGCAACGTAGCAGAGGTTTTCAATGGCCCGGGCTGGCAGCAGGCGATTCCAGTGCAGGCGGCGGGCACCCGGCCAATTGGCGGTGTAGAGCAGCAGGTCGGTGTCCTGGGCGTCCCGGCTCCACACCGGGAAGCGCAGGTCGTAGCAGATCAGCGGGCGAATACGCCAACCCTTGAGCTCGAACTGTACCTGCCGTTCCCCCGGCGTGTAGTGATTGTGCTCGCCGGCCATGCGAAACAGGTGGCGCTTGTCGTAGTGCCAGACCTCACCGTCAGGGCGCGCCCACAGCAAGCGATTGCGATGGCTGCCATCCGCTGCCTGGATTATCACGCTGCCGGTGATCACCGCATTCAGCTTTTTCGCCTGGCCACGTAGCCATTTGCTGGTAGGGCCATTCTCCGCTTCCGCGAGAGTCGCGGATTCCATGGAGAATCCGGTGGTAAACATTTCCGGCAGGATGATCAGATCTGCACCACGGGCCTGCTCCAGCAACTGCTCGAAATGCTCGAAGTTGGCCTGGCGGTCGTGCCAGGCCAGGGTGGTCTGGATCAGGGCCAGATTCAGATCGGGTAATGCACTCAGATCACGCATAGTTTCTCCGCTGCTTGGCGCAACGTGTCCTCGCGCTTGGCAAAACACAGACGCACCAGGCGCTGCCCCTGGGGCGGCTGCTGATAGAACACCGACACCGGAATGGCCGCCACGCCGTGTTCGCGGGTCATCCATATCGCCATGTCGACATCATTCAAGTCTGGACGAATCTGCGAATAGTCCACCAATTGAAAATAGGTACCCGACACCCGGTTGAAGCTGAAACGCGAGGCGCTCAGCAGATCGCAGAACAGATCACGCTTGGCCTGGTAAAAGGCCGGCAACTCTTCGACATGTTCCGGGTGGTCGGCCATGAAGTCCGCCAGAGCGTACTGCAAAGGCGTGACCCCGCAGAAGCTGACATATTGATGCACCTTGCGCAGCTCGGCGCTCAGGGCCGGTGGTGCAACCACATAACCGGTCTTCCAGCCGGTCACGTGGTAGGTCTTGCCGAACGAGCTGACCACGAAGGCCCGCTGATACAGCTCCTCATGGGCCAGCACACTGACATGGGGTACGCCATCGAACACCAGGTGTTCGTAGACCTCGTCACTGACCAGATAAATATCGCGATCACGGATCAGGGCGGCCAACTGGTCCAGCTCGGCGCGGCTGATCAAGGCACCACTGGGGTTGTGCGGCGAATTGAGGATGATCATCCGCGTGCGCGGACTCAGGGCTTCACCGAGTTTCTGCCAATCGAGGGCAAAGCCCTGCCCGGCCAACGGCACATGCACACAACGCCCACCGGCCAGCTCCACCGACGGCTCATAGCTGTCGTAACTGGGGTCGAACACAATGACTTCGTCACCGCGCTGGATCACCGCCTGGATGGCACAGAAGATTGCCTGGGTCGCACCGGGGGTGATGGTCACCTCAGCGTCCGCATCGACCTGGACGCCATAGCTGCGGGCGATTTTCACGGCGACCTGCTGGCGCAGTGCCGGTAGGCCGGTCATGGGTGCGTACTGGTTATGGCCATTGGCGGCATGCCAGCCAAGCGCATCACGCAGGGCTTGCGGGCCATCGAAATCAGGAAAGCCCTGGGACAGGTTGAGCGCTCCGGTTTCCACCGCGAGCTGGGACATTTGCGTGAAGATGGTGGTGCCGACATTCGGCAACTTACTGATGATCATGAGGATTCCCTGCTGAGCAGTCCGCACTACGGCGGCGCGGAGGTCCCCGAGAATAGCCCAAACGCCAGGCATGAAAAAGGGCGCCCGGGGCGCCCTCTTATCCACACAGATCCCGTAGGAACTGGCTTGCCAGCGAAGCTCTGAAGCAGGTCCGGAGCTTCACCGGCAAGCCGGCCCCTAAGCCGGTCAGCGCTTGTCGCGGCGCTTCTTGTCGGCCTTCTTGTGGTGCGACATCAAGCGACGCTTCTTGTTGACCTGGCGGTCGGTCAGCGTGTTCTTGTTGCCTTCGTACGGGTTCTCGCCGCCCTTGAACTCGATGCGGATCGGCGTACCTACCAGCTTCAAGACTCGGCGGTAGGTGTTTTCCAGATAGCGCACATAAGACTTGGGCACCTTCTCCACCTGGTTGCCGTGGATCACGATCAGCGGCGGGTTGGCACCACCCAAGTGGGCGTAGCGCAGTTTGATCCGGCGATTGTTGACCATGGGCGGCGCGTGCTCGCCAACGGCATCTTCGAGGATCTGCGTCAGGCGGCTGGTGGGCCAGCGGGTTACCGCCGACTTGAAGGAGTTCTGCACCGACTGGTAGAGGTTGCCCACACCGGTACCGTGCAGCGCCGAGATGAAGTGGATATCGGCGAAGTCGACGAAGAACAGCCGGCGTTGCAGCTCGGTCTTCACATAGTCGCGCTCGCTCGGCTGCATGCCGTCCCACTTGTTCAGGGCGATCACCAGGGCCCGACCGGCTTCCAGGGCAAAGCCCAGCAGGTTCAGGTCGTGGTCCACCACACCTTCGCGGGCGTCCATGACGAAGATCACCACGTTGGCGTCCTTGATCGCCTGCAGCGTCTTGACCACCGAGAACTTTTCGACTTCCTCGTGGATCTTGCCGCGCTTGCGCACACCGGCGGTGTCGATCAGGGTGTACTTCTCGTCGTTGCGCTCGAACGGGATGTAGATACTGTCGCGGGTGGTGCCGGGCTGGTCATAGACGATCACCCGGTCTTCACCGAGCATGCGGTTGACCAGGGTCGACTTGCCGACGTTGGGACGACCGATGATGGCGATCTTGATCCCGTCCTTCTCGCTCGGGCCCGGAATGCGCTTGGCTTCCTCACCCTCGGCAACGATCTCTTCCTCGCCTTCTTCCGGCTCGTCAGCGTCATCCTTGGGGAATTCGCTCAGGGCGATTTCCAGCATCTGGGTGATACCGCGGCCATGAGCACCGGCGATCGGGATGGCATCGCCCATGCCCAGCGGCGCGAACTCGGCGCGGGCCATGTCCGGGTCGATGTTGTCGACCTTGTTGGCGATCACGTAGGAAGTCTTGTTACGTTTGCGCAGGTGCTCGCCGATCATCTGGTCGGCCGCGGTAAACCCGGCCTTGGCGTCCACCAGGAACAACACCACATCAGCTTCTTCGATGGCCAGCAGCGACTGCTCGGCCATCTTTTCATCCATGCCATGCTCGTCACCGGAGATACCGCCGGTGTCGATCAGAATATAGGTACGCCCTTGCCACTTGGCCTCACCGTATTGGCGATCACGGGTCAGACCGGACAGGTCGCCGACAATGGCGTCGCGAGTCCGAGTCAGGCGGTTGAACAAGGTGGACTTGCCGACGTTAGGTCGGCCCACCAGGGCGATTACGGGAACCATGCGGCTCTCCACTGCGTTAATTCAGAAAATACAAAAGCCGCTGCGAGGCAGCGGCTGGTGCTCGGGGCAGCACTGTAGGAGCGAGCGTGCTCGCGATTAACTCCATGGCGCCGCGCTCGTCCAGCAAGCTGGCGTCACCTGGCATCCATCGCGAGCACGCTCGCTCCTGCAGTTCGCTTGGGGATCACCCCAAGCATAGTCAAACCATTACTTGATGGTCAGGGCTTCCAGTTTGCCGCTGTTGCCATACACATAAATCATGTCGCCCACCACCAGCGGACGAGCACGCAGGCCGTCGCTATCGATGCGCGTACGACCGACGAAGCGACCGTCAACCTGGCTCAGCAGGTGCAGGTAACCTTCCAGGTCGCCCACGGCTACGTAGCTGGAGAAGACTTCCGGTGCCGACAGTTGGCGGCGAGCCAGGGAGTCGTTGCTCCACAGCGCGGTAGTCGAACGCTCGTCCACGCCTTCCACGGTACCCGAGGACAGGCTGACATAAACGCTGCCGAACCCTTGGGCCACACCGGCGTAGCTGGAAGCATCACGCTGCCACAGCGGACGGCCGCTCTCCAGGTCCAGGGCAACCACACGCCCCTGGTAGCTGGCAACGTACAGGGTGCCACCGGACAGCAGCAGGCCACCGTCGATGTCCACGACCCGATCCAGTTCGGAACGGCCTTGTGGAATGGCTACACGCTGTTCCCACACCGGCACGCCGTTGCGAATATCCAGCGCGACCACCTTGCCGGTGGAAAGACCGGCCAGGGCCAGACGGTTGGTCGCCAACGGCGCACTGGTGCCCCGCAGGGTCAACACCGCTGGAGTGCTGTCGTAGAGCCAGATCTGATGACCGGTGCTGGCTTCAAGGCCAATCACGCGGTCGTCCTGAGTCTGCACCACCACCACGTCACCGTTGGTAGCTGGCGGAGCCAGCACTTCACTGGTCACACGGGCACGCCATTTCTCTTCACCGCTGGAGGCATCCAGGGCAACCACTTCGCCTTTCAGAGTGCCGATCATGACCAACCCATAACCCACGCCCACGGCGCCGGAAACAGGCAGTTCGAGATCTTTCTTCCATTTGACGTCGCCGTTCATGCGATCCATGGAAACCACCACGCCGGTCACGTCAGCGGCATAGATGGTGTCACCATCGATGGCTGGCACCAGCATGTTGTAGGTTTCGCCCTGACCGTCACCGATCGAACGGCTCCACTGCTTCTGCAGGACCACTTCTTCTTTGAAGTCGACCAGTTCCGCCGGTGGCAGTTCTTTCTTGCTGTTGCTGCTGCAACCCGCGGCCAACAAGGCCAGAGCCAGCAATGCTGCATGTTTCCAACGGATCACGTCATGCATCCCCTTTGGCCAGGTCGTCCAGCTTGATTTGTAGGCCACCGACTGCCGCTTCATCCGAGAGCGCCGCCTTGGCTTTTTGGTATGCCGCATGGGCTTCGTCCACACGGCCCAGCTGGACCAGCAGATCGCCCTTGAGTTCTTCACGAGTCGCCAGGAATGCCTTGTCGGCATCGCCGTCGAGCAGCTTCAGAGCCTCGTCGGCCTTGTTCTGCGCCGCCAGTACCTGTGCCAGGCGCTGACGCGCCACTTCACCCAGGGTCGGGTTGGCGGGCTTGTCGGCCACGGCCTTGAGCTGTGCCGCTGCATCGTCCAGCTTGCCGGTGTCTACTGCCACCTTGGCCACGAACAGGTTGCCGTACTGCGCGTAGGCAGTACCGCCGAACTCGCTGTTGAGCTTGCCCGCCAGGTCCGTAACACGAGCCGCATCCGGCTTGCCATCCGGCGTCAGGGTAGTTTCCAGCAGTTGCTGATAGAGCACCGAAGCGCCTTGCGACTGATTGTTCTGATACTTGTGCCAGGCTTGCCAGCCGAACACGATAACCAGGGCCAGCAGGCCGCCAGTCACCAGGGGTTTGCCGTTACGCTGCCACCAGTCTTTCAATTCCGCCAGCTGTTCATCTTCGGTACTCGACACCCCAATACTCCTTATTCGCTAAATCGGCTGTTTGACAGCTTCAACCCTGCACGACGCAGGTGGCCAGGTGCGCAGCGAGTGCATCCCAGGCAATGCTTTGTTGTTCGCCCTGGCCACGCAGGGGTTTGAAACCTACCACTTGCTGGGCCAGTTCGTCGTCACCGAGGATCAGCGCATACAGCGCGCCGCTCTTGTCGGCCTTCTTGAATTGGCTCTTGAAGCTGCCGGCACCGGCATTGATCTGCAGACGCAGGTTCGGCAATTGATCGCGAACACGCTCGCTCAGCGCCAGCGCAGCCAGTTCGGCGGCCTCACCGAAGGCGCAGAGGTAAACGTCGACCTGGCGCGAGATTTCTTCCGGGACCTGCTCCAGGGTTTCCAGCAGCAGCACCAGACGCTCGATCCCCATGGCAAAGCCAACGCCCGAGGTAGGCTTGCCGCCCATCTGCTCCACCAGGCCATCGTAACGGCCACCGGCACAGACAGTGCCCTGGGCACCGAGCTTGTCGGTGACCCATTCGAAAACGGTCTTGCTGTAGTAATCCAGCCCACGCACCAGCTTGGGGTTGATCACATAGGGGATACCCGCAGCATCCAGGCGGGCCTTGAGGCCTTCGAAGTGCACGCGGGACTCTTCGTCCAGGTAGTCGGCCAGCTTGGGCGCCTCCACCAGCACGGCTTGAGTGTCCGGGTTCTTGGTATCCAGCACCCGCAGCGGGTTGGTCTTCAGGCGGCGCTGGCTGTCTTCGTCCAGCTTGTCCATGCGCGCCGACAGGAACTCCACCAGCGCGTCGCGATAGCGCGCGCGCGCTTCGGCGGTACCCAGGCTGTTGAGTTCGAGCTTGACCGCATCACGGATGCCCAGCTCGCCCCACAGGCGCCAGGTCAGCACGATCAGTTCAGCATCGATGTCCGGCCCGTCGAGGTTGAATACCTCGCAACCGATCTGGTGGAACTGGCGATAACGGCCTTTCTGCGGGCGCTCGTGACGGAACATCGGGCCGATGTACCACAGCTTCTGCACCTGGCCACCGCCGGTAATGCCGTGCTCCAGCACTGCACGGACACAGGCAGCGGTGCCTTCCGGACGCAGGGTGAGGGAGTCGCCGTTGCGATCCTCGAAGGTGTACATCTCTTTTTCGACGATGTCGGTCACTTCACCGATGGAGCGCTTGAACAGCTCGGTGAACTCGACGATCGGCATGCGGATCTGCTTGTAACCGTAGTTATCCAGCAGGCGCGCCACAGTACCCTCGAAATAACGCCACAGGGGCGTCTGCTCGGGCAGGATGTCATTCATGCCACGAATGGCTTGCAGAGACTTGCTCACAAAAAATCCTTAAATACGTTCGGTTAGCCGCGAGCGATCAGCGCTGCGTCGGCCTCGACCTTTTCGGCCGCCTTCTGCCGGATCAGCTTTTCAAGCTCGTCCACCAGATTGTCATTGGTCAGTTTCTGTGCCGGCTTGCCATCGATGTAGATCAGGTTCGGTGTACCACCGGTCAGGCCGATGTGCGCCTCTTTGGCTTCACCCGGACCGTTGACCACGCAACCGATCACTGCAACATCCAACGGCACCAACAGGTCTTCAAGCCGTCCTTCCAGTTCGTTCATGGTTTTCACCACATCGAAGTTCTGCCGCGAGCAGCTCGGGCAGGCGATGAAGTTGATGCCACGGGAACGCAGGTGCAGGGACTTGAGAATGTCGTAGCCGACCTTCACTTCCTCGACCGGGTCGGCCGCCAGCGAAATGCGAATGGTATCGCCAATTCCTTCGGCCAGCAGCATACCGAGGCCGACGGCGGATTTCACTGTGCCTGAACGCAAACCACCGGCTTCGGTGATCCCCAGGTGCAGGGGCTGGATGATTTCCTTGGCCAGCAGGCGGTAGGCCTCGACGGCCATGAACACGTCAGAGGCTTTCACGCTGACCTTGAAGTCCTTGAAATTCAGGCGTTCCAGGTGCTCTACGTGACGCAGCGCCGACTCCACCAATGCAGCCGGGGTCGGTTCGCCGTATTTTTTCTGCAGGTCTTTTTCCAGGGAACCGGCGTTGACCCCGATACGGATCGGGATCCCGCGATCACGGGCAGCATCCACCACCGCGCGTACCCGGTCTTCACGACCGATATTGCCCGGGTTGATCCGCAGGCAATCGACGCCCAGTTCGGCCACACGCAGCGCGATCTTGTAGTCGAAGTGGATGTCGGCCACCAGCGGTACCTTGACCTGCTGCTTGATCCGGCCGAACGCCTCGGCGGCGTCCATGTCCGGCACCGAAACCCGCACGATATCGACACCGGCGGCTTCCAGGCGGTTGATCTGGGCGACGGTTGCGGCCACGTCGTTGGTGTCGCTGTTGGTCATGCTCTGCACCGCAATCGGGGCATCGCCTCCGACCGGTACCGAGCCGACCCAGATCTTGCGGGATTCGCGACGCTTGATTGGAGATTCGCCGTGCATGACTTATTGACCTAACTTCAGGCGAGCAGTCTCGCCACTGGTGAACGGGGCGATATCCACCGCCTGACCGTTGTAAGTGATTTGTGCGCCACGGGCATAGCCCAGACGTACGGCAAAAGGCGGCTTGCCGCTGACATCGACATTTTCACCCTTGCGCTTGAGGGCGCTGAGCAGAACCTTGCCGTTGGCATCGATGACCTGGGCCCAGCAGTCGGCGCTGAACTGGATCTGTACCTGGCCCGCGCCTGCAACTGCAGTTGCCGCAGCGCTGCCCGGTGCAACCGCAGCAGCAGGCGCGGTCGGCGTGACAGGCGCTTGCGCCACGGCAGCCGGTGCGACAGGCGCCGGAGCCGGCGCGTTGTGCACGGGAGCTGCGGGGACGGACGCAGTGGCAGCCGGTGCCGGAGCGGTCGAAACGGCTGGGGCGGCAGGAGTCTCGCTCGCTGCCTGGCCTTCGCTTTGAGCGGCGTTGTCCAGCGCCTCGCTCTGCCCCTCGGCAACCGCTTGGTCTTCGGGCTCGTCGATAGGATGAATCTGGGTAGTGCCGTCGGCGCCTTCGACCTCGACATGCTCGGGGCTCAGGGAGACCGGCTCCTTGCCGCGCTGGGAGGACTGATCCTGCCACCAGATGAAACCGCCACCAACCACCGCCACCAGCAGCAGCAAACTGACAATGCGCAAGATAGTGTGGGAAACCCGCACCGGCTCTTCGATGCGCCCCAGGGCATGGACGCTGCTGCCCTGGGAGTCGGTACCGGTGTATTGATCGAACTCCTGGACCAGTACCGCCTGATCCATGCCCAGCAATTTGGCGTAGGCACGAATATAGCCACGGGCGAAAGTGTGCCCCGGCAGCTTGTCGAAGGCGCCAGCTTCCAGGTTGCTCAGGGAGCTCACGGTGAGGTTGAGCTTGTGGGCCACTTCGGCCAGCGACCAACCATTGCTTTCGCGGGCCTGACGCAGGGTCTCACCGGGGTTTACGCGAGTCACTGCTTGAACTTCGGGATGGGCCGCTTTCATCATTGCTCCGACAGGTATTGCTGATATTCCGGCGTACCGGGATAAAGTCGTTTTAGTTGCAGACCGTAACTGGAGGCCTTGTCGCGATCTTCGAACACCGTTGCCAGCCGAACGCCGAGCAATAGACTACGTGCATTTTGCTCGCCGAGCAGGCTAAAACGATCGTAATAGTCGCGCGCGGGCACATAATGCCTGTCTTCGTAAGACAACTCAGCCATTTCCAGCAATGCACGGGGCTGTTGATGATTGAGACGCAAGGCCTTTTCCAGCTGCAGCTGGGCCAGATCACGCTGGCCGAGCCTTGAAGCGGTCATGCCGAGGTTTTCAAACACTCGGGAACGTTCGGGGTACAGAGTATCAGCAGCGGCTTGCTCAAAGCGCTGATAAGCCTCTTTGTAACGTTTTTCCTGGAACAGAAAGCTGCCGTAGTTATTGAGGATCCGGGCACTCTCCGGACGCGCCGCCAGGGCCTGGCGAAAATGCTCGTCGGCCAGGGCCGGTTCCATCTCGGCCTGGAACACCAGTGCAAGGGCAGCATTGGCGTCGGCATCGGCGGGGGCCAGTTCCAGGGCTTTCTTCAGTGGCACCTTGGCCCGCTCGCTCATGCCCTGCTGCAAGTAGCCCAGGCCCAACTGCACATAGGCCTCGCGCGCCTCGTCGCGCCCCTTGCTGGTGTTCATCGGGTTGGAATCACCCGACAGAACACAGCCAGCACACAGGCTGGCAACAAGCAGGAGCAGCGCAAAGCGCAGGGCCATGGAGATCCTCTCTCAGGTACGGGTTGCGGCGCTTTGCGGCATATCGGCGTCGGCGCTCAACTCACGCACGGCGATATAGCGTTCGCTACGACGGGTGCGGTCCAGCACCTGCCCGACCAACTGACCGCAGGCGGCATCGATGTCTTCACCACGCGTGGTGCGCACGGTGACGTTGAAACCGGCGTGATGCAGCTGGTCCTGGAAGCGACGAATGGCATTGTTGCTCGGACGCTCGTACCCGGAATGCGGGAACGGGTTGAACGGGATCAGGTTGATCTTGCACGGTACATCCTTGAGCAGCTCGATCATCTCCACCGCGTGCTCAAGCTTGTCGTTGACGTCTTTGAGGAGGGTGTACTCGATGGTCAGCACACGCTTCTCACCCAGGGCCGACATGTAGCGCTGGCAGGACTCGAGCAGCATCTTCAGCGGGTACTTCTTGTTGATCGGTACCAGCTGGTTGCGCAGCGCATCATTGGGTGCGTGCAGAGACAACGCCAGCGAGACGTCGATGTGCTTGGCCAGCTCATCGATCATCGGCACCACGCCGGAGGTCGACAGGGTCACCCGGCGCTTGGAGATGCCGTAGCCCAGGTCGTCCATCATCAGGTGCATGGCAGCAATGACGTTGTCGAAGTTCAGCAGCGGCTCACCCATGCCCATCATCACCACGTTGGTGATGGCACGGTCGACGGTCGCCGGGACGCTGCCAAAGGATTTGTTGGCAATCCACACCTGGCCGATGACTTCGGCGGCGGTGAGGTTGCTATTGAAGCCTTGCTTGCCGGTGGAGCAGAAACTGCAATCCAGGGCACAGCCCGCCTGGGACGAAACGCACAGAGTGCCGCGCTTGCCCTGGGGAATGTAGACGGTCTCGACGCAGCTGCCGGACGCCACGCGCACCACCCATTTACGGGTGCCGTCGCTGGAGATGTCCTCGCTGACCACTTCCGGACCGCGAATCTCGGCAACAGCCTTGAGCTTTTCGCGCAAGGCCTTGCCGACATTCGTCATGGCGTCGAAATCATCGACGCCAAAGTGGTGAATCCATTTCATTACCTGACCGGCACGGAAACGCTTCTCCCCGATTGAGTCGAAGAATTTCTCCATTTCCGGTTGAGTAAGCCCCAACAGGTTAGTTTTGCCGATCGATGCAGTCATGGTTTCACCTCTCACGCGCAAGCCTTACTCAGCGAGCGGTTACTTCAGTAGCTGCGAAGAAGTAAGCGATTTCGCGAGCAGCGGCAGCTTCGGAGTCCGAACCGTGAACGGCGTTGGCGTCGATGGACTCGGCGAAGTCAGCACGGATGGTGCCGGCAGCAGCTTCTTTAGGGTTGGTAGCGCCCATCAGCTCACGGTTGCGAACGATGGCGTTTTCGCCTTCCAGAACCTGAACAACAACCGGGCCGGAAGTCATGAAGGCAACCAGTTCGCCGAAGAAGCCACGCTCGCTGTGCTCAGCGTAGAAGCCTTCAGCTTCAGCCTTGGACAGTTGCTTCATTTTCGAAGCTACAACGCGCAGGCCGGCTTCTTCAAAACGGGAAACGATCTTGCCGATAACGTTTTTTGCAACAGCGTCAGGCTTGATGATGGAGAAAGTACGTTGAACAGCCATGGTGTAACTCCAGAAACGGTGATTAAAGCGAAAAATTAAACCCGCGAATTATACGCGGGTTTATAGGGATTGCCTAACTGCGTAGCCCGCGGATTCAGTCAGCTTCGTCGATCCAGGCGGCCTGAATTGCTTCAAGAACCTTCTCGCCTCCGCGAGCCGGATCGTCGCTGAACTCCGGCAGTGCCAGAACCCATTGGTGCAGATCGACAAAGTTCACATAACGCGGATCCACATCCGGCTTGGACTCAGCCAGTTGGATCGCGATTTCCAGTACATCAACCCACTTGAGGCTCATGCCAGTTCCTTGAAATCAGTGCGGCGCTTCGGCTGCATGGTTGAGCGAGTATTTTGGAATTTCGACGGTCAGGTCTTCATCGCCGACGATGGCCTGGCAGGACAGACGCGACTGCGCTTCCAGGCCCCAGGCCTTGTCCAGCAGGTCTTCTTCCAGCTCGTCAGCCTCGTTCAGCGAGTCGAAGCCTTCACGAATGATGCAATGGCAGGTGGTGCAGGCACAGACGCCGCCACAGGCACTTTCGATCTCGATGTGGTTGTCATGTGCCACCTCGAGCACCGAGACGCCAGGCTCGACCTCTACAACCAGGCCGTCCGGACAGAACACGGCGTGTGGCAGAAAAATGATCTGCGGCATCAGTTATTCCTCGATTTCATTCAGGTTGCGCCCCGCCAGCGCGGCTTTCACCGTCGAATCCAGGCGTCGGGCAGCAAAGGCATCGGTCACTTGCGACAGACGCTTGGTCTGCTGCTCGATGGCATAACCATCGGTGCCACGCATCAATTCACTCAATTCCTGCATCTGCAGCTCGATGACCATGCGTTCTTCGGCGTCCAGCAGACGCTCGCCATCGGCGTCCAGGGCACCTTGCACCGCCTCGATCAGGCGCTGAGCATCAACCTGCTGCTCGCGCAGTACACGGGCCACCTTGTCGTCGCCGGCGTACTGGAAGGAATCCTTGAGCATCTTGGCGATCTCACCGTCGGTCAGACCGTAGGATGGCTTGACCTGGATGCTGGCTTCGACGCCCGAACCCAGCTCTCGCGCAGAAACGCTGAGCAGGCCATCGGCGTCGACCTGGAAGGTCACGCGGATCTTCGCCGCACCGGCCACCATCGGTGGGATGCCGCGCAATTCGAAACGCGCCAGGGAGCGGCAGTCGCTGATCAGCTCGCGCTCGCCCTGCAGCACATGAACCATCATGGCCGTCTGGCCATCCTTGTAGGTGGTGAAGTCCTGGGCACGGGCAACCGGAATGGTGGTGTTGCGCGGAATCACCTTCTCCATCAGCCCGCCCATGGTTTCCAACCCCAGGGACAGCGGAATCACGTCCAGCAGCAGCAATTCGCCGCCTTCGCGCTTGTTGCCGGCCAAGGTATCGGCCTGGATCGCGGCCCCAATGGCCACCACTTGATCCGGATCGATCTCGGTCAACGGCTGGCGACCGAACATTTCAGCCACCGCCTCACGCACACGCGGCACACGAGTCGAACCGCCCACCATGACCACCGCCTGCACTTCATCCAATTCGACATTGGAATCGCGTACAGCACGACGACAGGCCTTGAGGCTGCGGGCAACCATCGGTTCGATCAGGGCGTCGAAGGCGTCGCGAGTCAGGGTGGCACGCCAATCGCCATACACCACTTCCACGGACGCGGCGCCGGTCAAGGCTTCCTTGGCTGCACAAGCGGCTTGCAACAGACTGCGCTGGGTACCCGGGTCGAGGTCGGCGGACAGGCCCGCGCCCTCGATGATCCAGCCGGCAATGGCGTGATCGAAGTCATCGCCGCCCAAGGCAGTATCGCCACCGGTAGCCAAGACTTCGAAGACGCCGCCGGTCAGGCGCAGAATGGAAATATCGAAGGTGCCGCCACCCAAGTCATAGATCGCCACCACGCCTTCGGCGTGCTGATCCAGACCATAAGCCACAGCCGCCGCGGTCGGCTCGTTGAGCAGGCGCAGCACATTCAGGCCGGCCAGCTTGGCCGCATCCTTGGTGGCTTGACGCTGGGCGTCGTCGAAATAGGCAGGAACGGTGATGACCGCACCTACCAGCTCGCCACCCAGGGCCGCCTCAGCACGCTGACGCAACACCTTGAGCACTTCAGCCGATACCTCCACCGGGCTTTTCGGCCCCTGGATGGTCTCGATGAACGGCATGTGCGACTCGCCCTCGACGAAGCGATAGGGCAGTTGCTCACCCAGCTGCTTGACGTCGGACAGGCCACGCCCCATCAGGCGCTTGACCGAAAGCACGGTATTCAAAGGGTCGGTAGGTGCTGCCAGGCGGGCAGACTCGCCCACCTCGACGCGGTCGGCGTGATAACGCACCGCGGACGGCAGAATCACCTGCCCCTGCGCGTCGGCCAGCGGCTCGGAAAGACCACTGCGCAAGGCAGCGACCAGCGAATTGGTAGTGCCCAAGTCGATCCCCACAGCCAGGCGACGCTGGTGCGGTTGAGGACTTTGGCCGGGTTCGGCGATCTGCAGTAGGGCCATGCTTATCTGGACTTATCTGTATATCAGGCGTGCGACCGGAGCGGCACTGGGTTAATCGTCGAGGCGCTCTTCTAACTGGCGCACTTCGTAGGTGAGCTTGTCGAGGAACTGCATGCGCCGCATCAGGCGCTCGGCCTGCTCGCGTTGCGCCGCATCATCCCAACAGGCTGCGAAGCTTTCATTCAGCTCATCCTGGGCTGTCTTGAGCCGACGCTTGAATGCCGCCACTCCGGCCAGGTCGGCGCTGTCCTGCAAATCCTCGAGTTCTTCGCGCCATTGCATCTGCTGCAGAAGAAACTCCGGATCATGCACCGTGACTTCCAACGGCAACTCGCCGCCATTCAAAGCCAGCAGGTAACGGGCGCGCTTGGGCGGGCTCTTGAGGGTCTGGTAAGCCTCGTTGAGGCTTGCCGACTGCTCCAGGGCCAGGCGCTGCTCGCGCTCGGAAGCATCGGCAAAACGGTCTGGATGAACCCCACGCGCCAACTCGCGGTAGCGCGCGGCCAACTGCTCGAGATCCAGGCGGAAGCTCGGTTGCAGCTCAAATAAAGCGAAATGACAAGGAGTACCCACGACAAGCCTCAGATGTTGAAGCTTTCGCCGCAGCCACACTCACCGCGCACGTTGGGGTTGTTGAACTTGAAGCCTTCGTTCAACCCTTCCTTGACGAAATCAAGTTCGGTGCCGTCCAGATAGGTCAGGCTTTTCGGATCGATGATCACTTTCTCGCCGTGACTCTCGAATACCTGATCGTCCTCGCCAATCTCGTCGACGAACTCCAGCACGTAGGCAAGGCCGGAACAGCCCGTGGTGCGAACACCCAGACGAATCCCATCACCCTTGCCGCGCCCGTTGAGGGAGCGTCGCACGTGTTGAGCAGCCGCTTCTGTCATGCTGATAGCCATCGTGACTCCTTACTTGTCGCCAAATCTGTGAAAGCCGATCGGTCAGATCAGGCCTTTCTTCTGCTTGTAGTCGCGTACGGCGGCCTTGATGGCGTCTTCGGCGAGTACCGAGCAGTGAATCTTCACGGGAGGCAGGGCCAGCTCTTCAGCCAGCTGGGTGTTCTTGATGGTTTCGGCTTCATCCAGGGTCTTGCCCTTCATCCACTCAGTGGCCAGGGAGCTGGAAGCAATGGCGGAACCGCAGCCATAGGTCTTGAACTTGGCGTCTTCGATGATGCCCTGCTCATTGACCTTGATCTGCAGGCGCATCACGTCGCCGCAGGCAGGAGCGCCGACCATGCCGGTGCCGACATCCGGATCTTCCGCGTTCATCTTGCCGACGTTGCGCGGGTTCTCGTAGTGGTCGATGACCTTTTCGCTGTAAGCCATGATTCTTAATCCTCACTCATCAGAGAGTCGCTCTTGGGTTCTGCAAATCGCCGTTATCGGTACGCTCTACAGAACCCTGTGCGGCGACTTATATTCAGTGCGCCGCCCACTCGATCTTCGAGATATCGACGCCATCTTTGTACATGTCCCACAGCGGCGACAGAGCGCGCAGCTTGGTAACGGCTTCGCAGACTTTCTGCGCCGCGTAATCGATTTCTTCTTCAGTGGTGAAGCGGCCGAAGGTGAAGCGGATCGAGCTGTGAGCCAGCTCGTCGTTGCGACCCAGGGCACGCAGCACGTAGGAAGGCTCCAGGGAGGCCGAAGTACAGGCCGAACCGGAAGACACTGCCAGGTCCTTGAGGGCCATGATCAGCGACTCGCCTTCAACGTAGTTGAAGCTCAGGTTCAGGTTGTGCGGTACGCGGGCAGTCATGCTGCCGTTGATGTACAGCTCTTCCAGGTGCTCGACCTGCTTGTAGAAGCGGTCGCTCAGGGCCTTGATGCGCAGGTTCTCGGCGGCCATGTCTTCCTTGGCCACGCGGAAGGCTTCGCCCATGCCGACGATCTGGTGAGTAGCCAGGGTGCCGGAACGCATGCCGCGTTCGTGACCACCGCCGTGCATGGTTGCTTCCAGGCGCACCCGCGGCTTGCGGCTGACGTACAGCGCGCCGATCCCTTTCGGGCCGTAGGTCTTGTGGGCGGAGAAGGACATCAGGTCGACCTTCAGGGCCTGCAGGTCGATGTCGACCTTGCCGGTGGACTGAGCGCCGTCGACGTGGAACAACACGCCCTTGGAGCGGGTCAGCTCGCCGATGGCAGCGATGTCGTTGATGGTGCCGATCTCGTTGTTCACATGCATGATCGAAACCAGGATGGTGTCGTCACGCAGGGCTGCTTCGACCATGGCCGGAGTGATGAGGCCGTCTTCGCCCGGCTCGATGTAGGTCACTTCGAAGCCTTCACGCTCGAGTTGGCGCATGGTGTCCAGGACAGCCTTGTGCTCGATCTTCGAGGTGATCAGGTGCTTGCCCTTGGTGTGGTAGAAATGCGCGACACCCTTGATTGCCAGGTTGTCGGATTCGGTAGCACCGGAAGTCCAGACGATTTCACGCGGGTCGGCGTTAACCAGGTCGGCCACTTGGCGACGGGCGTTTTCCACCGATTCTTCGGCTTTCCAGCCAAACACGTGGGAGCGGGACGCCGGGTTACCGAAGTTCCCGTCGACCAGCAGGCATTCACTCATTTTCTGCGCGACGCGCGGATCAACCGGGGTGGTCGCTGAGTAATCAAGGTAAATCGGCAATTTCATGGACTCTCTCCTAAATCAGGCTGGCTGGCGTGCCGCTAGCTCTTTGGCTGTCATTCGACGGCGGACGCTTCAATCTTGTCCAGGCGCGGCGCCTTGCCATTACAACGGCGCTGGTCCTGACGCTGGGCTACTTCTTGCACCTCACGGCGAGTGACAAGGTCAGCCAAGCTGATACCGCTTAGAAATTCGTGGATCTGCAGGCTCAGATCGCACCACAGGTGGTGCGTCAGGCAGGTGTCGCCGGCATGGCAATCACCCAGCCCCTGGCATTTGGTTGCATCGACCGATTCGTTCACCGCATCGATCACCTGGGCCACCTGGATCCCCTGCATGTCGCGGGACAGCTGATAGCCGCCACCAGGACCCCGGACGCTGGACACCAGATTGCTACGGCGCAATTTGGCGAAAAGCTGTTCGAGATAGGACAGGGAAATGCCTTGGCGCTCGGAGATATCGGCCAGGGAGACCGGGCCATGTTGCGCGTGCAACGCCAGATCGAGCATGGCGGTCACGGCGTATCGGCCTTTAGTAGTCAGTCGCATGGACAAGTACCACGGAGTTTCGGAATGGAGGCGAGTATGCAATACCCGAGTAATCAGGTCAACTATAAGACCAACTACTTTAGTCGGATTTACCCGCAAAAGAGCGCGCGAATCATAGCAAAGTCTGCGACGTAATGGCACAGCGCGATGGCAACAACTGACCCGCGGGTCGCTTATGGCATCTCAGGGGCTTTTTCGCCGGCAAACCGGCTCCTGCAGGAGAAGCCGGTTTGCGGGGCATCAGCCGACCTGGCTGTCGCCCTTGCCCTTGACTTCAGCAAAGTCTTCTTCACGCAGGGCAGGCAAGTCCTTGGCGCAGTAGTCACTGCCCAGATCCTTCAGCGCGCCACACATCCCCTCCAGACGACCATCGACCGCTTGCAGGTGATCAAGCAACTGACCAATGGCCCGCGCCACGGGGTCAGGCATGTCTTCACTGACGCCATAGGCATCGAAGCCGAGCTTTTCCGCCATGGCCTTGCGCTTGGCTTCCTGCTCATCATTGGATTTCATGATGATCCGCCCCGGAATCCCCACTACGGTCGCACCGGCCGGCACCGCCTTGGTCACCACGGCATTGGAACCGACCTTGGCCCCGGCCCCGACCGTGAACGGCCCCAGCACCTTGGCGCCAGCCCCCACCACCACACCATCTTCCAGGGTCGGGTGGCGCTTGCCTTTATTCCAACTGGTGCCACCCAGGGTCACCCCCTGGTAAAGCGTGACGTCATCACCGATCTCGGCGGTTTCGCCAATGACGATGCCCATTCCATGGTCAATAAAGAAGCGACGACCGACCTTGGCCCCCGGATGAATCTCGATCCCGGTCAGCCAGCGCCCGAAGTTCGAGACCAGCCGCGCCAGCCACTTCCAGCCCATCCCCCACAAGGCGCCGGACAGGCGATGGATCCAGATCGCATGCATCCCCGGGTAGCAGGTCAGCACCTCAAAGGCGTTGCGCGCAGCCGGGTCACGATGGAAAACACTTTGGATATCTTCACGCAGACGTTCGAACATCACTGATCCTTCCGCTTCTGTAGCTCCCCACGAGCCGCTTTCTGGGTTTCCGTGAGGATACCTCGCAATATATTCACTTCCGCCCGACTGACCGAGCTGCGACCGTACAACCGACGCAAGCGCGCCATCAAGTGTCGAGGTTTCTCCGGATCGAGGAAGTCGATGGCCACCAGGGTTTGCTGCAGGTGCTCGTAGAACCGCTCCAGCTCATCCATGGTTGCCAGCTCATCACTGCGCGGCGACGCCACCTCATCCTTCTCCACCTTGCTCGGCCGCCCCTGGGCTGCCAACCAGGACATGCGCACTTCATAGGTCAGCACTTGCACCGCCGTGGCCAGGTTCAACGAGCTAAACTCCGGATCCGACGGGATATGCACATGGAAATGACATCGCTGCAGTTCGTCATTGGTCAGGCCGGAATCTTCACGACCGAACACCAGAGCGATCTGCGCCCCCTGCCCGGCCTCCTCCACGACCTTGAGGCCCGACTCGCGGGGATCCAGCAGCGGCCAGGGAATGCGCCGATCACGAGCACTGGTGCCGAACACCAGGGTGCAACCCGCCAGAGCATCCTCCAGCGTCGCCACCACCTGGGCATTTTCGAGAATATCGGTGGCACCAGAAGCCCGCGCATCCGCCTCATGAGACGGAAATACCCGCGGCTCCACCAGCACCAGCCGCGACAAGCCCATGTTCTTCATGGCACGCGCAGCCCCGCCGATATTGCCCGGATGACTGGTATTGACCAGGACGACACGAATGTTCTGCAGCAAGGGAGGCGCTCTCGGACACGGGAAGGGGGAGCAAATATTACAGAACAGGCTGCACCACCGCCTCAAAAATAACCATCTGCCAATTCCGCTGCCTTATTGAGAGCCCGCGACAGGAGCGGCCAATACCCGCTGACGAAATGCGCCACACAGCGGATCAATGCAATCAAAGCGAACGCCGACCTTCATCTGCAAAAGTTTTCTGCTAGAATGCTCGGCTTTCTTTAACAACCTTAGGTGACCTATCCATGCAGCCAATGCTGAATATCGCGCTGCGCGCCGCCCGCAGCGCCAGTGAATTGATTTTCCGCTCCATCGAGCGCCTGGATACCATCAAGGTCGACGAAAAAGACGCCAAAGACTACGTATCCGAAGTTGATCGCGCTGCCGAGCAGAAGATCATCGACGCGCTGCGCAAAGCCTACCCGACCCACGCCATCCTCGGCGAAGAAACCGGCCTGCACGCCGGCAGCGGCGAAGGCGAAGACTACCTGTGGATCATCGACCCACTGGACGGCACCACCAACTTCCTGCGCGGCATCCCGCACTTTGCCGTGAGCATCGCCTGCAAATACCGTGGCCGCCTGGAACACGCCGTGGTTCTGGACCCGGTTCGCCAGGAAGAATTCACCGCCAGCCGTGGCCGCGGTGCCCAGCTGAACGGTCGTCGCCTGCGGGTCAGCGGCCGCACCAGCCTGGACGGCGCCCTGCTGGGCACCGGCTTCCCCTTCCGTGACGACCAGATGGACAACCTGGACAACTACCTGGGCATGTTCCGCGCCCTGGTTGGCCAGACTGCAGGCATCCGTCGCGCTGGCGCAGCAAGCCTGGACCTGGCCTACGTCGCCGCCGGTCGCTTTGACGCCTTCTGGGAATCGGGCCTGTCCGAATGGGACATGGCAGCAGGCGCCCTGTTGATCCAGGAGGCCGGCGGCCTGGTGAGCGACTTCACCGGCGGTCACGACTTCCTGGAAAAAGGCCACGTCGTGGCCGGCAACACCAAATGCTTCAAGGCAGTTCTGACCGCCATCCAGCCGCACCTGCCGGCTTCGCTGAAGCGCTAAGCACCAGCGACAAAAAAAGCACCCCGAGGGGTGCTTTTTTTATGCCCGCAATTGCCGTAGAAGCCAGCTTGCCGGCGAATGGGACCTTGAAATCGCCTTCGCCGGCAAACAGGCTCCTGCAATTGAGGGTTACTGGCCGGGCTGATTCTGGTTCTGACCGAGAATCAGGTGCCCTTCTTTATCCACCGGAATCTGGTTGCCCGGATCCCGATCCATACGCACCTGGCCCTGCTTGCCACCCAGGTCGTACTTCACGTCATAACCAACGATCTTGTCACTGATGTCATTGACCGTGTTACAGCGAGTCTGCGTAGTGGTGTAGGTATCACGCTCCTGCATGCCTTCCTGCACCTTGTTCCCCGCATAGCCCCCACCAACAGCACCGGCAACCGTGGCGAGTTTCTTGCCATTGCCATTACCGATCATGCTACCCAACAGGCCACCGCCCACTGCGCCAGCCACGGTGCCCAGGATCTGATGCTCATCCTTGACCGGACGCTGCCGGGTCACGGCGACGTCCTTGCAGACCTCCCGCGGGGTCTTGATCTGTTGCTTGACCGGCTGAACGGCCAGCACTTGCGCATACTCAGGGCCGCTTTTAACCAGGCTGTAGGTGGCAACAGCACCCCCGGCGGTGACACCGACAGCACCCAATACCGCACCAACCAGCAACGACTTGTTCACGTGAACCTCCTGACCATACATGCGGGTCAAAAGCCCGCGCTTCTCCCAGCCTTGGAGCAAAAAAAAAGGCGCGAGTTCAACACTCGCGCCTTTTTAACTGACAGCCGGAACAGGTCAGGCCATCAAGGACGGTCGTCCACTTCCTTCTCGGTATTGGCCGGAGGAATCAGGTCTTCACTGTTCAGGTTCAGCCAGATCAGCACCACGTTGGCGATGTAGATCGACGAGTAGGTACCCGCCAATACACCGACGAACAGGGCGATGGAGAAGCCCCACAGGTTGTCGCCACCGAAGAACAGCAGGGCCACGATCGCCAGCAGGGTGGAGATCGAAGTGGCCATGGTGCGCAGCAGGGTCTGGGTGGTCGAGATGTTGATGTTCTCGATCAGGCTGGCCTTGCGCAGCACACGGAAGTTCTCACGCACCCGGTCGAACACCACGATGGTGTCGTTGAGCGAGTAACCGATGATCGCCAGCACCGCCGCCAGCACCGTCAGGTCGAAGGTGATCTGGAAAAACGAGAGGATGCCCACGGTCACGATCACGTCGTGGATCAGCGAGACGATGGCACCGACCGCGAACTTCCACTGGAAGCGGAACGCCAGATAGATGAGGATGCCGCCCAGCGCCATGAGCATGCCGAGGCCACCCTGGTCGCGCAGCTCTTCACCCACCTGCGGGCCGACGAACTCGACGCGCTTGACCTGCGCCGGGTTGTCACCGCCAACCTTCTGTAGCGCTTCAGCCACCTGGTGGCCCAGTTGCGGGTCTTCGCCCGGCATCCGCACCAGCAGGTCGGTGGTCGCACCGAAGCTCTGCACGATGGCTTCGTGATAACCGGCGTCGTTCAGCTGCGAACGCACCTTCATCACATCCGCCGGACGCTCGTAGGTCAGCTCGATGAGCGTGCCGCCGGTGAAGTCCAGACCGTAGTTCAAGCCTTTGTGGAACCAGCTGAACAACGCCAGGATGGTGAGCAGCACAGTGACGCCGAACGCAACGTTGCGCACGCCCATGAAGTTAATAGTACGTAACATGGCAGCCCCTTAAATCCACAACTTCTTGAAGTCACGACCGCCGAAGATCAGGTTGACCATCGCGCGGGTCAGCCAGATGGCCGTGAACATCGAGGTAAAGATCCCGAGGGACATGGTCACCGCAAAGCCCTTGACCGGGCCGGTGCCCATGGCAAAGAGGATGCCACCCACCAGCAATGTGGTCAGGTTGGAGTCCAGAATCGCGGTGAATGCCCGGCCGAAGCCTTCGTTGATTGCTCGCTGCACGGTCATGCCGGCGGCGATCTCTTCACGTATCCGCGAGAAGATCAGCACGTTGGCGTCCACCGCCATGCCCATGGTCAGCACGATACCGGCGATACCCGGCAGGGTCAGCGTAGCCCCCAGCAGGGACATCAGGGCCAGCAGCAACACCATGTTCAAGGCCAGCGCCACAGTGGCGATCACCCCGAAGAAGCGGTAGATGGCGATGATGAACAGCGACACGAACAGCATGCCCCACAGCGACGCATCGATACCCTTGGTGATGTTGTCAGCACCCAGGCTCGGACCGATTGTGCGCTCTTCAGCGAAGTACATCGGCGCCGCCAGACCACCGGCACGCAACAGCAGCGCCAGTTCGGAGGACTCGCCCTGGCCATTGAGGCCAGTGATACGGAACTGACTGCCCAGCGGCGACTGAATGGTCGCCAGGCTGATGATCTTCTTCTCTTCCTTGAACGCCTGGACCGGCACGTCCTTCTCGACGCCGTCGACCACCTGCTTGGTATAGGTGGTGATCGGCTTCTGCTCGATGAAGATCACCGCCATGCTGCGGCCGACGTTGCTGCGGGTCGAACGGTTCATCAGCTCGCCACCGTGGCCATCAAGCTTGATGTTCACCTGTGGGCGGCCATGCTCGTCGTAACCGGCCTGGGCATCGGTCACCTGGTCACCGGTGATGATCAGGCCACGCTCGATCTGCGCTGGAGGACGATTGCCCTCACGGAATTCGAAGGACTCGGAAGTCGCCTTGGAAGCACCCGGCTCGGCGGCCAGACGGAACTCCAGGTTGGCGGTCTTGCCCAGGATCCGCTTGGCTTCAGCGGTGTCCTGCACGCCCGGCAGCTCAACCACGATACGGTTGGCACCCTGGCGCTGAACCAGAGGCTCGGCCACACCCAGCTCGTTGACCCGGTTACGCACGGTGGTCAAGTTCTGCTTGATGGAGTATTCGCGGATTTCCGCCAGCTTGGCTGGGGTCATCGCCAGACGCAGCACCGGTTGGCCATTGAGGTCGGCCGGTACGATATCGAAATCATTGAAGTTCTTGCGGATCAGCGAACGGGCCTGCTCACGACTGTCTTCATCGCTGAAGCCCAGCTGGATGGCGCCATTGAGCTGCGGCAGGCTGCGATAGCGCAGGCGCTCTTTGCGCAGCAGGCTCTTGACGTCGCCTTCATAGACTTTCAGGCGGGCGTCGAGGGCTTTGTCCATGTCCACTTCCAGCAGGAAGTGCACACCACCGGACAAGTCCAGACCCAGTTTCATCGGGTGCGCACCGAGGTTGCGCAGCCATTGCGGAGTGGTTTGCGCCAGGTTCAACGCCACCACATAGTCATCGCCCAGCGCCTTGCGCACTACATCCTTGGCCGGAAGCTGGTCTTCCTTGTTGGTCAAGCGCAGCAGGCCACCCTTGCCGTTGGCGGCAATGGAAGAAGCCTTGACGTTGATGCCGGCGTCGGTGAGCGCTTTGCTCGCACGATCCAGATCCGCCTGAGTAACCTGCAACGCGGTACTCGCGCCGCTGACCTGAATGGCCGGATCATCAGGGTATAGATTGGGAGCGGAATAAATAAAACCGATCGCCAGCACCGCCAGGATCAGTAGGTACTTCCACAGAGGATATTTGTTCAGCATCACGCCGCCCGTTTATGACGCGGGGCGCCTTGCGCGCCCCGTCGATTGGTAAAAGATGAAACTTAGATCGCTTTCAGCGTGCCTTTTGGCAGCGTGGCAGCGATCGCGCCCTTCTGGAACTTCAGTTCAACGGAGTCCGACACTTCCAGAACCACGAAGTCGTCGGTCACTTTGTTGATCTTGCCGGCAATACCGCCGGTGGTCACAACTTCGTCGCCTTTCTGCAGGCTACCCAGCAGGTTCTTCTGCTCTTTGGCGCGCTTGGCCTGTGGGCGCCAGATCATCAGATAGAAGATGGCCAGGAAGCCGATCAGGAAAATCCACTCGAAACCAGTGCCGGCAGGACCGGCAGCGGCAGGTGCAGCGGCGTCCGCATACGCGGCAGGGATCAAAAAGCTCATTTAACACTCCGATAATTTCAGAATTAGTGTCTTAACGTCTTTAGAACTTACTCTAAAGGCGGCACGGGTAACCCGCGTTTGGCATAGAAGGAATCGACAAAGGCGGCCAATGTACCTTGTTGAATAGCCTCGCGCAAACCAGCCATAAGACGCTGGTAATGGCGCAAATTATGGATGGTATTGAGCATACTCCCGAGCATTTCCCCACACTTGTCCAAGTGGTGCAGATAAGCACGGGAGAAGTTCTGGCAGGTGTAGCAATCACAAGTTGGGTCCAGCGGCGAATCATCATGGCGATGGAACGCGTTACGGATCTTCAGCACGCCTGTATCGATGAACAGATGCCCATTGCGGGCATTGCGGGTTGGCATCACGCAATCGAACATGTCCACACCGCGGCGCACACCCTCAACCAGATCTTCCGGCTTGCCAACTCCCATAAGGTAACGAGGTTTGTCGGCTGGCATCTGGCCTGGCAGGTAGTCCAGGACCTTGATCATTTCATGCTTGGGCTCGCCCACCGACAGGCCGCCAATGGCCAGGCCGTCGAAGCCGATCTTGTCCAGGCCTTCCAGGGAGCGCATGCGCAGGTCCTGGTGCATGCCGCCCTGGACGATACCGAACAGCGCCGCGGTGTTGTCGCCGTGGGCATTCTTCGAGCGCTGGGCCCAGCGCAGGGACAGCTCCATGGAGATCCGCGCCACGTCTTCATCAGCCGGGTACGGCGTGCATTCGTCGAAGATCATCACGATGTCCGAACCCAGGTCGCGCTGCACTTGCATCGACTCTTCCGGGCCCATGAACACCTTGGCGCCGTCCACCGGCGAGGCGAAGGTCACGCCCTCTTCCTTGATCTTGCGCATGGCACCCAGGCTGAACACCTGGAAGCCACCGGAGTCGGTCAGAATCGGGCCTTTCCACTGCATGAAATCATGCAGGTCACCGTGGGCCTTGATCACTTCCGTGCCCGGGCGCAGCCACAGGTGGAAGGTGTTGCCGAGGATGATTTCGGCGCCGGTAGCGACGATATCCCGCGGCAGCATGCCCTTGACCGTGCCATAGGTGCCCACCGGCATGAAGGCCGGGGTTTCCACCGTGCCGCGGGGGAAGGTCAGGCGACCGCGACGAGCCTTACCATCAGTGGCCAGGAGCTCGAAGGACATACGACAAGTGCGACTCATACAGTTTCCTCGGGGGCCAGATCCTTGGGAGCGGTCGGCGCGGGATTACGGGTGATGAACATCGCATCACCGTAGCTGAAAAAGCGGTATCCATTTTCCACCGCGGCGCGATAGGCGGCCATGGTTTCGGGATAGCCGGCGAACGCCGAAACCAGCATCAACAGCGTGGATTCCGGCAGATGGAAGTTGGTCACCAGGGCATCGACCACATGGAACGGCCGGCCCGGGTAGATAAAGATGTCGGTGTCGCCACTGAACGGCTTGAGCACGCCATCGCGCGCGGCGCTTTCCAGGGAGCGCACGCTGGTGGTGCCCACTGCCACCACCCGGCCACCGCGAGCCCGGCACGCAGCAACTGCATCCACCACGTCCTGGCCGACTTCCAGCCACTCATGGTGCATATGGTGATCTTCGATGCGCTCGACCCGCACCGGCTGGAAGGTACCAGCCCCCACGTGCAGGGTGACGAACGCGGTCTCCACGCCCTTGGCGGCAATGGCCTCCAGCAGCGGCTGGTCGAAATGCAGCCCGGCGGTCGGTGCCGCCACCGCGCCCAGGCGCTGGGCGTACACGGTCTGGTAACGCTCGCGATCGGCGCCTTCATCCGGACGGTCTATATAAGGAGGCAACGGCATGTGCCCGACCCGGTCCAGCAGCGGCAGCACTTCTTCGGCAAAGCCCAGCTCGAAGAGCGTGTCATGGCGCGCCAGCATCTCGGCTTCGCCACCGCCGTCGATGAGGATCTTCGACCCAGGCTTGGGCGACTTGCTGGAGCGCACATGGGCCAGCACACGGTGGCTGTCCAGCACCCGCTCGACGAGGATTTCCAGCTTGCCGCCGGAAGCCTTCTGACCGAACAGACGGGCCGGAATCACCCGGGTATTGTTGAACACCATCAGATCGCCCGGGCGCAAATGCTCAAGCAAATCAGTGAATTGACGGTGGGCCAAGGCGCCGGTTGGCCCATCCAGGGTCAACAGACGGCTGCCGCGACGCTCGGCCAGTGGATGGCGGGCGATCAGCGAATCAGGAAGCTCGAAGGTAAAGTCAGCAACGCGCATGATGGGGTTCGTCTAGCAGGGCCGGAAAGTTTAGCGGATTAAGCAAAAATTGACCATGAAAGCCGATTGACCAACGGTAAGCGCCTCTCTATACTTCGCCGCCATTGAGCCCTGATGGCGGAATTGGTAGACGCGGCGGATTCAAAATCCGTTTTCGCAAGAAGTGGGAGTTCGAGTCTCCCTCGGGGCACCAAACATGAAAAAGACCTTGAAATCCAAGGTCTTTTTTTTCGCCTGCAGAAAAGTGCCAGCACGACGCACACCTCCCGTTGCGGGCCTCTTTCCCGCCCTGCTCAGTCGTACAAGTCCTCCACGTAGTACTCGTAGTTGTCGGCATTCTCCACCGCGTCGCTCGGGCGGTTGGCTCCCAGGTTCTGCGATCCCGCCACGCCGTAGGCGCCGGGGATATCGGTGGTGTGGCCAATGGAGTGGGTCAGTTCATGCACCACGGTACCGGCCTGGGTATCGAAACCCACGCGCGGCGGCAGGGCAAAGAATGCCGTGCAGAACCAGGCCTGCACGTCCCCGCGGGCGTTGACGTAGGTGGCGGCGATATCCCCGGGCGCGTCGCAAGGGTCATTCGGGTTGACCCGGCAATAGGCCGTCAGGGTGTTGCCACTGTTGAGCTTGAAACGCACCCCGTCGAGCACTGCACGCACCCGCTGGTAGCGATCCTGGCTGAAGGTACCGAACCAGGTCCGGTAGGCCAGGTCCTGATTGCGGCGAAAGGTCGCTTCATTGTTGTTGACCTGGTTGTAGGCATTGGTCGACCAGGTAGTAGCGACGGCCACGGCATTGCTCACCGCGGTACGGTCAGCCTGGGTGGCACAGGAGCCGTCAAACGCCACGTTGATGGCGAGCGCCGATTGCGCCAGCGCACCCAGGCCCAGTAGCAGCAACAGATTTTGCCAGCGACGCGCCAGACGACGGCGGCTTGAATGAACAACGGTATCAGTATCCATATTCAGCATCCTTCCATGCAGGTTCCGAGGAATGTCGCTCCCCCTGCCAGGGGCGACACTCGCATTGGATTCCCGAGGCTCGCGGTGCATCAGCAGGAATTGCTTCCGTAGCCGGCGCCAGGGCCCCGCGCGCCTGATACAAGCATCTCTCGGGCACATCCTTGATGGAGGTCAAAGAGCCGACGTTTGAGGGCCATACACTTGTAAGTGAACATTTGAACGAGACGCACAGGCCCTCCTTATATGAGTGAAGAATCCACCCTCCGCACCCAGCCCAAAGCCTTGCCGGAAGCCAGCTCCGCCAGCCCTGCCAAGAGCACCCCGCGCAAACCCGCAACGCCGCGCCCGCGTCGCCCACGCACAGCGAGCAAGGCTGCACCGGTGAAAGCCGCCGAGGCCGAAATCAGCGCCATCAGCCAGAAGCCCATGGCCCTGCAGGTGGCCAGCGCGCCGCGCGGCTCCAACGAAGACAGCGTGTCCGCTGCGCTGCCGGGCAATTATCCGTACCGCAACCGCATGCGCCGCGCCGAGTACGAAAAGGCCAAGAACGAACTGCAGATCGAACTGCTCAAGGTGCAAAGCTGGGTCAAGGAAACCGGGCAGCGCATCGTGGTGCTGTTCGAAGGCCGTGACGCTGCTGGCAAGGGCGGCACCATCAAGCGCTTCATGGAACACCTCAACCCCCGCGGCGCGCGGATCGTGGCCCTGGAAAAGCCCTCGGAACAGGAAAAGGGCCAGTGGTACTTCCAGCGCTATATCCAGCACCTGCCCACCGCCGGGGAAATGGTCTTCTTCGACCGCTCCTGGTACAACCGCGCCGGGGTGGAACGGGTGATGGAGTTCTGCTCGCCCCTGCAATACCTGGAGTTCATGCGCCAGACCCCGGAGCTGGAGCGCATGCTGTGCAACAGCGGCATCCTGATGTTCAAGTTCTGGTTCTCGGTGAACCGCGAAGAACAGCTGCGCCGCTTCATCTCCCGTCGGGACGACCCGCTCAAGCACTGGAAGCTCTCGCCCATCGACATCAAGTCCCTGGACAAGTGGGACGAGTACACCGCCGCCAAACAGGCGATGTTCTTCCACACCGACACCGCCGATGCCCCTTGGACGGTGATCAAGTCCGATGACAAGAAGCGCGCGCGAATCAACTGTATCCGCCACTTCCTGCACGAGCTGGACTACCCGGGCAAGGACCTGAAAGTCGCCCACGCCCCGGACCCATTGCTGGTGGGCCGCGCCTCGCGGGTACTGGAAGAGGATGAAGGCACCCAGGCCCAGGCTGCGACAGATCCGCGAGCCACGCGCCTGGCCTTGTCGGCCTGAATTCCGGGCAAAAAAACTGCGCGCAGACAGGCGGGTCTGTGCGCAGCAAAAGTCGAGCGGATCTATGAATCAGAGCACTGGATCAGCTCGAGGCCTCAGGCAGCCTCGGTCACCGGCGTCACCTTCTCCGGTGGTTTGATAGAGCCGATGTACACCGCAAAGATGGTCAGCAGCGCACCCGCGATCTGCAGCGCCGAGCTGGCCTTGCCGAGAAACGCCACATCGACGAAGTAGGTGATCACCGGCTCCAGCAGCAGGATCAGCCCCGCCAGGCCCAGGCTGATGGCACCGATGGAGCGGTTGACCAGCAACCAGCCCACGAATTGCACCATCACCCCATAGATGATCAGCATCACCAGGGTCTGCCCATCGACGATGGCCAGGCTTTCCCCCATGGCCAGGGCATACACCAGCAGCACCAGCGCGGCCCACAGGCTCAGGTTGAGCATCTGTGCGATCTTGTCGCCCCCACCGTCAGGCAACTGCGTGTTGACCTTGAGGAAATACACGCAAATGGCGTAGGCCAGGCCCGAGAGCACGCCATAGACCACACCCTTGATGCCCACTGCACTGGTCATTTCCGGCAGCAGCAACAGGTACAGGCCGATAAACGCCAGGGTGATGGAGATCAGGAAGTAGATCGACGGCTTCTCCTTGAGCAGGTACAGCCCCAGCAGGGTCATGAAGAACACCTGGCAGTTGGTCAGGATCGAGCCGATGCCCGGGCCGACGATGTAGATGCTCTGGTGCCAGAGCACCAGGTCGATGGCCAGGAACACCCCGGCCAGGGCCGTGTACAGCTGCGCCTTGGCGCTCTTGAGCAGCACCGGGATGCGCCGCACCTTGAGCAGCAGGAAGAACAGGATCGAGGCGAACAGCATGCGGTAGAACCCGGCCCCACCGGCGCCGATGTGGGCAAAGGCCACGGCCAGCGCCGACAGGCTGAGCATCAAGCCACCAATGGTCAGCTCGATGATGGCGCGGTTGGTATTAGTCGACATGCGCGACTCCATTAATGAAGACCAGAGGATCGACGTCCTGGTCCGGGTCACTTAACTTGCCCTGCTCCAGCACCTGTTGCATGGCGTCGAAAATGCTCGCCAGGCCGGCCTGCAGCGTTTCGCTGCTGATGGTCAGCGCCGGCATCAGCTTGAGTACCTGGTCCACCGGACCGCAGCGCTCGATGATCAGGCGGCGGGCGAAGCAGGCACGCATCACCGCGGCGGCCAGGGCCGGGTCGTGGAACTCGATGCCGTAGAACAGCCCGCGTCCGCGCACATCCTTGATATGCCCGGCGAAGCGTTCGGTCACCTCAGCCAGCCACTCCTTGAGCTGTGCTTCGTTGGCCTGGATGTGCTTGACCAGGCGGTCGTCGCTCCAGAACTCCTGCACGGTCTTGGTGGCGGCGACAAAGGCCAGGGTGTTGCCGCGGAAAGTGCCGTTGTCCTCGCCAGGGGACCATTGGTCCAGTTCCGGGCGATGCAGCAGCAGGGCGAACGGCAAGCCGTAGCCGCTGAGGGACTTGGACAGGCACACCATGTCCGGGGTGATGCCCGAGGGCTCGAAGCTGAAGAAGGTCCCGGTGCGGCCGCAGCCGGCCTGGATGTCGTCGACGATCAGCAGGATGCCGTGCTCGGCGGTCAGCTGGCGCAGGCGCTGGAGAAACTCTGCCGAAGCCACGTTGATCCCGCCTTCGCCCTGGATGGTTTCCAGGATCACCGCTGCCGGCAGGTCCATGCCGGAACTGTTGTCCTTGACCAGGCGCTCGAAGTAGGCGATGGAATCCAGGCCTTCCAGGTAACCGTCGAACGGCATGCGGAACACATAGGGATCCACCCCTGGCTGGCGGTTGTCACGGTTGCCGGTCAGCCCCAGGGAGGTGTTGGACATGCCGTGGAAGCCGTTGGTGAAGGCCACGATGTGCCGGCGCCCGGTGACCTTGCGCGCCAGTTTGACCGCCGACTCCACCACACTGGTGCCGGTGGGCGAGGTGAACTGCATTTTGTAGGGCAGGGCCCGGGGCGCCAGGATGATCTTGCGGAAGTTGTAGATGAACTCCTGCTTGGCCCGGCTGTGCATGTCCAGGGCGGCCTGGATGCCGTCCCGTTGCAGGTAGTCGATCACCGCGGCCTTCACCGCCTTGGGGTTGTGGCCATAGTTCACGGACCCGGCACAGCTCAGGAAGTCGATATAGGCCTGGCCTTTCAGGTCATACAGATGACTGCCCTGGGCCTGGTCGAAGACCACCGGAAAGCTGCGGCAGTAACTGCGCGCCGAAGACTCCACATCCGCAAATACGCCCAACTCATCCATTTCTGAAATATCCATTGCTGCCTGCTCACATAAAGGGGTCGAGGTTCAGGATTCGATGCAGCGGCTCAAGCGATCTTTTCTGCAGCCTGGGCCAGGCCCAGTTGCTGGTTCAGCGAGTTGAAAATGTCCCGCGAGCGCAGCGACAGCAGGCTGAAGGAGCCGGCATCGCCATAGCCGTGGGAGGATTCGCACAGACCATTGAGGTACAACGCGGGCAGATGGCTGCCCTTGGCTGCGGCCAGGCTGTAGTCGCGCCCGATGCGGATCACGCCCTGAGCGTCGCTCTCCAGGTGTTCGGCCAGGTCCTTGAGGATCGCCGGGTAGCGTTCTTCCTGGGGGCCGGTGCCGAGGTTGCGAAAACCCGTGGCCAGGACGATCGCGTCCAGCCCGCCCAGCTCCTCGATGGCGTGGGTGCTGCTGTTGCGCAGCGACAGGCTGTAGCCCTCGCCGTCCGGCGTGCAGCCCTGGATCTCGCTGAGCCCCTTGATGATCACGCGCTCGCGGCCCTGCAGCTTGTCCTCATACATGCCCACGTAGAGTTCCTTGATTACGTCAGCATCGGCAGCGGAATAGTTGGTGTAGTGCAGGTGGCGGTTGATGTTCTTCTTCGCCTCGGCGGAGCTGTTGTAGTACTGGTCGACGAAGGACGGGAAGTACACGTGCTCGCTGAACTGGCTGGTGTCCTTGAGGCGGAAGCCGTAGCCGCGCTGCACGCTGACGATTTCCAGGTTCGGGTAGGTGTGGCGCAGGTGCAGGATGATTTCGATGGCGCTCTGGCTGCCGCCGACCACCGCCACGCGCTTGAGCTCACCCTTCTGCGCCAGGCTGGCCAGGCGCCCCAGGTACTGGGTCAGGTGGAACACCCGGTCCGCCGCGGCGTTGGCGAACACCTGCGGAATCACCGGGGTGCGGCCCGGGGCCAGGACCACGGAGCGCGCCTGATACTGCACGCCGGCCTGGGTGGTGATGGTGTAGAGGTTGCTGGCCGGGTCGACCTGGATCTGGCTCACGCTCTGGTTGTAGGCCACGTCCCGGGCGAAAAAGCCGGCAACCCAGCGTACGTACTCGGCGAACTCGCTGCGCAGGGGGAACTCCAGGCCCAGGTTCAGGTGTTCGAACAGGCGGTCGTTCTCGAACAGGAAGTTGGTGAAGGTGTAGCGGCTGCGCGGGTTGCGCGGCGTTACCAGATCACGGCTCGGGTGGTTCTGGATATCGCTGCCGGAGAGCATCATCTCCGGCTGCCATTGAGTGCTCGCGTGACGCTCGAGAAACAGCCGGGTGCCGGCAAATTCCATCTCTTCCATGGCGATGGCCAGGGCGATGTTCGCCGGGCCAAAACCGATGCCGATCACGTCGTAAACTTGCCCTTCACGGCCAACATCCTTGGCAGTCACTTTATGAACACTCATAAATTCCCCTTCCTGCAACAAAAGTCAGACTCGAAAAAGCAGAAAAAACACCAGGGTCTTTTCTGCCTTCCGTCAAATAGCCATTAATTTTTAGTTAGCGTTATTCGTTATAACTAGTTCGGCTTTTTCAAACTTCTTCCGCAGCCAACTTCAGCCACTTTTGTACTGGCGGGTAGGCCAGAACTTGTTCGACATAAGCCTGAAGTTGTGCCGGCACCGCCACGCCATAACGACGGAAGCGGAACACCACCGGTACGAACATGGCATCGACGATGCCGAAGTCGCCGCACAGGAACTGCTTGGAGCCGCTGGCGTGGCGCAGGTTGGTCCAGATGTCGAAGATCCGCTGGATCTCTTCCTGGGTGTCGGCGGTCAGCGGCTCGGGGGTATCGCCGGTGTTCAGGCCGAAGGACATCTGGGTACGCAGGTTGACAAACCCGGAGTGCATTTCCGCCGCGGCAGCGCGGGCCTGGGCCTTGACCAGCGGGTCCTGGGGCCACAGGTTGGCCGCCGGATAGGCACCGGCAACGTACTCGCAGATGGCCAGGCTGTCGTTGATCACCACCTTGTCCAGCAGCAGTGCCGGCACCTTGCCCGAGGGCGAATAGCGCAGGATCTGCTGGCGGGTGTCATCCTGTTCCAGCTTGACCTGAAGGGTCTCGAAGGAGACGTCTGCCGTTACAAGAACCAGCCATGCACGAAATGACCATGAAGACTTTTTGTAATCCCCAATAACTAGTTTTGTAGGCATCACTTCCCCTAGCTCGCGTTGTGAAATGGGTGCTAAATTTAGCGGCCCTCTTTTCCAACGTATTGCACAAAACTGGACAAACTCATGGATGAGCACCAACCCGGCAAAGTCTTTAGGCCAGACAAGGATTTCGTGCAGTTTTGGCGAATACCAGAAGGCGACTGTGAGTTGTTATCGGCGCGTTACAGTACTCAGTCTTTTGGCAGGCATTCACATGATCGGTATGCAGTAGGCGTTATAAGCAGCGGGGTGGAAAAACTCTTCTATAGAGGCAGCTACTACCTGGGCAGCGCCGGCAGTGTGGTCACCATCACCCCGGGGGAAATTCATGACGGCCTCCCCGGGCATGACCAGGGCTGGATGTACCGCATGCTTTACCTCGACCCGGGCTGGGTCAACCGGGTGATTTTCCAGGGCCGCTTCGGCGCCGAGCACATCCATCTGTTCCAGAATGCCCTGAACCTGGACCCCAGCTTTGCCCTGACCTTCCTCCAGCAACACCAGATCATCGAAAATTCCCCACCCAGCCTGGAGCGCGAATCCATCCTCCTGGACCTGGTGACCCAACTCTTCGAACGCAGCGGCGCCCCCATTGCCGCCATCGCCAGCGCCGAGCGCAGCGCCGTCAAGTTCATCAAGAAGAAGCTCGAAGACGAATACGCCCGGCACATTCCCCTGGAAGAACTGGCGCAACTGGTGGACATGGACCCGCTTTACCTGATCCGCGTGTTCAAGAAGACCGTCGGCGTCTCGCCCCACAGCTACCAGATCCAGAAGCGCGTGGCCCAGGTGCAGAACCTGCTGCGCACCGGCGCCAGCCTGGCGGAAGCCTCGTTCAGCTGCGGCTTCTTCGATCAGAGCCACATGACCCGCGCCTTCAAGAAGGTGGTGGGCATTACCCCCGGCAGTTTCCGTAACAGCCGCGCCTGAGGCGCGGCCTTCTTTCCCTGTTGTTCCCGTTTGAGCAAGGACCCGCTGTATGCCCACGATCCAGACCCCGGAATGCACCCAACTGCCGGCCGGCGCCGTCGCCTACCCCGATGCCCAGGAGGTGTTCGTCGCCGACCAGCAGGAACTGGCCGAGCACCTGCTGCCGCTGCTGTCCATCGACGCCAACCTGATCAACCCCGGCTGGTCCGGGCGCCTGCACCTGCTGAGCCCCATCGAACCCGATGAGGGGCTGGTAGGCGAATTGACGGCAGACTGCGGCTTTGGCAGCGAACTGCTGAAGACCAACTGGATCGGCTTCAAGATCGAGAACGGCCGCTACCGCCTGTGCGGCGACCCGCGCTACTTCTTCCTGCACCCGGGCAATGCCGATCTGCCCGAGCCCCGGCGCAACGTGCGGGCCAGCCTGCAACGCCATTACGCCCAAGAGCACGCCACCTACCAGGCTTCGCGCCAGCGCTACCAGGAACTCGGCCGCCTGACCTGGCCGGAGGACAGCGACTACCACATGACCTTCATCGACCAGATGGCCGGCATCGCCGAGGGCTATGGCAACTGGGTGGAAACCGTGGAATTTCCCATGGATATCGTCGAAGCCACGGATGACAGCGGCGACATCGACGTCTGGCCCTTGAGCCCCGCTGGCCGGCGCTTCGAGCACGCGCTCAGCGTACCGGCCAGCCACTACGGAATCAGCGGCGCCGACCTGATCGTGATGTTCTACGAACCGGTGGAAGGGCTGGTGCTGTTCTGCTTCGACTGGTCCTGAGTCCCACCCCGCCCCTTCAGAACAGCGCCAGCGGATACTGCACGCGAATCCGCAACTGGTCGATGGAACCATCGGCCTGGGCGCTGTTGCCTCGGTGCCAGATCTGCGTGGCCCGCAGGTGCAGGCCCTTCAGCGAACCGCTGCTGAAGGTGTAGCTCAAATCCAGGTCGGTTTCGTGATGACGCCCATCTTCGCCATACAGGCCACGGTAGATGCTGTTGGCCGGGGCATGACTGCCATCCACTCCCCAGCCCCGCTGATAACGCAGCCCCAGGTTCAGGTCCGGCAGCCCAAGCCAGGCCAGGCGCTGGTCGTAACGCAATTGCCAGGAGCGTTCCCGTGGCCCGTTGAAATCCGAATAGGGCGCGGAGTTGGCCAGGACGATGGATTGCCCGGTCTGGCCGTCTCCGAAACCTATGTAGTCGAACGGGGTATCCGAAAACGAGCGCTGGTAGGCCAGGGTCAAGCGATGGGCATCGAAACGGTACGCCAGGGCGTGGGAGGCGATCAGGTTGTCGATGGGGCCAAACAACGAGGCGCCGCTATCCCGGGTGCGATACAGGTTGAAGGTGTTGCTCAGGCTGCGCTCGTCAGCCAGTTCCAGGGTGTGGCCCAGGTTGAGGTAATGCTGGGTCCAGACGTCCTCCAGTTGCCCCAGGTAATAAGCCCCGCGCCATTGCTCGCCCCTGTAGTTCAGCCCCAGGTACTGGGCGCTGTCGATATTGATCCGCGCCCCGGACAAACGTCCGTATACCGTGGAAATCCCGCCTCGGGCCTTGCTTTCGGTGGGGCCGGACAAGGCACTCAGCCGCGCCGCTTCCAGGCTCAGCCCGTCCCAGTCGCGCTGTAACTGCCAGCCGTAGGCCATCCCGGGAATGATCCGGCTGTTGTTGGCCGCCAGTACCGGCGCCTGGGTGGTGAAATTGCCATAACGCAGCTGTGCCTCGGCCACCTTGAGCTTGAGGGCACCGCCAACCTTGCCATGGCTGTCCCGCGGATGCCCCTTGCCGTCCAGCGCCAGGGTGCCGGTGCCGGTGCGCCCACCGCCACTGTCGAGCTTGAAGGCCTGCATGGCAAAGGCATCGAACCCCAGGCCCAGAAGCCCGGGGGTAAAACCGGAGCGGTAATACAGCTGCACCGACTGGCCCCACTCCTGGCGATAACCATTGCGCTCACTACGCGGTTTGTAGCGGTTACGGCCACTGTTGTTGGGCCCGTTGCGGTAATCCCGGGCGAAGTACTGGTTATCGAAAAACATCCGGGCCTCGCCCTCGGTGAACAGCTCCTCCCAGTCCTCATCTCCAGCCTGGCTGATACCACCCGGGCCCAGCCACAACCCCAGCAGCACAATGCTTGTGCGATACACGGACATGGCACTGTTCCTTGTCAGTGAAGGAGCGCCGCCCGTAGCCGGCGCTCAGGGATAGGAGGTCAATCCAGGGCCAGGGTGGCGCGCAGTTCGCGCCGGGCCCGGTTGAAGTCGTCAAGGGCCTCAGGGTTGTGCAGCAGCTCGACGGCCAGGGCCACCGCCGAGATCCGCCCCCCTTCAAGGTCCGTGGGGTAATGCACCCCGGCCACCACTCGGCTTTGCCCCGCGGCAGCGGCCCGTGCAAACAGCTCGTCACGCTTTTCCGGGACCATTCGCGCCAGGAGAATGGCGCTCAGGTAGGCATCCATGGTGTGCCCGCTGGGGTAGGACTCGCCCATCGGCGGCGCCAGCACCGGCTTTACCTCGGCGCTCAGCTCATAAGGCCGGGGGCGGGCGAAATGGGCCTTGGTAGGCATCAGGGTTTGCACCAGGTCCTTGAGGGTGCGGCGGAAGAACTGCGCAGTCAGCGGGTGCCGGTCGAGAGTGAACTGCGGCCCGAAAATCTCCCCGGCAAAGGGAAATACCGCGTCGCTCAGATGATCGTCGCGTTTGGCCTGCGCCACCTGCTGCGGCGTGCGTTGGCCCTGGACCAGCAGTACGGTCTCCAGGTCCTGGCGGTCCTCGGAGCTGCCGGCAAGTGGTGGTGGAGGCAGGAAGGCCGCCAGATCCAGCGCCTGAGGCGCCAGGTAGGGCTGCACCGGCGGCTGCGCCGCATGAGTGCCAAGACTGACGATCAGCAAAATAGCGCCCAGCATGGCTAAAGGTTTACCAGTCATGAAGCAGATCCTTTCTTTGGGACGAGCAATAGCGGCCCGCGACAGAGGCCACAGACAGAGAAGTGCGATTGCAGGAAGGACAAACTCAGGGCGGCGCTTGAGGCCGTGATGTCTGGCGCATGCCAGTGGACGAACAGCGGAAGACGTGATGTTCAGAACCTTGGCCCGGGGCCAGGTACTGCACAGGCGGATCGATCAATGTCCAGGCGGCAGGCGCGTTCCGGACGACCAGGGTTGCGTTCATGGTGCCCACCGTTCTTGTTGTTATCGGTTTCGGCGAGGGTGCGCCCAGGGGCGCGGTAGTGCCTGATCGAGTATCCCGGCGCATCAGGGCAGAAACCATCCTGCAAATGCAGGATGGCGCAAGTCACGCTACGGGCAGCTTGAAAAAAAGCCCAGCGGGCCAGGGCAGGAGGCAATGGAGCTCTGACGCAAACCCTCAACTGCGGCAGCGGCTACAGCGGCAACTCCACCCGCGCCTCCAGCCCACCGCCTTCACGATTGAACAGCCGCAACTCGCCGCCGTGTTCGCGGACAATGGCCCGTGCTGCCGATAGCCCCAGGCCCACGCCGCCGGTGCTCTTGTTGCGCGAGCTCTCCAGCCGGAAGAATGGTGCAAACACCTGTTCCAGAGCCTCGGGTGGAATCCCCGGGCCACGATCGAGCACGCGTACCCGCACCTGATCCGCCCCCTGTTCCAGCGCGATGGCTGGCTGCGCACCGTACTTGAGCGCGTTGTCCAGCAGGTTGGTCATCACCCGCTTGAGCCCCAGGGGCCGGCCGCAATACACCAGACGCGGCGGCCCGGTGAAGAGGATTTCCATGGACTGGTCGCGGTAGTCGTCCACCAGGGTCTGCAACAGTTCGGCCAGGTCGAAATGGGTGGCCTGCTCCAGCCGCGCATCGTCGCGGAAGAACTCCAGGGCCGAATTGATCATCGCCTGCATCTCATCCACATCGCGGAACAGGCGCTGCTGCTGGTCGGCATCCTCGATGAACTCACCGCGCAGGCGCATGCGGGTCAGCGGTGTGCGCAGGTCATGGGAGATGGCCGCGAGCATCTGGGTGCGGTCCTTGATGAAGTGCTGCAACTGCGCCTGCATGGCGTTAAAGGCAAGAATCGCCTGACGGATCTCGTGGGGCCCCACCGGATCGATGGGCGGCGCGCGAAAGTCCACGGCAAAGCGCCGGGCGCCCTGGGCGAACTGCTGCAGCGGCTTGGCCAGCCGGCGAGTGGCAATCAAGGCCACCAGGCCGGTGGAAATCAGCACCAGGGCAATTACGATCAGGTTGCGCGTGCCCTCCTCCAGCCCCCAACTGCGTGACGCCGAAGAAAACATCAGCCAGCTTTGGTCGCTCAACTGCACCAGCAGCGCGTAGCGACCTTGGTCGCTTCGCCAGTCGCTGGGCTGATAGGCCTCGATATGCCGCTGCGGTGGGCCGAGCAAGGCGCGAAACGCCTCGGAGCCGTCGCGGTATTCGGAGTCTTCCAGCAGCGGCAGATCCAGGCCCTGCCGTGTCGCCTGCCAGACAATGCTCAGGTGATCGGTGCTGACCGAAGCCGCCAACCGCGAGCGCTGGCCCGGCTCCGAGGCCTCGACCATGCGCACGATGGCCGCGGACTTCTCCAGCAACCCGGTTTCCGCCAGTGGCGGATAAGCCCAGACCCCGGCCAACTGCACGAACAGCGCATTGAACGCCAGGGCCGTGAGCATGGCCATGATGATGGTCAGGGCGATCCAGCGCGCCACGGTGTCGCGCAGGCGATAACGCCACAAAGGCTTGATCAGCTTCACTGGCGGGTCACGCTGGGGGTGAACAGATAGCCGCCGTTGCGTACCGTGCGAATCATCGCCGGGCGCTTGGTGTCGAACTCCAGCTTGCGCCGCAGGCGGCTGACCTGGACATCGATGCTGCGATCGAAGGCGTCATGGGCCTGGCCCCGGGCCAGGTCCAGCAACTGCTCGCGGGTGAGGATGCGTTGCGGGTGCTCGACAAACACCAGCAGCAGGTCGAACTCCCCCGCCGACAGCGGAATCATCACCTGGTCCGGCGAGCGCAGCTCACGGCGAGTCAGGTCCAGCTGCCAGTCGGCGAACTTGATCAGCGGCCGCGGCACGTCCGCGCTCATCGGCCGGTTCTCCCCGGCCCGGCGCAGCACCGCCCGCACACGGGCCAGCAGTTCGCGGGCATCGAAGGGCTTGCTCAGGTAATCGTCGGCGCCCATCTCCAGGCCCACCACCCGGTCGCTCAACTCGCCCATGGCGGTGAGCATGATCACCGGCGTGGCGTGCTGCTGGCGCAAGCGCTGGCACAGGGTCAGGCCGTTGTCGCCGGGGAGCATCAGGTCGAGGATGATCAGGTCCGGCACCTCCCGCTCCAGAGCCGCCCACAGCGACGCACCATCGGTGGCCACCACCACATGGTAGCCCTGTTGGACAAAAAATTTCTTCAGCAGAGCGAGGACTTCAATGTCGTCGTCCACGATCAAAAGACGGCTCACCAGCAGGCATCACTCAAGGTCGGAAAGAGCCGTTATCTAAAACCATTCGGCGCGGCCCGTCATATATTTCAACGTGGTAACAAACCTTCAGCCACGCAATAAAGCAGACATCTTTGCGCAAGGTTCACCTGCCAGCATCGGCTTCCCCTTGCTGGAGAACCCTGACCATGCGCCTGCTCAAACCCGCCTCGGCCCCAGCCCCTCTTGCCGCAAAGGAGCTGCCCGTGCCCACCTGCGAACAACACGCCCTGATGCTGCTGCAACGCGTGACCAAGCTCGACAACGCCAGCCTGCATTGCCGCGAAGTCAGCCTGCGCATGTCTGAAGACCAGAATCACCTGGTGCTGACCCGCTACAGCGAGCACTACAGCCCCGAGGGCATGGAGTGGGTGGAGCGCAAGCATCGGGTGTCGGTGACCGACCTGCTGCGCTGGGTGATCGAGCAGGGCCAGCCGCAGAGCATTGAACGCGGAGAAGAACACAAGGCCTCGGCCTGAGGCCTGTAGGGGCGAGCTTGCTCGTGACGATCGCGCGCAAGCTCGCCCCTACAGAACTCCGCTAACTGATCTGACTGGCCGTGGCCACAGAGGCGCCCCTAAGTCTCTTCGGCAGACGCCTGTCTGCCCGCCTCCCCACGAACACCAACCTCTCGACACGCCAACGCACTCACCGCCAGACACCCCGCCGCCAGCGAATACACCCACACCGTGGACGCCATCGGCAGCAGCAAGCCGGCGATCAAGGGCCCGACCCCGGCGCCGATATCCCGCCACACCGCATTGGCCGCCAGGGCTCGCACCCTGCCCGCCCCCGGATGCCGCTGTGCAACCACCGTGACCACCAACGGCAATTGCAGGGCCCGCAACACCAGCACCAGGGCGCCGCCGACAATCAGCCAATGGCAACCAAAGCCCACCAGGGCCACAGAGGTCAGCAGGGAGAAGACGATCAACATCCGTGTTGCGCCCCAGCGTTGTGCAGCGAGGCCGCCCAGGGGGCTCAGGAGCATTTCCGAAACGTAGCGCAGGGCCAGAAGCCCGCCCGCCACCAGTACCGCATTGCCCGCCATCAGTTGCTCGGCCTGCAGCGACAGGCCAATGATGAACAGACCATCCAGCACCAGCCCTTCGATAAAGGACCATAGCGCCACGCTGTCGGGGCGCTGAAAACGGCGGCTGGAACTGGCCAGTGGATGGGGTTTGCTCGGCAGGCCGAAGGCCAGGAGCAGGGCGACCAGCGACGTCAGGGCCATAAGAAGGAAGATCACTCGCGGGCCATATTCGACGCTGACCAGCGCGCCCAGGGGCAAGGCCAGCATCGGCCCGGTGGCGATCAGCGCCCGGGAGCGGCCGGTGCGGCGGGCGGCGCCCGTGGGCTCGGCGGTGGCCATAACCTGGGTTGAAAGGTTGAGGGCCGCGTAGGTCAGGCCCCAGCCCAGGCGCAACAGCAGCAGCCACCAGAAACCGGACAAGGTGGCGTAACCCAGGGCGCAGAGGGCGGCGGTGGCGGCGGCCAGCACGCAGACCGGGCGATCACCGCGGCGGGCGTAGAAGCGCATCACATGGCTATAGCCGAAGATCCGCACCAGGCGGTTGGCTGCCAGCAACAGGCCGGCTTCGGCCAGAGTCACGCCGAAGGCCTCGTGCTGCATGGGCAGCAACAGGTAGAGCAAGGTGTCGCCGGGCAGGCACAGGCCGAGGATCGAGGCGGCGCGGGCGGAAGCCTTGTCGGTGGTGCGGGCGTGGGTATCGGGCATGGCAGGCAAACCGGCAGGTCATGAACGGCGTTCAGCGTGACCTTCTGTTGCGGCACTGACAAACGCTTTAATTGCGCCATACATGTGACTAAATTAGACACATGATCACTGACCTGCCGCCCCTGAACGCCGTCCGCGCCTTTGCCGCCGCTGCTCGCCACGAGAGTTTCAGCCGCGCCGCCGAAGAACTGCATGTGAGCCACAGCGCGGTGAGCCGCCATATCAAGTTGCTGGAAGAGCACCTGGGGGTGCTGCTGTTCGAGCGGCGCATCCGCCAGTCGGTGCTCACCCCTGCCGGGCAAGCCTTCCATGAGCAGGTCAGCGTGGCCCTGGCCCAGATCGCCAATGCCGCCGCCTCCCTGCGCCGCGGCGCGGCCCTGCGCAAGGTCACCATCAATGTGCGGCCGTCCTTCGCGGTGCGCTGGCTGATTCCCCGCTTGCCGCAGTTCATGGCGCTGTACCCGCAGATCCAGCCGGAGGTGGTGACCAGCACCCTGCTCCCCGATCCCGCCAAGGAAACCTTCGACCTGGTGATTCGCCGCGGGCGCTCGGGCTGGGCAACCACGCTGCAACCCCAACGCCTGCTGGAAGACGAAATCCTGGTGGTGGCAGCGCCGTCGCTGTTGCACAGCACAGCACTGAACAGCCCCGATGATCTGTCGCGACATACCTTGCTGGTCAGCCGCACCCGCGCCAGCGACTGGCAGAAGTGGCTGGAGCACTGCGGCCTGAAACCGCTGCGCACCTCGCCGACCTTGCATTTCGACCATATGCACTTCGTGCTCCAGGCCTGCGTCGACGGGCTGGGCCTGGCGCTGTGCCCGGCATCGTTGCTGGCCAAGGACCTGGCCAGCGGCCGCCTGATCTGCCCCTTGCCGGACCTGCGTCAGCCCCTGACCCGCTATTACTACGCGCTGGCCAGTGATGCGGCCCCCGAAGCCCAGGTGTTTATCGACTGGATGCTGGCGCAGATTCACCAGGACGCCATGGATAATCAGGTACAACAGCTTGCGGGCAATGCGGGCCCACGCCCATAAATAATCGGATACAAAAGCCTTGCTCCAGCCCGCGCAACCGACGTTTCTTCGACATCGGCTGCGCTACCATTTCGCCCCCTTTGCAACCGCTAGAGATCCCGCAGCAGATGCTCCCGACCACGCCCCCCACTGCCCTGCCTCCTGTTCTCGCCGGCCCGTTGCTGCGCCGCCTGGAGCCGACGCGGCTGGTGCTGTGGCTGGTGGGCTCCAGGGCATTGGCGCTGACCCTGCGCCTGCAGCCCGCTGGCAGCGCGACCCTGGATCTGGCCCTCGACCCGCAGCAATGCCAGGTCATTCCCGTCGGTCGCCATGCCTTCATCCATCTGATCGATGTGGCACTGGACGACGCCCTGCCCCTGGACGTGACGATCGCCTATGACCTGCTGATCAACGATGCCGAGGACAGCGCCCGGGCCATTGCCGATTGGGCGCCGCACCTGTTGTATGGCGATGCCGGGTCCCCTGAGTTCGTGCTCCACAGCCGCATCGACAACCTGCTCCACGGCTCCTGCCGCAAGCCTCATCACCCGTCCGCTGACGGCTTGCTCTGCGTCGACCGCCTGCTGGCGCAACAGCCCGAGCCCGGACAACGCCCGGCCTTGCTGATGATGAGCGGCGATCAGGTGTACGCCGACGATGTGGCCGGCCCCATGCTGCGGGCCATTCACGCCCTGATCGAGCGCCTCGGGCTGTTCGATGAACAACTGGAAGGCGCCGTAGTGGCCGACAGTCAGGCGTTGTACCGCCATGGCGCCAGCTACTACCAGCGGGCCGAATTGCTCCCGGCGTTGAAGAGCAATGAAACCCTGCGCGAGCGGTTTTTCGGCGGAGTGAAAAAGCCGATCTTCACCAGCAGCAACGCTGACAACCACCTGGTGACGTTCGCCGAGGTGCTGGCCATGTACCTGCTGGTTTGGTCACCGCTGCCCTGGACCCTGATCACGCCGCAGCCGCCGCAACTGACGCCGGAACAGCAAACGCGCTACACCCGGGAACAGCAACGCATCGACGATTTTGTCCAGGGCCTGAAGGGTGCCGCGCGGGTCTTTGCCCACCTGTCGTGCCTGATGATCTTCGACGACCACGACATCACCGACGACTGGAACCTCAGTGCCCAATGGGAAGAAACCGCCTACGGCCATCCCTTCTCCAAGCGCATCATCGGCAACGCGCTGCTGGCTTACATGCTGTGCCAGGGCTGGGGCAACAACCCGGATGCCTTCGCCCAACTGCTGGAACACACCCGGGCCTTGAGCGCCACGGCACAAACTCCGGAACGCATGCTGGAATGCCAGGCCCAAAACGACCTGATCGACCAGTTGCTGGGTTTCCAGCAGTGGCAATACGTATTGCCCAGCACCCCGGCCCTGGTGGTGCTGGACACCCGCACCCGGCGCTGGCGCAGCGAGTCCAACCTGGGCCAGCCTTCCGGCCTGCTGGACTGGGAAGCCCTGAGCGAACTGCAACATGAACTGCTGGATCACCCCTCGGCGATCATCGTTTCACCGGCGCCGATCTTCGGCGTCAAGCTGATCGAAACGGTGCAGAAGGTCTTCAGTTGGTGCGGCTACCCGCTGCTGGTGGACGCGGAGAACTGGATGGCCCATCGCGGTTCCGCCCAGGTGATCCTGAACATCTTCCGCCACTCGCGAACCCCGGGCAGCTACGTGATTCTCTCGGGGGATGTGCATTACTCCTTCGTCTACGAAGTGCTGATTCGCCACCGCCAGGGCGGCCCGCGGATCTGGCAGATCACCAGCAGCGGCATCAAGAACGAATTCCCCGCCGCCCTGCTGGAATGGTTCGACCGCCTCAACCGCTGGCTCTACTCGCCGCGCTCGCCGTTGAACTGGTTCACCAAGCGCCGGCGGATGAAGGTGATGCCCCATGTGCCCGAGCATGCCGAGGCCGGGGAGCGGCTGTGGAACTCGTCGGGGATCGGCCAGGTGTTTTTCAATGAGCAGGGGCAGCCCGTGGCGATCTATCAGCACAATGCCAATGGCGCGGCGCCGACACGGATGATTGCGCCGAGATAGAATCCGCTGTCGCCGGCCACCAGGAAGGACCCGCCCGATGGAAAAACAACCGTTGTATCGCAAGGTCAACACCCGGACCCGGGGCGTGGGGCACAAGAACTCACCGTCCTACGCCAAACAGCGCCACAGCAAGGCCCTCCTGGCCAGGGAACAGCAACGCGGCAGCATGCACTCCGACAAGCGCCTGGGGCTGGATTACACCCCATTGTTCCGTTTTCTGCTCAGCCGGGTCGGCCAGCCGTGGGATGGGGTGTTCAGCGAAGCGAAAGGCCGGCTGGATCGGGAGGAACCGATTTTCTGGTTGGTGGCCCTGCATGAGCACGAACAACAGGATTATGTGGGGCTCAGCGGCTGCGCCTATTTCAGCGGTCTGTACGTCGATACCCAGGGCCTGCTGCAGAAGGTCAATCCCCAGCTGAGCGCAGCCACCATGAGCCCCAATTGCCCTTGCTGCACTCACACCTTGAACGGGGTTCCCTTCGGCCAACCCTATCGTCGCTGGTGAGCCCGTCGCAGCGCGTCGCATCCGGCGCACAGATTGCCTCAGATCGATTGCCAAAGCCCCAGGAAGGAGCGCTCCGTGTCATCAGCAATCACCCCGGAACAGCTGGACGACATTCGCTACGTACTGTCGGACGCCTTTGTCGATAACGAGGTGGACTACGCCTACATCGCCCGCGAGACCCAAGCCTATGACCGGGCCGAGGTGGAGCGCATTCTCTACGAAGAGGTGGCGCCGGTGTGCTACGTCAACCTGATGGCGGTGATCCCGGAAATCTGGATGGGCTTCGCCCGCGAGCCTTTGCTGGAGGAGATCGAGGCAAGCCTGGCGCTAAGGCGCAACAGCCGCTGGCAGGCGTTTCGCGTGCGCTTGTTCATCCGTTGGATCCGCTTTCGCGGGGCCTATATCTGGGAGGAAATCTGCAGGCACTACGCCCCATAGGTTCGTACGCTATCGCGCGTCGGCGCGGCAGAAATCGGTGGGCCGCAGAACCACCAGGTCCGGCAATGCCTCGCCACGCTCATCGATCTTGCGCAGCCTCGCGGTGCACATCTGGTCCTGGAGAAATTCCATCTGATAGGTCGCGCCGGCTTCGGGAACGAAGGTCACGCTTTGCTCGCAGACGGCACGGTAGTCCTTATCCATCCCCGGTTCCGTGTTGTAGAACATGAAGGCGAACGGACGATTGGCCGGGATCTTCAGCTCGTTGGCGCCAAAGCCCTCCTGGCGCCGCATGCGGTCGGTGGCGGCGGTCATGGGAATGCCCAGGTTGCGGAAGTTGGGATGGGCGATGCCGCGATGGGGCCGAACCATCAGCCCCGACGCAGGCTTGCTCCAGTCGATGCAATCGCTGTAGGGCACACCCCGCACCAGCCCTTGGGCGACGATGCGGATCAGTGCGGTGTCACCGGCATCGGCCGGCACCCGGTAGCTGACGGTGGTCGCTTTGAGCGCGGAAACAAAGGCACAACCGCTGAGCCCCAGAGACAGGCTCAGCAACAGGATCGAGCGAAGCCGCATGATTCATCCTTGAAGGACCGACAGCGAAGGCTGACGCAAAGGATGGCAATCTTACCTCGGCGCCAGGGCGCGTCGGCAGATTTTTCTGCGGGGCCTGTAGCCGCAGCCAAAGGCGGCGACTACAGGGTCAAGCCCTCAGTAACGGGCGTCCGCTGGGCGGCCACCGTTGGGCCAGTCCTTGACCTTGTCCGGGAAGTCCGGGCGCGGTTGGTGAGAGAAATACTCGGCCACGTCCAACGCCTCCTGATCCGAAAGACCGCCCTGGCCCAAGGGGAATTTCTCGTGGAAGCCAATCGGCATGTTGCGTTTGACGAACGCCGCAGCGGTGTAGGTGCGGGCCATGCCAGCGCCGATGTTGAAGGATTGATCGCCCCACAGCGGCGGGAAGATCAGGCTGCCGTCGGCACGCTTCAGGCCTTCGCCGTCGGCGCCGTGGCACACCGCGCATTGCTTGGCGTACACCTGCTTGCCATTGTCGGCATTGGGCTTGAGGGCCGGGTCGATCTTGCCCACACCGCGGCCGGCCACCTTGTCTTCTGGGCGGGTGTTCATTTTCATCCACTCGAAGTAAGCCACCATGGCTTGCATGTCGGCGCCGTTCACCGGCAGCGGCTTGCCGTGCATGGAGCGGCGGAAGCAGCCGTTGATGCGCTCTTCCAGGGTGATGGTCTTGCCCGCCCGCGGCGCGTAGCCGGGGAAGAACGCCGAGACGCCGACAAAGGGTGAACCGTCGGCCACGGTGCCGGCGTTGAGGTGGCAACTGGTGCAGTTCAGCGAGTTGCCGACGTTGTCCGGCAGCAGGGCCTTGGTTTCCAGATGCAGGCGCATGCCACGCACCACTTGCTCGGCATTCGGCGCCGCCAGCAGGTTGGCCAGGCGCGGGGTTTCGAACAGGGTGCTTTCCACTTGCGGGCTCAGTTGCGCCCGCATCTTCTTCACTTGCTCGGCGCTGATGGCGGAGCCGTTGTTGCCCCAGCTGCTGCGGACAAAACTGAGGATCTCGGCGATCTCGCCATCGGCCAGCTGGGCAAAGCCGGGCATGGTGTAGACCCGTGGATGGGCCGCGGTCTGGGCGGTCTTCCAGCCGGTCAGGGTGATGTGCAGCAAGGAGGTCGGGTTGGCCGAAGCGACGCTGGGGTTGCCGGCAAGGGACGGGAACATCTGCGGCACACCAGCGCCGTCCTGACGGTGGCAGTCGGAACAGAATTGCGCGTAGCCCAGGCCGCCACGGGAGGTGAACAGGTCGTTCGGCGGGGCCGCCGGGGTCAGGGCCACCGATGGCATGGGCAAGTCGTCCTTGCCGGCCGGCAGGGACTTGAGATACGCGGCGATCGCCGTCAGGTCGGCGTCGGTGAAGTGCTGGGTGCTGTGGTGGATCACGTCGGCCATGTTGCCGGATACCGTGGCAAAGCGGTTCTGCCCGGTCTTGAGCAACTGCACCGTGTCCTCCACGGTCCACAGGTTGCGCAGGCTCAGGGCTCGCCACTCTTCCACCGTCTCGCCGGCCAGGTAGTGCTGGCCGCCGGATTCGCTGTCGCTCATGGCCTTCTCCTGGAAGGCGATGCCCCGCGGGGTATGGCAGGAACCGCAGTGGCCCAGGCCCTGGACCAGGTAGGCGCCGCGATTGAGCTGTTCGTCCTTGGCCGGGTCAGGCTTGAAGGGCTGCTTGTCGACGAACACCAGGTTCCAGAACCACAGGCCCCAGCGCTGGTTGAAGGGGAACCCCATGTCAGCTTCCAGGTTGCCCTGGGCTACGGGTTCCACCCCGTGCATCAGGTAGGCGTAGAGGGCGCGCATGTCCTCTTCGGTCATCTTGGCGTAGGACGGATAGGGCATGGCCGGGTACAAATGACTGCCGTCAGGGGTTACGCCTTCGCGCATGGCGCGGTCGAATGCTTCGAAGCTGTAACTGCCGATACCGGTGTCTTTATCCGGGGTGATGTTGCTGGAGTAGATGGTGCCCATGGGCGTCTTCAGCTCCAGGCCACCGGCCATGGTGGCCCCGCCCTTGGCGGTGTGGCAGGCAATGCAGTCGCCGAGCTGGGCCACGTACTGGCCACGCTGGATCAGTTCGGAATCTGGGGTGGAGGCCGCCGCTGCCGGGGTCGGCTCGCTGGCATGCAGTAGGGGTACGCAGAGCAACGCAGCGCCCAGAAGGCACAGGCGTGACAGAGAAAAAGCCATCAGGTTATTCCTTTAAAATCCGCCTGGGGTGGTCCCCTCGGCCGATATCCACAAAGGTTTTTATTGGTTATCCCGGCCTTCACGGTACAGGCCCGGGGCTCGATACCTTGTGGGTCCGAGCCTGATGCCCTTGTAGCGGATTTTTCTGAAAACCCTGTTGATATGGATCATGGCCCTATAGGCAATGTCCTGTATGGCCGACTCTGCGACACTTTTACCGGGTGGTTTCCACCCCTAGGCCGGCGGCCTGCCAATCGACGAAACCGTCGTCCAGGCGCCGCACCCTGAAACCCTTGGCGCGAAGCAAGGCCGCGGCATTGTGTGACAGCACGCAGTAGGGCCCGCGGCAGTAAGCCACCAACTCCTGGCCCGCGGGCAACTCGGCCAGACGCTGCTCCAACTCTTCCACCGGGATATTGATTGCCCCCGGCAAATGCCCAAGGGCGAACTCCTGCGGCGAGCGCACGTCCAGCAGGGTCATGCCGCCCTCCTGCAGGCGTTGGCGCAGCTCTTCCCGGGAGATGCCCTCCAGGCGCCCCGGCTGCTGCTCGCTGTCGGCCAGCAGCTCACGGATCTGCCCGTGGTTGTAATCGACGTATTGGCGCAAGCCCCCCAGAAGTGCGGCCAACGGCCCCTGGCTGAGGCTGTAGAGCACCCGCTTGCCGTCGCGCCGGGTCTGCACGAAACCGCCCCGGCGCAGCTGTTGCAAATGTTGCGAGGTGTTGGCCACCGAGAGTCCCGAGGCTTCCACCAGGCGCTCCACCGGCTGCTCGCCACGAGCAATGTGCTCCAGCAGGATCAGGCGGTGGTGGTGGCCGAGAATACGTGCCAGCTCGGCCATGTCCGCCAGAGGCTGTTGAGGGGAAATCGAATCGGTCATTGACAGCTCCTGCTGCTTTATTGATCATTCAATCACTTAATTGAATGAAACATTATCACACCCATAGCCGAGGCTGAAGTGCAGCCATCCACACCCAGGAGTCTTTATGCATGAGTTCATGGCGTTGATTTTACCGGCACTGCTGATCGGTGTCGGCGCTACCTTGGTCCTTGATCTGTGGACGCTGTTTCTGGCACGAGTGTTGAACATTCCTGGCCCCAACTGGGCCATGGTCGGACGCTGGATCGGGCATTTTCCTCGTGGCCAGTTCCTGCACCAGAGCATTGCCCAAGCCGGCACGGTTCCGGGGGAACGGGCCCTGGGCTGGCTGGCCCACTACCTGATCGGCGTCCTGTTTGCCGCCCTGTTGCTGCTGGCCTGCGGCCTGCAATGGGCACAACAGCCAACCCTGGCACCGGCCTTGCTCATCGGCGTATTGACGGTGGCTGCTCCGTTCCTGCTGATGCAACCGGGCATGGGCGCCGGGATCGCGGCGAGCAAGATGCCCAAACCGAATGTGGCCCGGCTACGCAGCCTGATCGCGCATTCGGTGTTCGGGCTGGGCTTGTACATGGCCGGGATGTTCTGGGCGTGGGTGTTGGGGCAGACTGCGTGACCTCAGCCCAGAGGCCGAGCATGCCCAGAGAGATCGATCGATGAAGCCACCTGTATGCGACCTGTGCCACAACGATTTTTCCTCGGAGATGTGCCATGCCGGAACTGGCGGCGGCATGGTGCAGTTCGCCGATTATCGCCCGCTGGGCCAAGGGTGCGCGGGGCACCCTCATGGCTACGAGTGGTTCTGCGATGAACATCTGGCCAGTGCCCGGGCCCTGGCTTCGCTGAGCTATAGCGATGCCAGGGCAGTGCTGACCCGGCAGTATGCTCCGCTTGCGGACTACCCACCCCTCGCCTCCAGTGATCCAGCACTCTGGATCACCGAGGTGGGCCCCAACCCCGCGAAGATCTTCGCGCTGATCAGGCAAGCCATGGGCGTCAGCCCCAACGTGGCCAGAAACTTGCTGACCGGCGTCCCCTTCAAGGTGATCCAGGCCTGGCCGCAACAGTTCAGTGTCTGGCAGGAGGCCCTGATTCAAGCCGGCGCCCAGGTTGAAGTACGCTATCCCTCGTCCAAGTCCGCCTGGGCCGAGCAAGCCGACGCAAATAACGACTGATCCTGCTCGCGCACCCAGTCTGCACGCACAGGGGCTTTCACATACCCGCTGAACCCAGTTTGCTCCACACAAGCAATATCCGTAGGTCTAGCCGTGTCCGCCGCCGAGGCTGGCGTCTACGCTGGGTTCTGATGGACTGGCAGGCGCCCTGGCGGTACCTGCGCTGGAAGATCCCGGGCACTTGTGCCGGTGAAAGGAATCAGAGCCATTTGTAACCTGATCATCGCCCGGCTTGTTTTCATGCCCCCTGCGGAAGCCCTTGCCCATGCTCGAACACCTCGACCTCAACGCGCTGATCGCCGCCTACGGCTACTGGGTGATCTTCATCGGCTGCCTGCTGGAAGGCGAAACCGTGTTGATTCTCGGCGGCATGGCGGCGCATCAGGGTAGCCTGCAATGGCCGCAAGTGATTGGCTGGGCCACCCTGGGGGGCATCCTCGGCGATCAGTTGCTGTTCTGGACCGGGCGCTATGGCGGGGCGCGCCTGCTGCCCAAGCTCAAGCGCCATCAGGCGGCCATCGAACGGGTCCAGGGCCTGATCCAGCGTTACCCCTCGACTTCGGTGTTCGCCGTGCGCTTTCTCTACGGCATGCGCCTGGTCGGCCCCATGGTGATCGGCGCCAGTGGCCTGGCACCCTGGCGTTTCGCCCTGCTCAATGTGCTGGGGGCTGCGGTATGGGCCATCTTGTTCGTCAGCGCCGGTTACTGGGCCGGCGAAGCCTTGCAGCATTTTCTTGGCGACCTGAAACCCTATCGCCTGCCGATCTTCCTCGGGGTGATAGCGCTGGTGGTCCTTGCGGCACTGGTGCGGCATTTGCGTAATAGGCACAAGGCCCAGCAGCACTGAGACAAGGGCTTTGGCACATCGGGAATTTTCATACTGACCCGGCGACTTTATTTCGTTTGTCCAGGCCCCCCGGCCCCGGCTTAGATAACGGCTTGTTTCCGGCACCCAGAGCCCGCATCCATGAGCCACGAGAACATCAGCCGTTCGATCTCCACCGTCCACCCGATCCGCCTCAGCCACGGACGCAACGCCGAGGTCTGGGACGTCGATGGCAAGCGCTACATCGACTTTGTCGGCGGTATCGGTGTGCTCAACCTCGGGCACTGCCACCCACGCATAGTCTCAGCCATCCAGCAGCAGGCCACCCGGCTCACCCACTACGCCTTCAATGCCGCGCCTCACGGGCCCTACATCGAGTTCATGCAGCGCCTGGCGAACTTCATCCCGGTGAGTTACCCGGTCAGCGGCATGCTCACCAACAGCGGCGCCGAGGCCGCGGAAAACGCCCTGAAGATCGTGCGCGGAGCTACCGGGCGCAGCGCGGTGATCGCCTTTGACGGAGGCTTCCATGGGCGCACCCTGGCCACCCTCAACCTCAACGGCAAGGTGGCGCCCTACAAGCAGAAGGTCGGTGTACTACCCGGGCCTGTGTACCACCTGCCCTACCCCAGCGCCGACAACGACGTCAGTTGCGAAGAAGCGCTGAAAGCATTGCGTCGGCTGTTCAGCGTGGAGATCGATGTACAGGAAGTGGCCTGCTTCATCCTTGAGCCGGTGCAGGGCGAAGGCGGCTTCCTGGCCCTGGACGCCACGTTCGCCCGGGCCTTGCGCAGCTTCTGCGATGAACATGGCATTTTGCTGATCGCCGACGAGATCCAGTCCGGCTTCGGCCGCACCGGGCAGCGTTTTGCCTTCTCCCGCCTGAACATCGAGCCGGACCTGATCCTGCTGGGCAAGAGCATTGGCGGCGGGGTTCCACTGGGCGCCGTGGTGGGTCGCAAAGCATTGCTGGACGTGCTGCCCAAGGGCGGCCTGGGGGGCACCTACTCGGGCAACCCGATTGCCTGCGCGGCGGCGCTCGCGACCCTGGATGAAATGACCGACGAGCACCTGCAGGCCTGGGGCGGGCGCCAGGAGCGGGCGATCGTGCAGCGCTATGAGCATTGGAAAAGCAGTGGGCTCTGCCCCTTCCTGGGCCGTCTGACGGGGGTGGGAGCCATGCGCGGCATCGAGTTGGTCAATGCCCGGGGCGAACCGGCGCCAGAGCAACTGAGCACGCTGCTAGGCAGCGCCCGGGATGCGGGCCTGCTGCTGATGCCCAGCGGCAAGTCGCGGCACATCATTCGCCTGCTGGCGCCCTTGACCACCGAGCCTGAAATCTTCGAGGAGGGCCTGGATATTCTCCAGGAATGCCTGGCGCGCCTGTGATTCCCGGCGCGCCTCAGGGCGAGGCTAGAACAGGTAGCCCATGTAGGTGGCAATGCCGCCACCGGCCTGTGGTCCGACGTTCATGCCAGCCATGACCACTGCGCCCTTGGCCGAACGCAGCAGCTGCTCGTTGACCTTGATCGAAGCCATCATGGTCGCCGGGTTGCTTCCCAAAACGACGGCCAGGGCCAGTAGCTTGGGGTCCAGGCCGAACAGCAGGGCCGTGGCCGAACCGCCCACCACCAGTCCGCCACCGACCTCGGTATAGAAGCAAGGCCCGGTGATGTCGTCCTCGGTCAGGTCCCGGCTGCGAAGGGCATCGCTGACAAAGACCTTGCCGGTGCTGGGAAAAGCCTCCGCCGCACCGGCACCACTGACGCTCTTGCCCTTGACCTGGATATTGACCTTGCCGAAACGCGGCAGGCGCCCACCAAAGCCGGCGCCCACCCCCAGGCCGCCGTAGCGATAGCTGACGTCCTTGCCCTGAGGCGAACGCAGGGTGATCGAACCACCACCGCCGGCCACGAGGGCTACGGTCAGGCCGCCGCCGCTGGCGGTCTGGTACAGCCATTTACTTTCGTTGACCGGAATCGGAATGCTGAGGTTCATGGGGTCAAAGTCCTTTTGCTCGTTGTGTGGCTCGTCCGCGCTGGCTGATGACACCCACCAGGCCGGCCAGGGTAAATACCAGACCGATCAGGCCGAGCACACCCGGGGTGGCCCAGAGTGCTGCCGGGTCGTCGATGATTGCGCTGTTGGCCGGCCGCTCGGGCTGGTAATACACCCGCACCGGCTGGTCCTTCTGGTAGCCGAAGATAAAGCCACCCTGGGGGTAGGAAATCTTCTCACCGGTACTGCTGGTGAAGGCGATCTCGGGGTGCGAACCCCCGGCATTCAAATCGCTGACGATACCGTCGGCGGTCTGGGCGCTGGCGAGGAACTCGCGGCGATCAAGGGTGAGATTGACGGCGATGACCAACAGGCCGATGCCGATCAGGGTGAACAGCAGACCCTGGAGGATCTTGCCAAAGCGTGACGGGGTGGAGTTAGCCATGGGCTGTCTCGATATTCGTCCGTGAAAGAGGGAGGCCACGATAACAAGAAACCTGCCTCCAGAAAAACCACTGCCGCGGCGCAAGCGCATTCCGGCAACGGCGTTCAGGCGCCCTGGAAAGCGGCCTGAGCGCCTGTCGCCAGCGCTTGCAAACCGAATTTCCGACGGGCATTGCCCTGGAGGAATTTGTCCGCAAATACCGGCGGAAGTTCCAGGCCCCGGACCTGCTCCCGGCGTTTTTTTCAACACACCAGGAGGAATTGGCCGGCGAGCAGCACGTTGCCCTGGCCACAAATCCGTGGCCAATGCCTGAACGCCGCGAACAGCCGTACGAGTTTCGAAGAGCTCCCTTGGCCGGTTGCGTTCAGGCACCGAGGGCTGCCAGTTTCCGAGGCAGGCTTGTATCCTCCAGGTCGCCCACGGTCGAGCCGGCACGCCGCTGCGACAACGATGCCCACTGGGCCGAAGCACTCAACTACATGGGTCGGCCCCGAGCACAGCCGGGGCGCGATCTGCCCGTACTTGCCCATTGGAGAGTTCACCATGCTGATCCGCGACGCACACGCCGCTGAAAGCGAAGCACTGCGGCAGTTTCTCGGCGATAACGGCTGGGGCCATCGGGTGGGCAACAGCGAATACTTCGCCCAGTTGCTGGCAAACTCCCAGCGCACGGCGGTCGCCCTTCTGCAGGGGCAGATCGTCGGCTTCGCCCGAGGCATCAGCGACGGTCTGTCCAACGGTTACCTGTCCATGGTGGTCGTTGCCGAGCAGCACCAGCGGCGCGGTATCGGCCGCGCCCTGGTGCATTGGGTGACGGGCGACAACCCCGAGATCACCTGGGTCCTGCGGGCCGGGCGCCCCGGGGCAGCGGAATTTTTCAGCTCGCTGGGCTTCGAACCCTCGATCATCACTCTGGAACGCACGCGCCATCGCGCATAATCACTCCCCCGCCTCCAGCTCCTCCAAGGAAGACCCATGTCCGAACAGCACGACTCCAACGCTGACTGGCCCCCCGCCGGCTGCCCGCCCCTGGCCTGGCCAGACCTGCCTGACCAGGCTGCACGGCTGAACTGGTACCTGGCCACGATTGGCGCCCACGGCGCGCTATGGGAAGGGCACGTCAACGAACCGGAATTGACGCCTGTCAGCGAGGACGCCCTGCAGGCGCTGGAGCAACGCCTGGGCTGCCCGTTGCCTCGATCGCTGCGCGACTACCATCGGCAATTGGGGGTGCTGTCCCTGGCGGAGGTCCTGTGCAGCGTCGGGCCCGGGCACACGCCGATCCAGCCGTTGCTGGAGGCTTATCCCGGTATCGTCGAGATCAGCGATGTCGACCTGTTACTGGCAGGCAAGCTGGTGGCCTTCGGCGACTACCTGGGCAATGGCAACCTGTTCTGCTTTCACCGCGAATCCGGCGCGGTCTACTACTTCGATCACGACACAGGTGCGGCGCTGACACGCTTCTTCGACTCCCCCGAGGAGTACCTGGATACGCTGATGCTGCTCTGCCTGGCGGAGGTGTATGACGACGATGATGCTGCCGAAGCATTGATCAGCCAGCGCTACGGCGAGGATCTGGTACGCAAGTGGCGCTATTGATGAACCAGGATTCCAGCCTCTGCCGAAGCTAATGCCAGCACACGACCTGCGGTTCCTACCCTCGAACAAGGATGCTTCATGTTTCAGCGTGCCCTGATCTGCACACTCCTGGTACTGCTCGCCTTAACCGCCAGTGCCGCGCCAGCCAAAGTCGAACGCCGGTGCGGCTGGTTCGAGAACCCCACGCCAGCCAACGCCACCCTGACCGACCGCGATGGCGTCTGGGAGATCGCCAGCCAGGGCGGCTATCAGGCCGAGGGCGAGTGGCCCACTTTCAACGACCAGCAATGGGTGCGCACCAACAATCACTACGGCTACGGCTGCGCTTGTGTCAGCGCCAGTGCGGATCCCCGGACTCATCGCCTCGACCAATTGCACAAGGCCAAGGCCCGACCGCTGTCAGCCTGTCGCAACGATCCCAGCCTGTACGAACCCTTGCGGGAGGAAGACGGGGTTCCGGTATTGCCCAAGGATTCGCCACGCTTCAAGGGCCCGGGATTCAGCCTGCAGTACCCCAAAGGCTGGAAGCTCAGCCAGACGCAGAACTGCCTCACCCTGGACCACCCGAAAAAACGCCCCCAGGAGGAATACACCCTGCACCTGTGCCTGCGGCAGGGCAGCCTGGAACAGGCCGCCGAAGAGCTGTTTTTCTATCAGGAAAACGGCGTCTGGATGCGCAGCGCCGGAAGGGATGCACCCAGCCCGGTGCAGGACATCTCAGGCCCCGGCTGGAAAGGCTTGCGGGCCTATCAGACCTGCGGCATCAGCGATGAGGAAACCGGCTTTCACGCCTATGGTGGCACCTGCCTGATGGCGTTGCTCGACAGTGGCCGGCGCCGGGTGGTGGCTGACAGCGTGGGGTTCTTCCAGGACTTCGCGATCCTGGACGCGATCCTGCACTCGATCCGCTTCGACCCGGTGCCAGCGGCGCAATAGAACCCGCACTAAGGCACGCCCCGATACAGGGTTTGCAGGTGGGACAAGCGCAAGCCGCAGTGCTCCAGGTTGCGCCGGCTTTGCGAGTTCACCAGAGCGGTGGCTGCCACGCTCCGGGCCCCCAAAGCAGCAGCCTGCTGCAAGCGATGGGCGATCAGGGCCCGGTGATAACCCAGGCCCCGCGCGGCCCGGGTGGTAAAGGCGGTGCCCAGGTACGCCACGCCGTTGTCGGCGATGAACAGCGCCGCGCCGGCCACCGCAACGCCCTGCTCCCGCAACAAGTACAAATGCCCGCGCCCATCGTTGAGCAAGCCACCAAAGGCCGCCTGGGTGGCCGGCCGAGCGGCCGCAGGGGTATTGAAGCCTTCGCGGTGCAACGTGCAGAACACTTCCAGCGTCGAGGCGGTCACCGGCTCGATATCCAGCACTGAAGGCGGCGCCACAATCTCGCCCACAGGAGCGAACAGCTGCCCATGAGTCCAGCCCTTCAGGCGCTGCAACGGCAGCCCTTGCAGTTCCAGGGTGGGCACAACCTTGGCTGACTCGGCGATCAAGGCGATCGCCGGGGCGTAAGCCACGCAGCTCTGCAGCAGATCGACCAGGCGCCGGGCATCCTGTGCCCTGTCGCCATGTACCCGGTTCATCATCGGGCTGGGGTTGCCGCCGACGACGAAGGCACCACAACCCGGCTCACCATACAGGCAGGCCCGATAAGGGTTGCCCGGCAGGCTCGCCAGACCCTGGACCCGGGCCCGCAGGTATTGGGTTTCGGCATATTCAAGCGCCAGCGCGCGGCTCAGGTGCATATCAGCGGTTACCCACCGGGGTTTCACTGACCCAGGGCACCCGCACCTGCTCGGCAATGCTCGTGGCCTGCTGCTGCAACACCTCCAGTTGGGTCCGGCGGCCGAACAAGCCAGTGAAATGCAGCAGCAAGCGCCCGGCAAACCCCAGGCCATCGCCGCGTTTGCGCGGAATCAAGTGCAGGTGCGCATGGGGAATGTGCTGGTTGGTGGCGCGGCCGTCATTGACCAGCAGGTGGGTGCCTTCGACGCCGTAGCCGGCACGCCGTTGCGCCGCCAGCAGGCCATCGAAGACCTGGTACAGATGCTGGCGGATGAAACCGGGCAATTGCTCGAGCTTCTCTACGTGCTGCTGGGGGATCAGCAGGAGGTGCCCTTCACCCAGCGGATGCACGTCCATGAAGGCCATGCAGTGCTCATCGCGGTACACCAGTGCGGCGGGCAAGGTGCCGGCGGCAATCTGGCAGAAAATGCAATTCATCCCTGAATCCTCAAGTGGCAAGGCGCGCCCGGGCGGGCGCCGCCAATGTAACCCACCTGCATCCTGTAAAGCGCGCTCCTTGTGCCCGGCTTGGGTTCAGCCCAGCGCCAGGTAGGCGCCGGCATCGACCTCGATCATCACCGGCTGCCGGGTGTCCTTGAGGGTGTGCAACAGGTCTTGCAGCTGCGCGGGGGAGTCGGCGCGGTGGTGCGCCACATGGAAGCTTCGGGCCATGGCCTGGAAGTCCGGGGTGAGGATGTCCACCCCCAGCGGCACGATATCCCGCGCCTGCATGTAGTCGCGGATCTCGCCGTAGCACTGGTTGTTCCACACCAGCAGGATCACGCCGATCTGTGCTTCCTTGGCCGCGATCAGCTCGCCGCTGGCGAACTGCAGGCCACCGTCCCCCACAAGCGCCAACACAGGCCGCTCGGGCCGCGCCAGCTTGGCGCCCATGGCCGCCGGCAAGCCGTAGCCCAGGGTGCCGTAACCACTGCCGGCGTTGAACCAGCTGGCCGGAGCCGGGGCCTGGTAGCCACAGGCGCCCTGGTACACCGGCTGGGTCGAGTCGCCCACCAGGATCGGTGCATCCAGATTGTCCCGCAGCAGGTCCAGCAGGCCCTGCAAGCCTTGCTGCTTGGGCGTCCAGCCGGCGCGCTCGGCCTGGTTCACCCGTTGCACGCTGTCCAGTGCCCAGCGCCCGCGGGAATTGGCAGGCGCCACCTTGCCCAGCAGTGCCTGCAAACCTTCCAGGGCATCCCCCACCAGGCCGACATGGGCCCGCTGCACGCCCATGACCTGCATCGGGTCGATGTCCAGGCGAATCAGCGAACCCTTGAAGCGCAGCGGCCCGAGGCCAAAGAAGTCGTAGTCGGTTTCCCCAAGCTCGGTGCCCACGGCGAGCACCACATCCGCTTCGTCGATCAGCGCCCGGCCATGGGCCGAGGACTGCACGCCATCGAGCAACAGCGGGTGGCCGCAAGGCAGCAGGCCGCGGGCGTTGGTGGTCAGGGCCACCGGCGCCTGCAGGCGCTCGGCCAATTGCCGCAGGACCTCGGCGCAACCCCGGGCACCACCACCGGCCAGGATCAACGGGCGGTGGGCACTGTTGAGCAAGGCCAGCGCCGCCTCGATCGAAGCCCCGGCCGGCGCCGGCGCGCCAGGCAGGCTGCGGGGCATCAGGTTGAGGTTATCGGCGGGCATCTCCAGCACGTCCAGGGGAATCTCGATGTGCACCGGCCGCGGCCGTGCGCACTTGAATACGGCAAAGGCCCGCGCCAGCAGTTCCGGCAACTCCGAAGGCGCTTGCAGGGTGTGGCTGAAGGCGCAGACTCCGGCCACCATTGCTCGCTGGTCCGGCAGTTCGTGCAGGTGGCCGTGGCCCAGGCGCAGGTGCTCGCGACGGTTGACGGTAGAGATCACCAGCATCGGCACCGAATCGGCATAGGCCTGGCCCATGGCCGTGAGGATATTGGTCATGCCAGGGCCAGTGATGATGAAGCACACCCCAGGCTTGCCGCTGGCCCGGGCGTAGCCGTCGGCCATGAATCCGGCCCCCTGTTCATGCCGTGGGCTGACGTGGCGCAAGCGGCTGCCGTGCAGGCCGCGATAGAGCTCGACGGTGTGCACGCCGGGAATCCCGAATACCGTGTCCACGCCATAACCTTCCAGCAAACGAACCAGGGACTGCGCACAGGTGGTCATCGACTACTTCCTCTTGTTCTTATGTGCGGGCGACACCCTGCGCCCGGCTGATGTCGAGGGACATTAGTCGCTGCACCCAAGGGGCAACAATCGAAAAAAATCGCGGCGATTGCTCAATAAAATTCACGCTTTGCCGTTGCGACGGGGTTCCGGGTGCAAGCGGGTGATGCCCTGCAGCTGGGACTTGACCCACTCGCTGAACGCCAGCACCACCGGCCGCTCGGACTTGAGCAGGTCGGCCACCAGGTAGTAGCCGCGATTGGACTCGATCTCGGTGCCGAAGGGCTGCACCAGTTGGCCCCGGGCCAGGGCTTCGCCGCTGATCAGGTTGTCGCCCATGGCAATGCCCTGGCCGGCGATGCAGGCCGACTGCACGAAGTGCGCGTCGGCAAACACGATGCCCCGGCGCACGTCGACATTCGGCGCCCCGGCGGCCGCCAGCCAGACCCGCCAGTCGGAGTAGTCGATCATGTGCAGGAGCAAGGCGTGATCCAGGCCATCAAGGGTTTTCAGGCCACCCATGGCATTCACCAGGCTCGGGCTGCACACCGGGAAATAGCGCAGGGAGACGATCTTCTGCACGTGCTGGTTGGGCCAGTCGCCCATGCCATAGGCCACGAACAGATCGACGCTGCTGTCGCTGGTGTCCCCCGGAGTGCGGGGCGACACCAACTGCAGTTCAACCTGGGGATACAGCGCCTGGAATTCGGCGATATGGGTGCACAGCCAATAGGTGGCGAACCCCGGCGGGCTGCTGATGCACAGCCGGCCACTGACCTGCTGGCCATCGGAGCGCTGGCCGGCCTCGAGGATATTGGCCAGCAGCAGGTGGATGTCCCGGGCATAGCGCTCCCCCTGGTAGGTGATGCGAATGCTGCGGCCCTGGCGCTCGGTCAGGGCAAACCCCAGGGTCTGCTCCAGGCTCTTGATCTGGTGGCTGATGGCGCTGGGCGTCAGGTTCAGCTCATTGGCGGCCTCGGCGACACTGCCCAGGCGGGCCACCGCGTCCAGAGCGCGCAACGCGGTCATGGAGGGATAACGCATACCGATCATGCCTCGACTACAAAAAAACGAGTGGCAGCACCATAGCTGCAATCGGCGTCCGGCAATAGCCTTGCTCGTCGCCGAAAAAAAAGCCAATTACTGAAAAAAATTACCGTGTCCCACTAAAAATGCTCGATTGACCCGCCGCCGTCGATGGCTAATTCTCAAGCCCTACCCTGTGCCGGGTACTGCCCGGCCATCGCACAATAACAAGAGGGTCGCCCCTTGCAATCGCAGCCCAACTCCGTCAATCCCGTGGTGGCGATCGATGATCTGCACAAGAGCTACGCCGATCACCACGTGCTCAAGGGCATCGCCCTGCGCGCCAATGAAGGCGAAGTGGTGTCGTTGATCGGCTCCAGCGGCTCGGGCAAAAGCACCCTGCTGCGCTGCATCAACCTGCTGGAGATTCCCTGCAGCGGCAGCCTGCGCATCAATGGCGAAGAAGTGCGCATCAGGACCGACCGTGCCGGCAACCCGCAGGTCGCCGACCCGGCCCAGGTGGCGCGCCTGCGCACCCAGTTGAGCATGGTGTTCCAGAGCTTCAACCTGTGGCCCCACCGCACCGTCCTGGAAAACGTCATCGAAGCGCCGGTGTATGTCCTCGGTGAAGACCGCAAGGACGCCATCGCCCATGCCGAGCACCTGCTGGAAAAGGTCGGCCTGGCCAACAAGCGCGACGCTTTCCCTTCCTTTCTCTCCGGCGGCCAGCAACAGCGGGTGGCCATCGCCCGGGCCCTGGCCATGCGCCCCCAGGTGCTGTTGATGGACGAACCGACCTCGGCCCTGGACCCGGAACTGGTGGGCGAGGTGCTCAAGGTCATCCAGGGCATCGCCGAGGAAGGCCGTACCATGATCCTGGTGACCCACGAAATGGCCTTTGCCCGGGATGTGTCGAGCAAGGTGATGTTCCTTCACCAGGGGCTGGTGGAAGAAGAAGGGCCCCCCCAGCAAGTGTTCCTCAACCCGGTCAGCGAGCGCTGCCGGCAATTCGTCATGGCTCAGGAAAACCGCGTCTGACGTTTCGCTTCAATCCTTGAAAACAACAACTTCGATAAAGGGTAAAGCCATGAAAAACCTGCTCAAGGTGCTCGCCACCGGTTGCCTGTTCAGTGCACTGGCCAGCCACGCCGTGGCCGCCGACAAGATCGTCTTCGGCATCGCCCTGGAACCCTACCCGCCGTTCTCGATGAAAAGCGGCAACGGCGACTGGAGCGGCTTCGAACCGGAGCTGATCAAGGCTCTGTGCGACCGCATGCAGGCCCAGTGCCCACTCAAGGAAGTGGCCTGGGACGGCCTGATCCCGGCCCTGCAATCGAGCCAGATCGACGCCATCCTCAACTCCCTGAGCATCACCGACGAACGGGAAAAGGTCATCGACTTCTCTGCGCCCTACTACCAGACCCCGGCCATGTGGGTCGCCGACCAGAGCCTGGAACTGGTCACCACCCCCGAAGGCCTCAAGGGCAAGCTGATCGGCGTGCAGGGTTCGACCTCCAACGCGACCTTCGCCAAGACCTACTACGGCAAGACCTCGACCCTGCGCTACTACACCACCCAGGACGACATGATCGCCGACCTGCAGAGCGGGCGGATCGACGTGATGCTGGCCGACGCCCTGACCATCGAGCCGATCCTCAAGACCGCGGCCGGTGCCGGCCTGGCGGACAAGGGCCTGGCGCCCAAGGACCCGCTGTTCGGTTCCGGCATCGGGGTCGGCCTGCGCAAGGGTGACAGCGCCCTGCAGCAGCGGATCAACACCGCCCTGGCCTCGCTCAAGGCCGATGGCACCTACGACAAGATCCGCAGCCGCTACTTCAGCGTCGACATTTCTGCCAACTAAGCCGTCCGGCCGGCCCGTTTGCGCGGGCCGCCGGCGTTGACTGGATACGTCATGATTTCTCTGTCCGACCTTTCCCAACTGTTCGTCGCCGACGGCTGGCTCGGCGCCCTGGCCCAGGGCGCGCTGGTGTCCCTGCAGATTTCCGCCGGGGCCTTTGTGCTCGGCCTGGGCATCGGCCTGCTGGTGGCGATGATCAAGCTCAAGGGCCCGCGCTGGCTGGTAAAGCTGGCCAACGCCTACACCACCCTGTACCGGGCCATGCCCGAGCTGCTGCTGATTCTGCTGCTCTACTACGCCGGCACCGACCTGCTGAACATGGCCATGGCCGCCATGGACCGGCCGAGCGTCACGGTCAACGGTTTCATCGCCGCGGTGCTGGTGCTGGGCATCGTCCAGGGCGCCTATTCGGCGGAGATCATCCGGGGCGCGATCCAGGCCATTCCCTACGGTCAGATCGAAGCGGCCCGGGCCTACGGCATCGAACGCTGGCTGCTGGTACGGCGCATCCTGCTGCCGAGCATGCTGCCCTATGCCATGGCCGGGCTATCGAACCTGTGGCTGGTACTGGTCAAGGACAGCGCGCTGATCAGCATCGTCGGCTACAGCGAGCTGCTCTCGGTGGGCAAGCAGGCAGCCGGTTCCACCAAGCACTACCTGGTGTTCTACCTGGCGGTCGCAGCCTTCTACTTCGTCATCACCCTGGTGTCCGGCAGCGTGTTCCGCGTGCTCGAACGACGCACCAACCGCTGGCTGCCCCAGCACTAGGAGACTCGGATGGACTTTTCCTGGATCAACGGTTTTTCCAGCGAGCTGCTGCGCGGCCTGGGCATCACCCTCAAGCTCCTGCTGCTGAGCGGAATCTGCGGCTTTGCCCTGGCAGTAGTGGTGGGCCTGGGCCGGGTGTCGCGCAACCCTCTGATTCGTGCGCCGATGCAGTTCTACATCAGTGTGTTTCGCGGCACCCCGCTGCTGGTGCAGATCTACATCCTCTATTACGGGGTCGGCAGCCTGTTCGCCGCCTACCCGCCGATTCGCGGCAGCTTTCTCTGGCCCTACCTGCGCGAAGGTTTCTGGTATGTGGCCTTGGCCCTGACCCTGAGTGTCGGCGCCTACGTCGGCGAAGTGCTGCGTGGCGGCCTGCGGGCCGTGCCCCGAGGCGAGCTGGAAGCCGCTCGCGCCTATGGCATGGGCCACTGGCTGACCCTGCGCCGGGTGTGGCTGCCCCGGGCCCTGGAACTGGTGCGCCCGACCCTGGTGGGGGAATGCGTGCTGCTGCTCAAGGCCACTGCACTGGCGTCCACCGTGGCGGTCACCGACCTGCTGGGCGCGGCCAACCTGGTACGGGCCCAGACCCTGAAAGTCTACGAGCCGCTGCTGGCCGTGGCACTGATCTACATCGTCCTGGCCTTTGTCATCGAACATCTGTGCGCACGCCTAGGCAAGGTCCCCCAGCGTCAGGCCTGAACCCATTCATTGCGCGGGCAGCGAGGCCCGTGAGGAGAACAACATGCGTTACTCACCTTTCGTACAGCGCATCAGCGGCGAATCCGTCAGCGCCTGGGACATCCACTACGCGGCCATCGAGGCCCGTGGGCGCGGCGAAGACGTGATCGTGCTCAGCGTCGGTGACCCGGACTTCGCCACCGACGAGCGCATCAGCGCCGCCGCCAGTGCCGCCCTGGAGCAAGGCGACACCCACTACACCCACGTCCTCGGCCGCCCGGCCCTGCGTGAGGCCATCGCCGCCAAGCAGCGCCGCCTGCTGGGCATCGAGGTCAGCGCCGACAACGTGGCGCTGGTGGCGGGTGCGCAGAACGGCTTGTTCGCCACATCGCTGTGCCTGTTCAGCAGCGGCGACGAAGTGCTGGTGCCAGAACCCATGTACCTGACCTACGAGGCCTGCATCCACGCCTCGGGGGCGCAGATCGCCTGCGTCCAGCAGCCGGCGGCCAATGGCTTTCGCCTGACCGCCGCGGCCCTGGAAGCGGCGCTCACCGACAAGACTCGCGGCATTGCCCTGGCCACCCCGTGCAACCCCACCGGCAACGTCTACAGCCGTGAGGAGCTGGAAGCCGTGGCCGAGGTGGCGCGCAAGCATGACCTCTGGGTGATCTCCGACGAGGTCTACGGGCAACTGACCTACGACCGCGAACACCTGAGCATCGCTTCGCTGCCGGGCATGGCCGAGCGCACGGTAATCCTCAACAGCCTGTCGAAAACCCATGCCATGACCGGTTGGCGCGTGGGCTGGGTGATCGCCCCGCCGGCCCTGGTCGGGCATCTGGACAACCTCTTGCTGTGCATGCTCTACGGCCTGCCGGGGTTTATCCAGGAAGCCGCGCTCAAGGCCCTGGAGCTCGATGAAGAAGTGATCGGCAGCGCCCGCGAGGTCTATCGCCGGCGCCGCGACCTGGTGGTGGCGGGCCTCAAGCAGGTGCAACTGCTGGACTGCCGCGAGCCGGAAGCCGGGATGTTCATGCTGGTGGACGTACGCCGCACCGGCCTGTCGAGCATGGATTTCGCCTGGCAGCTGTTCCGCGCCACCGGGGTCTCGGTGCTCGACGCCCAGGCTTTCGGCGCCAGTGCCGAGGGCTTCGTGCGGATCTCCTTCACCGTCGCCGACGAGGTGCTCAAGGACGCCTGCCAGCGCATTGCCGGCTTTGTCGAAACCCTGGGCGCACAACGCTGAATGCATGACCCGGGCCGCCCAGCGGCCCTGGTACCTCCGACAAGAACACTGCTGCGCCTTACTTTTTTGCCCACCTTTGAAGGGCCCCCTGCTTGAGAGGTTGACCCCGTGACCGCTTCCGACCAATTCAACTCCACCCATAGCGCCGTCGATCAATACGCTGAACTGGTGCTGCACAACGGCCGGATGTACACCCTCGATCCGGCCCAGCCCTGGGCCGACGCCGTGGCCATCCGCCAGGGCAAGCTGATCGCGGTGGGCAGCCTCGCTTCCCTGGCCTCGCTGATCGGGCCCAATACCCGCCAGCACGATCTGGACGGGGCCTTCTGCATGCCCGGCCTGCATGACATGCACACCCACCCGGACCTGGCCCTGGCCCCGCGCTACGCCGACGACCTGGACGTGGGCATCGAAGACCCGACCCCGGAGCAACTGGCAGCCGCGATCCACGCCTATGCCGACAGCCATCCCGGCGACGGCTGGATCTACGGCCAGTACTGGGTGCGCTACACCTTCCGCGAAGCCGGGCTGACCCCGGGCCGCGAATGGCTCGACAGCGTCATGCCGCACCGCCCGGTAGCCCTGCTGGACCGCATGTGGGGGACCATGATGGTCAACTCCAAGGCCCTGGAACTGGCCGGCATCGACCGCCACACCAGCGACCCGCGCAACGGCTACCTGGAGCGCGACGAGCTGACCGGCGAACCCAACGGCTTGTTGATCGACGGTGCCTACGCCCTGATCCATGCCGCCATGCCGCCGACTCCGGTGTCGGTGCTGCGCCGCGCCTATCGCGATGGCGTGCACTTCCAGACCTCTCGCGGGGTCACCGCCACCAAGTACGTGCACGTCTGCGAAAACCGCCTGCAGGCCCTCAAGGAACTGGACGATGCCGGCGAGCTGACCCTGCGGGTGGAAGCCGCCATCAGTTGGCAGGACGACATCTTCCCGGTGCGCCGGCGCTGGGAACTGCTCAGTGGCGAGCGGCATTTCTATCGCAGCGCGCGCCTGAGTGCCAACGCGGTGAAGTTCCACTTCGATGGCACCGTGGAGCCCAAGTCTTCCTACCTGCTGACCCCCTGGCCGGAAGAGTCGAGCTGGCGCGGCAAGCTCAACCTGACCCCGGAACACATCACCGACATGGTGGTGGACATGGACAAGCGCGGCCTGCGGGTGATCGCCCACTGCACCGGCGACGGCGCCTCCGACGTGTTCCTCGATGCCGTGGCCGAGGCCCGGCGGCGCAACGGCAACAGCGGCATCCGTCACCAGTGCGCCCACAGCACCCTGCTGCACCCGGGCAACCTCAAGCGTTTCCAGGCCCTGGACGTGATCGCCGAGTTCTCTCCGGCAGCCTGGTACCCGACTCCGTTCGCCAGCGGCGCACGCTCCGGCTACGGCCAGGAACGCCTCAAGCGCATCTATGACTTCAAGGGCGTGCTGGCAGCTGGTGGCATCGCGGTGTTCGGCACCGACTGGCCGGTGGCGTCCATCGATCCATGGCTGGCCCTGGAAACCATGGTCACCCGGCAGAACCCGTGGAACCAGGAACCTGACACCTTCGGTGACCCCATCAGCCTGGAACAGGCCCTGCAAGTAGCGACCCTCAACGGCGCCCACGCTATGGGCCTGGAGCACCTGACCGGCAGCCTGGAGGCCGGCAAGTCGGCGGACCTGATCGTCCTCGACCGCGACCTGTTCGCCCAGGACGCACGCAACTACATCCACCACACCCAGGTGCAACTGACCTTCGTCGAGGGGCAACTGGTCTACGACCGCCAGGGCACCTTCAGCGACACCCCGCTGCAAGCGGTGTGGGAAGGCCTGCCACCGGTGATCGAGGGCAAGGAATAATGAACAGCACCCCGAGCATCCCGGTAACCGTGGTTGCAGGCTTTCTCGGCGCCGGCAAGACCACCCTGCTCAACCGCATGGTGCAACGCGCCGACAGCGGCCGGCTGGCGGTGATCGTCAACGATTTCGGCGAGCTGAACATCGATGCGGCGATCATCGCCGAGGTCACCGACGCGGTGTACAGCCTGCAGAACGGCTGCATCTGCTGCACCGTGCAGGAGGACCTGCTGGCGCAACTGGTGAGCCTGTCCAAGCTGCGCCCGGCCCTGGAGCGAATTGTCATCGAGTGCAGCGGCGTCTCCGACCCGCAGCGCATCGTGCAGACCATCGGCTACCCGCAACTGCGCAACCGCCTGCACCTGGACGCGGTGATCACCCTGGTGGATGCCAGCGGCTACCAGGACCTGGAAGGGGAAATGGCCCGCCTGTCCCGAGCCCAGGTGGCCTGCGCCGACTGGGTGCTGCTGAACAAGGCCGACCTGGTGAGCGCCGAGCAATTGCAGAGCATCCGCGCCAGCCTCGGCAATCGCGCCCCGGTATTCGACACGGTGCAGGCCGAGCTGCCCCCCGAGCTGCTGCTGGCGCCGCCGGTGCGCTCCACCGAAGTGCTGTTCAAGGCCCTGCCCCAGGCCCACGACCAGTTGTTCGAAAGCTGGGTGTGGAAAAGCTCGCGACCGCTGCAGCCCAAGGCTTTGCGGGACTGGCTGGCGCGCCTGCCAGCCGACCTGCTGCGCCTCAAGGGCCTGGTGCGCCTTGAAGGCAATGAACAACCTTATTGGTTGCAGCATGTGGGCAACCGCAGCCAGTTCACCCTGGCCGCCGATCAGCCCACCGAGCATGCCGCGCAATTGGTATTCATCGCCCGCCGAGGCAGCGATCTGCGCCAGGAACTGGAGGCTGGGGTCAGCGATACACAAGTGCTTTGAACGACAGGGAATCTGTGGCGCGAAGGCCGGTCTGAAAGAGGCGCGGCTGCCGGGCCGTCGCTTGGTCCGTGACAATAGGGCCCGGGTCCAATAGATTAGGCGCCCCCGAAAATCCCCCTGGGCCTTTCGCGCCTCAAACCTGTTAAACCAAGTAGTGGATGTTCAATGCCTGATTCCAACACCGAAGAATCCGTAGTCGCCCTGTCCAACAAGGCCGAATACGAAAACGCCATTCATCTTTCACAACACGTGTCCCAGGCCAAGACTATCAGCGAGATGGTGCTCGACGCCTTCCACACCTCGAAAGAAAGTGACCAGATTCGCGAACTGCGCGCAGCGATTCGCCAGGCCCACGACCGCTTTGACGACGACACCGCCTATGAACTCATGGGCCAGCTCAAGCAGCTCAAAGACGCCGAGGCCGCCGACCTGGCCGCCCTGGAAGACCTGAGCAAGAAATTCCCCATCAGCCGGATTCTCTCCAGCTACAAGGACGATCCGGACTTCCAGGAGCTGGTCTACGGCCTGGCCCTGAAGGTGCTGAACCAGACCCACCAGGCCATCAGCAACCCCAGCGGCGGCAAGAGCAAGGCGCGTCCGAAGAAGGAAATGGAAGTGTTCGCCATCAGCAAGGACGGCGTCAGCGTCACCCTGCCGATGCGCCCGCGCTCCAAGGCCAACGTCGACCGTGAAGCCTTCGAATTCCTCGGTTTCAGCTTTGTCGGTGAAGGCGACGAGGCGGAACTGGAAAGCGAGATGTTCCTCGACAAGGATGGCAACGAACAGCAGGCCACCCGCAAGAACATCGTTACCGCGATCCAGCAGCAGACCGCGTTCGAAGGCTACAGCGCGCAACAACAGCTGTAACCCGCCGCTGCAGGAGCGAGCTTGCTCGCGAAGCGCCAGCACAGCCTTCTGCAGACCTGAAAAGCCCCGTATTCCAGCGTGAAGACGGGGCTTTTCTATCTTCAGCGATCCCCGTACTCAAGGATGGGGTACATCGCACACAACGCCTCGGTCTCCAGCCGGAAGCGCTCCTGCTGCGCGGGCTCCAGAACGTATGGCTGCTCGCCCCGCGGCTGCAGCTGATCCAGTATCCGGCACACCAGGTCGACGATCTGCCGGCAGCCCTGGGGGTCCACATAGCGCTGTGCGATGGAGCCCGTGCCGATACACAAGCCATTGGCGGCAAATGACGATCGAGTCTCCCCCGGTGCGCGTTTTTTGCTGACGATGATTCCGCACTTTTCCAATGCCGATTCGGCGAGGGAGCCGCTGATGCCCTTAGGCAAACGCAACAGGATCGTGTGGTTTTCCGTCCCGCCGCCCATTACCTCGTAGTCCCGCGCCATGAACGCGCAGGCCATTTCATCCGCCGTGGCGCGAATCCGCCCCATGTAGGCATCGAACTGTGCAGACATGGCATAGCCCAGCGCGGCCGCCTTGGCGGCGATCATGTTGACTGCAGGCGCCCCCTGCATCCCGGGGAAAACTGCCTGGTCGAGCACCCGACGAAAGCTCGACCTCAGGCCGGGCACCTTGGTGTCCGCGTCCCGCCCGGAAAGAATCAGGCCGCCGCGTGGCCCGGCGAGCTGTTTGTGGGTGCAAGTGGTGGTGACGTGCGCCACATCGATCGGGCTCGGATGACGCCCCGTGGCAACCAGGCCGGCGATATGGGAGATGTCGGCAAGGACGATGGCCCCGGCTTCATCGGCAATGTCGCGAAAACGCTGGAAGTCCACGACCCGCGAATAAGCCGTTGCCCCACAGATGATGATGCGCGGGCGATGGGCCATCGCCAGCTGACGTACCTCCTGGTAGTCGATGGTGCCCTGGGCCGTGGTGCCGTAGCGGATCGCCTTGTAGTGGGCACCGGTAAAAGCGAGGGAGCTGCCGTGGGTCAGGTCGCCGCCATGATCCAGGGCCATCCCGAGCAGGGTGTCCCCCGGCTCAAGCAGCGCGGACAACACCTGGTAGTTGGCGTTCGAGGCCGAGTGCGATTGCACCGCGGCGTATTGCGCGGCAAACAGCTCCCGTGCCCTGCGGATCGCCAGGGATTCCACCAGATCGACGTTTTCGCACCCGGCGTGATGGCGTTTGCCCGCAACCCCCTGCGCCGTCACGTTGACCAGCGCCGAGGCCGAGGCGGCAAGGCTTCTGGGGGTGGCTGCACAGGAGGATGAAACCAGGGAAAGCGTGCGTTGTTGCCGGCTTACTTCAGCGTCCAGGATCCTGGCCAGCTCGGCGTCTTCTGTTCGCAGGTCCGCCAAGCCACATCGCAGCAAGTCGGCCTGGTTCCTCAGTGGTTCGGTATCGGCTGCCATAAATCTGTGCCCCTTCCTTGAGTGCTGCGCGCCACGAACGAGGACGTGCTTCCTGGGTTTTACGTTCGTTGGTGTGAATCGGGCTGATCCGGGCCCTGGGTCAAGACTGTATAAGGCGTAACAGAATTAATCAAAAAATTAAACATCCCTAAAGTTAAATGCTTCTTTTTTGAAGTGGAAGGACATCGGCGCAGCCTTGCCGGTGCAAGCCTCAGGGCGAGAGTGATAATGCCCAACCCCTGGGGCTTTATTGTCATGGCTGACGCATGCAACACTTGTCCGTTGCGGCCCTGTGCAAACCGGCCCCTCTCAGCGACTTGATCGCCCACAGTCCCCGTAGCGAAGTATCCCAGGACGGATACAGGCTGGCTAAAGGAGCACTAGCGAATTACCAGACAACACACAAGCAACTGACAGGCTTCTGCCACAGTGATCCCGCTATTGGCACCAGGCAATCGATGTCATGCGCGATGTGAACGCTAAAAAATTCGATGCATTACGACTATAAGGAAATGGTGAGGCATTTGATGCACAGAAGAGAAAGAACAGAGTATTTAAAAAGCAATATCAAATACCTGATTAAAAGTCGCGGAGAGACACAACTGTCTTTATGCAACGCCAGTGGCCTGACCAGAACAACCATATACAACATCCTGGAAGGCAAGGTCAGCAACGTCCAGCAGTCCACCATTCGAAAAATCTCCGACTTCTTCGGCATTTCCTATGAGGAAATAGAAACCGTCGACTTTGAAGAGAAGGAGATCATCGAAAGCAGCATTTCCCCGCAAGGGAACATGAACCCGGCTGCTGTTCCGATCCTCAAGGAAAGCCAGTTGATGGCCAACATGGATAAACGTATTGGCGAACTCGCCACTTGTTTCCCATTGACCTACTACTTCGGTACATCCTCTAACTTGATAGCCGTGCGCCTGGAAAACGATATCAAGGGCATGTATGAGGTCGGCGGCCTGCTGATCGTGCAAAAGGGGACGATCACCGATGAAAAGGAAAAACTGGCTTACGACAAACAGACCAGGAAACTGCTGATCATGAACGAGGTCGTCTTCGACCCAGATCGTATATCCGTTGTCGGCGATATCATTGAGGAACGCTTCAATGACTGCCTATGAAGGTGATATCGAGAACAGCAAGTACAAGCTTCTGGGGTTTGAGAACAATAAAAACCTGGCCGTGATCATGATCATCGACACCGGCAAGGTCATAAAAATAAAGCTGAGCGAAGTAGTGAACAGCGAAATAATGGATAACTTAAACAAAATGGAAGTTAAAAACCTGTATAAAAAGTTCTACTCCCAAGGAGGAACACTTACTGCATACGACTTGAACGACCGCAATGAAAACTCATGGATGATCTACATCATCCTCAACCTGCTGCTCTTTACCTTTTATATTTTCACCAGCATCGCTGCAACAAAGCCGATCTACCTTGAATCCCTCGACATCATTATTACCCCCGGCACCTTTCTGTACCCTCTGACATTCCTGATCGTTGACCTGCTGAACGAGAACTTCGGACTCAGGCTCGCCAGAAGAGCCATTCTGTTTGCATTTGCAAGCAACGCCATGATCATCATCCTGCTCTACGCGTCCACTTTTCTCCCCGGACTGCCAGGCTGGAAACTCGATACACCTTATAACGACGTTATTATCCAGGTGTCGTCTGTACTCGTAGCGTCTTCCGTTTCCTTCCTTGTTTCTGAAAACATAAACTCATATTTGCTGTGCAAGATAAAGGAACTCACAAATTCCAGATTCCTATTTCTGCGGATATTCCTCAGCACCTTGTTTGCGGTCATCATCGACAGCTTCGTGTTTTGCTACATCGCATTCTATGGATCCATGCAAAACAACGACATCCTGAACATGATTTATGTTCAGATCGCAATCAAGGTCTGTTTTGCATTCTTCAATATATTGCCCGCCTATGGCGCACGATCACTGTTCAAGAGATACATAACGGATAGCCAGGCAAAATGATCGATCGCTGTTTGTAGAGCGACGCCGGAGCTCAACACCTATCTGCCAGGCAGGTTCAGTGTTGGGCTCCAAGGGCAGCAAGCTGCTCAAATCCTCACTTCAGACCCATCTTGCTCTTCAGGCTATCCATGACTTGCGTCTTGTTCTCCAGATAAGCGTTCAAGCCTTTTGCCCGCAGATTGCAGGCGTCGCAGTTGGCGCAGCCACTGCCCATGATGCCGTTGTAGCAAGTCAGGGTTTGCTCGCGAACCAGCTCCAGTTGATTGTGGTAGTCCGCCAGAGCCCAGGTTTCTGCCTTGTTCAGCCACATCAGTGGAGTCTCGAGGCGCAACTTGTACTCCATGCCCAGTTCGAGGGCCTTGTTCAATGCCTTTACAAATTCATCGCGGCAATCGGGGTAACCCGAGAAATCGGTCTCGCACACTCCGGTAATCACGGTCTCGGCTTTTACCTGATAGGCATAGATAGAGGCCAGGGTAAGGAACAGGATGTTTCTTCCGGGTACAAAGGTGCTGGGCAAGCTCTCGCCTGAACTGTTCACCGTGGGCACCGGAATGTTGTCCCGAGTGAGGCTGCTGATCGCCAGTTCGTTGAGTAACGAAGCGTCCAGCACTTTGTGCACGGTCGCCCCCAACTGCTTGGATAGCCGCTGCGCGGTCTCGATTTCCGCGTGGTGCCGCTGGCCATAGTCGAACGTAATGCAGTGCACTTCGTCATAGAGCGGCAAGGCGTGGATCAGACAGGTTGTCGAGTCCTGTCCGCCGCTGAACACGATAACCGCTGTTTTCTTCATCATTCTGCTTCCTGCATGAGTTGGGTCATTTGAATAGTTGGGCAGCCCACGCAAGGGCTCTCAATAAAATACCCCGCGCGTCTCTCGAAGGCGGGGCTTTTCCGTGTTCGGGTGCGCGGCTCACGCCGAGCGTGCACTGCCGGCCATGCGCCGCAGAATATGCCCCTGGCCCTTGATGCAGTGCAGGATCAGCGCCGCCACATGGCCGACGATCAGCACCAGCAGGGTCCAGCCCAGGAGGCTGTGGAAATTGTTGCCCAGCTCGGTCATCCACTGGATCTTCGGCCCGTCGAAGCCGTTCATTACCGGCAGACCGAAGGCGGAAAAGGCGCGACCCGAGCCGTACTGACGCAACAGGCCGAGAAACGGAATGGCAAACATCCCGGCATACAGCAGCCCATGCCCCAGGGTTGCTGCAAGGTTGAGGCTCGGCGGCCGGCGATGACGGTTCAACAGGCTCCAGACCACACGCACCAGCAGCAGGGCCATCAACAGCAGGCCGACTTGCTTGTGGGTCGGCCAGAGGAACTTGTCCAGGGCCGAATCGGCCATCAGGTAATGCGCACTGGTGGTGCTGTAGATCCAGGCAAAGGCCAGGGCCATGGCCCAGTGCAGTCCGCGACTGATGACGCCATAGCGCACCTTCGAGTCGTACAGTTCAATACGGTTTTCCATTGCATCCACTCAGGTTCTATCCACGAACGGCGCATTTTACCCGGCCAGGCCAGGCCTTCGGGCCGAAAAACTTTAAATGATGTGACCATCAACCCAGCGCAATGAAAAAAGCCCCGCGCTTCTTGCGAAGGCGGGGCTTTTCCTGTGGCCTGGACAGCTTAGTGTGCGTAGGTCAGCAGGAGCTCGGTCGGGGCCTTGAAATCCACCGACATCATCACGCTCAGCGCGGTGATGGTGAAGATCGAGAACACGAAGAGCTTGCGCGCCCACACGGTGTCATCCACTGCCTTGTAGCCGGTCCAGGCCATGTACAACCAGTACATGCCCATGGCCGCCGCTACCGCCAGGTAGCTCATGCCGGCGTAACCGCTGAAGGTCAGCATCAGGGTCGCCACCAGGAATGCCAGGATGTAGAGCAGGATGTGCTTCTTGGCCACGCGGATGCCACGCTTCACTGGCAGCACCGGAATCGATGCGGCCAGGTAATCGTTGAAGCGGAAGATCGCGATAGCGTAGGAATGCGGCATCTGCCACAGGCTGAACATCACCAGCAGGGTCAGCGCAGCCATGTCGAAGCTGTTGCTGACCGCGACATAGCCGATCACTGGCGGCATGGCCCCGGACAGACTGCCCACCAGCGTGCCGTGAACCGACTTGCGCTTGAGGTACAGGCTGTAGAAGCCGACGTAGATGACAAAGCCGATTACCGCGAACAACGCGGCCAACGGGTTGGCCACGTAGTACAGCAGGGCGACGCCGGCGACACCGAGGATAGAGGCGTAGACCAGTGCCACTTCCAGGGAAATCAGGCCCTGGACCAGCACGCGGTTCTTGGTGCGCTCCATCTTCAGGTCGATGTCACGGTCGATGCAGTTGTTGAACACGCAACCGGACGCTACCACCAGCGAGGTGCCGATCATGGCGGCCAGGAAAATGGCCAGATCGACATGCCCTTTCGAGGCCAGGAAGAACCCGCCTGCCACAGAAAGCACGTTACCGAAAATGATCCCCGGTTTGGTGATTTGGATAAAGTGCTTGAGCGACATCGGGTTTACCTCACTTCGCCATCATGACGGTGTGGATGCTGAACATGATCCACAACGACAGACCAACCAGCAGAACAATGACCAACGCGGCGAAGATGAACGCCACCACGTTGTTGCGCTGTGCTTCGGAACGGTCCAGGTGCAGGAAGTACACCAGGTGCACCAGCACCTGGATGACTGCGAACGCCAGGACGATCCACAGGGTCACGTCTTTGGGCAGCGATGGGTACATCACCAGGCCGAACGGGATCAGTGTCAGGATGACCGACAGGATGAAGCCGATGGCGTAGGACTTGACGCTGCCGTGACCGGCTTCGTCGTGGGAGTGTGTGTTGGCCATTTACATAGTCCCCATCAGGTAAACAACGGTGAATACGCAGATCCACACCACGTCCAGGAAGTGCCAGAACAGGCTCAGGCAGCTCAGACGGGTCTTGTTGGTCGCCGTCAGGCCGTTTTTCTGCACCTGGTACATCATGATCGCCATCCAGATCAGACCGCTGGTCACGTGCAGACCGTGGGTACCGACCAGGGTGAAGAACCCGGACAGGAAGCCGGAACGGCTAGGGCCATAGCCTTCGGAGATCAGCAGGTGGAACTCGTTGATCTCCATGCCGATGAAGCCCAGGCCAAACAGGAAGGTCATGGCCAGCCAGCCCAGTACCTGCTTCTTGTTGCCCCGGAAGAACGCCAGCATGGCGAAGCCGTAGGTGATCGAACTGAACAGCAGCAGGGCGGTTTCACCCAGTACGTATGGCAGTTCGAAGATGTCGTGGCCCGACGGGCCACCCGCTACGTTGTTAACCAGTACCGCGTATACCGCGAAGATCGACGCAAACAGAATGCAGTCGGTCATCAGGTAGAGCCAGAAACCGAATACGGTCATCTCGCCCGAGTCGTGGTGATGGTCATCGTGCCCATGGTCATCGACATGGGCGTGTCCAGCATTGGTCACTAAGTTCGACATGGATTAAGCCTGTTCCAACGAGGTTTCAACACGGGTAGCCGGGATCTTGTTCTCCGATACCAGACGCTTGTGCTGTTCGGCTTCGATGCGCTCGATCGTTTCGACCGGCACCATGTAGCCTTGATCATCACGGGCAGCGTGGATCGCGAAATAGATCACGGTGCCGGCCAGGCTTGCGATGGCCAGCCACCAGATGTGCCAGATCATGGCGAAACCGAACACGGTCAGCAGAGCACCCATGACCAGACCGGTAGCGGTGTTGTTGGGCATGTGGATCGGCTGGTAGCGGCCAGGCTGCGCGTAGGCAGTGCCGTTTTCCTTGGCTTCGGTGAACGGATCGATGCCTTCGGCTTTCGGCAGTACCGCGAAGTTGTAGAACGGAGGTGGCGACGAGGTCGACCATTCCAGGGTGTGGGCGTTCCAAGGGTCGCCGGATACACACATGTTCTGCTTGCGGTCACGCACGCTGACGTACAGCTGGATCAGCTGGCAGGCGATACCCACGGCGATCATCACCGCACCTACCATGGCGACGTACAGGTACGGCACCCACTCAGGGTTGGTGGTGGCGTTCAGACGACGGGTCATGCCCATGAAGCCCAGTGCATAGAGCGGCATGAACGCGACGAAGAAGCCGGAGATCCAGAACCAGAACGCAGCCTTGCCCCAACCTTCATGCAGCTTGAAGCCGAAGGCTTTCGGGAAGTAGAAGCTGAAGCCGGCGATGTAGCCGAATACCGCGCCGCCGATGATCACGTTGTGGAAGTGAGCGATCACGAACAGGCTGTTGTGCAGAACGAAGTCGGCACCCGGAATGGCCAGCAGTACGCCAGTCATGCCGCCGATGGCGAAGGTCACCATGAAGCCCAGGGTCCACAGAACCTGGCTGGTGATGCGCAGACGGCCGTGGTAGATGGTGAACAGCCAGTTGAACAGCTTCACCCCCGTCGGAATCGAGATCAGCATCGTCGCCAGGCCGAAGAAGGCGTTGACGCTGGCCCCCGAACCCATGGTGAAGAAGTGGTGCAGCCAGACCATGAAGCCCAGTACCGAGATCGCGCCGGAAGCGTAGATCATCGAATGGTGGCCGAACAGGCGCTTGCCGGAGAAGGTCGAGATCACTTCGGAGAAGATACCGAACGCCGGCAGGATCAGGATGTACACCTCGGGGTGACCCCAGGCCCAGAACAGGTTCACGTACATCATTGGATTGCCACCAAGTTCATTGGTGAAAATGTGGAAATCCATGTAACGGTCAAGCGTCAGCAGTGCCAGGGTAGCGGTGAGGATCGGGAACGAAGCCACGATCAGCACGTTGGCCCAGGTGCAGGTCCAAGTGAAGATCGGCATGTCCATCATCTTCATGCCCGGGGTACGCATTTTCAGCACGGTGGCCAGGAAGTTGACCCCCGTCAGCGTTGTCCCCAGCCCTGATAGCTGTAGCGCCCAGATGTAGTAGTCCACACCCACGCCCGGACTGTATTGCAAGCCCGACAGCGGCGGATAGGCAACCCAGCCGGTCTTGGCGAATTCGCCAACGCCCAGGGACAGGTTGATCAGCACCACGCCCGAAACCAGCAGCCAGAAGCTCAGGGAGTTGAGGAACGGATAGGCCACGTCACGCGCGCCGATCTGCAGCGGCACGACAAGGTTCATCAGGCCGGTGAAGAATGGCATCGCCATGAAGATGATCATGATCACACCGTGAGCGGTGAAGATCTGGTCATAGTGTTCAGGTGGCAGGTAGCCAGGCGAACCCTCGGTGGCCATGGCCAGCTGGGTACGCATCATGATGGCGTCGGCAAAACCACGCAGCAGCATGACCATGGCGACGATGATGTACATCACACCGATTTTCTTGTGGTCGACGGACGTCAGCCACTCGGTCCACAGGTAGGTCCACTTCTTGAAGTAGGTGATTGCCGCGAACAGCGCCACGCCACCGAGCAGAATCATGGCAACGGTGACCATGACAATCGGCTCGTGGAACGGAATCGCTTCCAGACTTAATTTACCAAACATCGTTTACTCCTCTGCCCCGGCAGCTGAATGCGAACTCACGTCCATCCCTTCCGTTGCGGCCACTTCCTTTTCTTTCTTCTCGTGCTTGAGCGGCTTGCCCGGTTTCATGCCTTCATACTTGTCGATGACGGTCTGGAACAGGTTTGGCGCGTAGGCGGAGTAGAGCTCTACAGGATTGTTCTGGCTTGGCTTGGAAAGGGCTTCGTATTCAGCGGTGTCCAGCTGTTTAGGTGCCTTCTTGACTTCGTTTACCCAGGCGTCGAAATCTTCCTGACTGGTAGCGATCGCTTTGAACTTCATGCCGGTGAAACCCGCGCCGCTGTAGTTGGCGGAGATACCTTCAAGTTCGGTGTTCTGGTTGGCAATCAGGTGCAGCTTGGTGGTCATGCCCGCCATCGCGTAGATCTGGCCGCCCAGGCCCGGGATGAAGAACGAGTTCATCACGGTGTCGGAGGTCACGCGGAAGTTCACCGGGGTATGGGCCGGGAAAACGATCTTGTTGACGGTGGCGATCCCTTGGTCGGGATAGATGAACAGCCACTTCCAGTCCATGGCGACCACTTCGATGGTCACTGGCTTGACGTCGGAATCCAGCGGACGGTAAGGGTCCAGGGCGTGGGTCGACTTGTAGGTGACATAACCCAGGGCAATGATGATGAGCACCGGAACCAGCCACACCGCGATCTCGATCTTGGTGGAGTGGGACCACTTCGGCGCGTAGGTCGCGTCCTTGTTGGAGGCGCGGTATTTCCAGGCGAAGGCGAAGGTCATGATGATGACCGGCACAACCACCAGCAGCATCAGGATGGTTGCCGTGATGATCAGGTTTCGTTCATCCAGACCGACCTGACCCTTGGGATCGAGCAAGGTCCACTTGCAGCCTCCCAGCATTAACATGCCGAGCAGCGGCAATAAGCCTAGTAATCTGGGGTACCTGTTTTTACTCATCTCACGACCTCTAAAGCAGCTTGCGCAATGCAGTTGGGTTTTGATCGCCAACACTTCACCCTGCCAAGGGTTGGCATTTTTCTTCAATTGAATAAGGGCCTGCCCGTTGCGTTAAGCGCTCAACGACACATCCCGGGCTAGCAGTGGTTCTTATTCGATCTCGTGGTCAAAGGCCTTGTTACAGACCAATTCCATTTGGTGCGGAAGTTTGGAAGGCGCCGACACCCGCAGTCGCATGGAGCGCTCTATCCGCCCCTCGACCGTCCTCGTGTGCTCAGGGTTGAGCAGCGTCGGAAATTCAGTGCGGGCGATTGTAGATATGTCGCGTTTTATAAACCATGTCTTATCCCGAAATAATTTTTATCCCATGGCGCAACAATCCCTCATGATTGTTGCGAAGGATCGCAATCATAGCGATTTTCATTTGCAACAAAAAGCCCCAAAAAGGACCTGAAACACCCCCCTTCCAGGACTCTCGATCCCCCCTGAGGGCCGCCTTCCATCAGGCTTCACCCCTTGTAAAACGGGCGCTGTGAAGATTTGTATCGATAGCAGGCTATGGTTCTCGGCCGACAGGCTCGCGTACACAAACTGACAGGCTCTCATTGAACCAGCGCGCCAGAATGCAGTCTGTTGCAGCGACTCAACCGCCCCTCTGCGACCGCGGCACTGTGACAACATGTCGCACTTTTGCCGCACCTGCGCTTGCCGCAAATCACGGACTTTTCAGGTGCCGAATGAACGGCACAAAAAAGCCCCGGCCCCCCATCGGAAGGCCGGGGCTTTTACGAGTGAATCAGTAGGTTTTCTTGCGATTGCGTACCACACCCAGAGGCACCAGGATCACCGTCAGCACGAACGCCACCAGCGCCCACTGGGCCAGGGACAGACCCAGGATCGGCGGGTACGGCGTGGAGCAGAAACCGTCCACCTGAAAGCCCAGGGGGAAGATCTTGGCCAACGGCAGGCTGTCGACAATCGGCTGCAGTACATCGATGCCACAGCTCACCGAGGGGTAGAACTGGGTGTACACATGGTGCCCCGCCACGCCCGCGCCGGCGAGGGCGCAGATGACCACCAGGGTTTCCATGACCGTGACCCCACGTCGCGAACTCATGGCCGCGCCGATGAAGGCAAACAGTGCAATCAGCAGCAAGGCATAACGCTGCAGGATGCACAGCGGGCACGGCGCCTCGCCCAGCACCACCTGCATGTACAGGGCTCCGCCGATCAGTGCCAGGCAGATAATCCCCAGCAGCACCAGGAAACGCCGCTCGCGTCCCAAACCCAGTCTGTCGTCACTCATCCCTATTCCTTTTTCTGTTGTGTTCAGCCTGCCCCCGAGACCCGAGGCGGCAGACCGAGATTGTCTTCGATGAACCCGTCGATCGCGTGCAGGCCAATACTCGCAGAGGCACACCCGGCTGCCGGGAAGTCTACACGTTGAACATGACCTTTGAATGCAGGGACGTACAGCGCCACTGCAACGCGGCTTCGGGCGCTTTGCCAGTTGCGGACAATAGCGACAAGCAGGTTAAGAGTGGATTAACCGCCATACCAAATACGCCGAGAATAAAGGCGGTTTCGGGAAAATCAGCGAATGCCGGAGCGACATGAAACGAAGGGGAGAGAGAAAAGGCCGGCGCCCGTGGGAAGCCGGCCGGGGTGGTTATTCCAGGGCCGCTGCCGGACCGAAGAACTCATAGCGGCTCTGCTGCTCGGGAATGCCCAGGGCCTGCAGGTGGCGCTTGATCGCGGCCATGAAACCCTTGGGCCCGAGGAAGTAGGCGTCCAGGTCGCGTTGCTCCGGCAGCCACTCGGCCAGTTGCTCGCGGGTCAGCATGCCCAGCTTGTCCGCCGCCGGGCTGACACCGTCATCCTCGGCGTAGCAATAGAAGCGCTTGAGCTGTGGATACCGCTGGGCCAGTTCATCGACCCAGTTGCGAAAGGCATGCACCTGGCCGTTGCGGGCGCAGTGGATGAAATGCACCGGACGCTCGGTGGCCAGCGCCGCCTCCAGCATCGGCAGGGTTGGAGTGATGCCCACCCCGCCGCTGATCAGCACCAGCGGTTTGTCGCTGGCCGCCAGGGTGAACTCCCCCGCAGGAGGGAACAGCATGACGCTGGTGCCCACCGGGCATTGGTCATGCAGGTAGTTGGAGGCCACGCCGCCGGTTTCGCGCTTGACGCTGATGCGGTACTGGCCCTGGTTGGAAAGTGCCGAAAGGGAGTAGTTACGACGGATTTCCTCGCCCCCTATAAAGAGCTGCAAACCGATGTACTGCCCCGGTTCAGCGGCGAGGATCGGCCCCTGGTCCAGCGGTTCGAAATAAAAGGAGGTGATTTCCGCGCTTTCTTCCACCTTCTGCACCAGCCGGAACTCACGGGCACCGCGCCAGCCGCCGGGCGCCTGGGCTTTCTCGTCGTAGATCGCCGCCTCGGCGCCGATCAGGATATCCGCCAGCTGGTTATAGGCGGCGGCCCAGGCATCGATCACTTCCTGGGTGGCGATCTCGCTGCCCAGCACTTCGGAAATGGCCCGCAGCAGGCAACCGCCAACGATGGGGTAATGTTCCGGAAGGATCTGCAAGGCGACGTGCTTGTTGATGATCTTGGCCACCAGGTCCCCCAACTGGTCCAGTTGGTCGATGTGCCGGGCATACATCAGAACACCATTGGCCAAGGCCCGGGGCTGATCGCCGCTGGCCTGATGCGCCTGGTTGAACAGTGGCCGCACTTGCGGGTACTCGGAGAGCATCATCCGGTAGAAGTGGGTAATCAGGGCTTCGCCGCCGCTTTCGAGCAGGGGCACAGTGGCTTTGATAATGGCACGATCTTGAACGCTTAGCATAAGGACAACTCCTGGACTTTATGACTGCTTGCAGGTTTCCTATGCCTAATCAGTTTTCGTGCCAAAAATAAATACGTTAAATATCAACAAGTTAATATAAATATAGTCATAAAGACACTCTGTCTTTTATAGTCATTAAGACACCACGGAGTCATTATGACTGCAAAATCCCTGCTCACCGCCCTGCTTCCCCTGGTCACCGACCTGTCCCGCGAACTGCCCGAAGGCGAGCGCTATCGCCGCCTGCTGGAAGCTCTGCGCGCCCTGCTGCCCTGCGATGCCACCGCACTGCTACGCCTGGATGGCGAGTGGCTGGTGCCCCTGGCGGTCAACGGCTTGAGCACCGACACCCTGGGCCGCCGTTTCAAGGTCAGCGAGCATCCGCGCTTCGCCGCCCTGCTCAGCAGCCCGGGCCCGACCCGCTTTGCCAGCGACAGCGACTTGCCCGACCCCTACGACGGCCTGGTGGAAGGGCTCGATGATCACCTGGAAGTGCATGACTGCATGGGCTGCCCGCTGTTCGTCGACGAGCGCCCCTGGGGCCTGCTGACCCTCGATGCCCTGGACCCGCAGCGCTTCGAACCCATTGAGCTGGATGCCCTGCAAGCCTTCGCCAGCCTCGCCGCCGCAACGGTCAGCGCCGCCCAGCGCATCGAACGCCTGGCCCAGCGCGCCGAAAACGAGCACCAGCGGGCCGAGGTCTATCGCCAGGCCAGTGGGCAGAACCGCGAGATGATCGGCCAGAGCAAGGCCCACAAACGCTTGCTGGAGGAAATCAAGCTGGTGGGCGGCAGCGACCTGACGGTGCTGATCACCGGAGAAACCGGCGTCGGCAAGGAACTGGTCGCCCAGGCTATCCACGCGGCTTCGCCCCGGGCCGAGCAGCCGATCATCAGCCTCAACTGCGCGGCCCTGCCCGACACCCTGGTGGAGAGCGAGCTGTTCGGCCACGTGCGCGGCGCCTTCACCGGGGCCACCCAGGATCGCCGGGGAAAATTCGAACTGGCCAATGGCGGCACGCTGTTTCTCGATGAAGTGGGCGAGTTGTCGCTGACCGTGCAGGCCAAACTGCTGCGGGTGCTGCAAAGCGGCCAACTGCAACGCCTGGGGTCGGACCAGGAGCATCGGGTCGACGTGCGCCTGATTGCCGCCACCAACCGCGATCTGGCGGAAGAAGTGCGCAACGGCCGCTATCGTGCCGACTTCTACCACCGTCTCAGCGTCTACCCCCTGCGGGTGCCGGCACTGCGCGAGCGCGGCCGCGATGTGCTGCTGCTCAGTGGCTACTTCCTGGAACAGAACCGCTCGCGCATGGGCCTGGGCAGCCTGCGCCTGAGCGTTGAGGCGCAACAGGCGCTGCTGGCCTACCACTGGCCGGGCAACGTTCGCGAGCTGGAGCACTTGATCGGGCGCAGCGCTCTGAAAGCGCTGGGCAACCACCCCGAGCGACCGAAGATCCTCAGCCTGGACGCCGGCGATCTGGACCTGCCCCGGGCCAGCGAAAGAACCAGCGCCCCCGTCGAGCCTGCTGTTGCAACCCAGGCCATGCCTGCCGTAGCCGGCGACCTGCGCCAGGCCACCGACCACTACCAGCGCCAACTGATCAGCAGTTGCCTGGAGCGGCACCAGCACAACTGGGCCAGCGCCGCCCGTGAGCTAGGCTTGGACAGGGCCAACCTGAGCCGCCTGGCCAAGCGCCTGGGCCTGCGGTAAACGCCAGCGCCGACAAAGCGCCCCGCCCCTCTGCAGGAGCCGGCTTGCCGGCCAGGGTCGCGCCGCCGACGGAAAGCGGGAACACCGCTAAAGCCAGCCCTGAACACGTCGATAACCCGTTATCAATGGTTGTCCGTGGCCCGTGCCACGAGCCAATTTTCTCCAGAGAAGGTTTTTATGTCCTCCAACAAAGCCCGCGCAGATTCGCTATCGCTTCTGCTGTTTACCTTGCGCAGCGGCAAGCTGATGGCAATCAACCTGCTTAAAGTCAGTGAAATCATTCCCTGCCCGCCGCTGACCAAGCTGCCCGAATCCCACCCCCACGTGAAAGGCATCGCCACCCTGCGGGGCAACTCGCTGTCGGTGATCGACCTCAGCCGGGCCATCGGCGAGCGGCCCCTGGCCGACCCCGACAGCGGCTGCCTGATCGTCACTGACGTCAGCCGCTCCAAACAGGGCCTGCACGTGCAGGCCGTGAGCAAGATCGTGCATTGCCTGACCACCGATATCCGTCCACCGCCCTTCGGTTCCGGCGGCTTGCGGTCCTACATCACTGGGGTGACCCAAGTGGACGGCACCCTGGTGCAGGTACTGGATATCGAGAAAGTGATCCATGGCATCGCCCCGGCCCAGATCGAGATGGCGCCCACCGAGCTGAGCATGGAAGACGCCGAAGCCCTGGGCAACGCGCGGATCCTGGTGGTGGACGACAGCCAGGTGGCACTGCAGCAATCGGTACACACCTTGCGCAACCTCGGCCTGCAATGCCACACCGCCCGCAGCGCCAAGGAAGCCATCGACTGCCTGCTGGAACTGCAAGGCACGGCCAACGAGATCAACCTGATTGTCTCGGACATCGAGATGTCGGAGATGGACGGCTACGCCCTGACCCGCACCCTGCGGGAAACCCCGGACTTCGCCCATCTCTACGTGCTGCTGCACACCTCCCTGGACAGCGCCATGAACAGCGAGAAAGCCCGTGTGGCCGGTGCCAACGCCGTGCTCACCAAGTTTTCCTCGCCAGAACTGACCCGCTGCCTGATCGACGCAGCCAAGACCATTGCCACCCAGGGCGCCTGAAGCATGAGCCAGATCCACTGTTTGTTGATGCGCCGCGATCTCACTGCCCCTTTGGCAGCGCCGCAGTGGCCTGCCGGCATCACTGTGCACAACTACAGCCCCGAGCATGCGCAGGCTGTGCATCAGTTGATGCATCTGGGCTACCAGGACGGTGGCGGCGACGTCCCGGTGCTGGACAGCTGGCGCCAGGCCTTCGAGAGCGATGCCGAATACGACCCCGAACTGTGCCTGGTGGCCCGGGATGCCGAAGGTGTGATCGGCGTCGCCCAGTGCTGGACCAGCGCCTACATCAAGGACCTGGTGGTACACCCCCGAGCGCGCGGCCAGGGCCTGGGGCGCGCCTTGCTGCAGCAAGCCTTCATCCTGTTCGCCGAACGCCGGGAAGGCTGCGTCGATCTGCGGGTACTGGAAGGCAACCTGGGGGCCCGGCGCCTCTACGAAAGCGTAGGCATGTACATCGTGCGTCACGAAACCCTCGACTGATCCGCCGGTCACTATCCTGTAGCCGCCGCCTAAGGCTGCGAACGGCCGGATCAGCCCCGGCGATCCCAAAGCCCCTGCGCCCCAAGGAGCCGCCCCATGAACGCCAAGACTCTGTGCCTGCTCTGCCTGGCCACCCTCACCGGCCAGGCCAGCGCCTCCAGCGACGATGCCTGGGCCGCCCTGGAGCAGGCCATCCGAATCAGCTGTACCCAGGCCAGCGGCCTGCAAAACCCCAAACCCGTGGGAACCATCGCGCAATTTCCCGACCAGGTCGGCGTCAGCGCCCTGTTGCTGCAAGGCCGCTACCCGCAGAAACACATGCGCGGCCAATCGGGCATCGAACTGTGCCTGTACAACAGGCAGACCGGCCAGGCTGCGGTCAGCGAGTGGGACTCGATCCGGCCGGCCCTCAAGGCCCGGTGAATGGCGCATAACTTGCTTCGGCATAGCCCCGGGTAGCGTCCATGACGGTTTTCCCACCTGACTCCTGCTGATCCACAAGGCGCTTCGTGCAATGAACACTCAGTTTTCCTGCGTCGGCTGCGGCAAATGCTGCAACGATCACCACGTGCCCCTGACCCTGCTGGAAGCCCGCGACTGGGCGGCCGACGGCGGCCAGGTGATCATTCTGGTGGAAGCCTTCCTCGGCAATGGCCTGGGGCTGCCGATGCAGCAGCGCGAGCACGCCGAACGCCGTTCCTGCCGGGTCCGCAGTGGCGCCACCGAAGCCTATGTGGCGATCACCTTCGCCGCCTACAACGTCGGCCCCTGCCGGAATCTTGACGAAGACCAGCTGTGCCGCATCTACCAGCGCCGGCCACTGGTGTGCCGCATCTACCCCATGGAAATCAATCCGCACATTCCCCTCAACCCGCAGGCCAAGGAATGCCCGCCGGAATCCTGGGAACAGGGCCCGCAACTGATTCTGGGGAATGAACTGGTGGATCAGGAGCTGGCCGAGCTGATCCGCCGCTCGCGCCAGGCCGACCGTGACGACATCCACACCAAGGAAGCCATTTGCGCCTTGCTGGGCATTCGCACCACAGCGCTCAAGGGCGACGGTTTCACCGCTTACCTGCCGGACATGGGCGCCCTGGCTAACGCCATCGACCAGGTCCAGGCTGCACCACCCGGAGCACCGGGCCAGCCCTGGCGCTTTCACCTGTCCGGAGACGATATCGCCGGTCAGGTCCAGGCCGCCGGTGCCCAGGTGGTCAGTGAAACGCCTCTGGACTACGCCTTCATTTCCCTGCGCGCCGCCTGAGCCGCGGACAATGGCGGGGCGGCGAACAGCCCTAGCCGCGCTTGTGCCAGAACTCCAGGGCCAGTTGCCGCAAGTCCCCCGCCAGCCCGGCCACGTCGCCTGAGTTGACGTGGCTGAGCTGGCCGGCACTGACGGTCGCCTCACAGGCATTGCGAATGCCGATGATGTTGCGGTTGATGTCCTCGCTGACTGCGCTCTGCTCTTCCACCGCTGCGGCGATCTGCAAGCTCATCTCGGTAATCTGGTTGACCCGCTGGCTGATGCCGTCCAGGGCCACCGCCGCGCGCTTGGCCTGGTCGACACTGCTCTCCAGGTGCTGGCTGCTGTGCTGCATGGCCTCCACCGCATTGCGCGCGCCCATTTGCAGGGTGCTGATCATGCGCTGGATCTCGTTGGTGGAATCCTGGGTACGCTGGGCCAGCCCGCGCACTTCATCGGCGACCACGGCAAAACCCCGGCCCTGCTCCCCGGCCCGCGCCGCCTCGATTGCCGCATTCAGGGCCAGCAGGTTGGTCTGCTCGGCGATGCTGCGGATCACCTCCAGCACCCCGGAAATGTCGGTGCTATGGCTTTCCAGTTGATGGATGACCTCGGTGGCCCGCTCCAGCTCGCTGGCCAGGCGCAGCACCGCACTGCGGCTTTCGCCCACCAGCAGGTGGCCCTCACGGGTTTCGCTTTCCGCCTGGTCCGCCGCCACCGAGGCCTGCTGGGCATGGGTGGCGACCTCGGCGACGCTGGCCGCCATCTGGTGAATGGCCGCCGCCACCTGATCGGTTTCCGCCTGCTGTTCCAGGGTGCTGTTGTGGCTGCTGTGCAGATGCTCCACCAGTTCCGCGGCATGCCCCTCCAGGCGCTGGGACGCATCGCCGATGCGCCCCACTACCGCGCCCACCTGGGCTTCGAGCATCTGCAGGGCGAACTCGATGCGCCCGAACTCGTCGGTACGGCCGGTATAGATGCCCTGGCTCAAGGGGTTGTCACCGATCTGCCGGGCGCGCTCGGCCAATCGATCCAGTGGACGCGCTTGCACGCCGACCGCCGTCAGGCTCAGGCACCACCCCATGGCCATCACGGCCCCCTGGACCATCCAGGATTCGGGCAGCAGCCACACTGAAACGCCGTAGCTGCCGATGAAGCCGGCGCTGATGGAGGCCCAGAGACGCAACCGCAGGCTGATCACCGGCAACAGGCTCCACCACGAGGGGCCGGCACCGTTGAGCTGGGCATAGGCCCGCTCCGCCGCCTCGATCTGACGGACGCTGGGTTTGGTGCGCACCGACTGGTATTCCACCGCCTGGCCATCGCGGGTCACGGGCGTGACATAGGCACTGACCCAATAGTGATCGCCGTTCTTGCAACGGTTCTTCACCATGCCCATCCACGAACGGCCGCGCTTGAGGGTGCGCCACATGTGGGCGAAGGCCGCGGAGGGCATGTCCGGGTGGCGCAACAGGTTATGCGGCGAGCCCAGCAACTCTTCACGGCTGTAGCCACTGATCTTGATGAAATCAGGGTTGGCGTAGGTGATCGCGCTAGTCAGATCAGTGGTCGAAAGGATATTCGCATCAGGGGCAAAGTCCACGTTTCGCCCAGTAACCGGAAGGTTGATCTTCATGGATAGCGCGCTCGTATGTGTTGGGTGGAGTCGGCAGGGCTGCTGACTCTAAGCGCACTGATGCCACAAATACTGATCCAGCTCAGGTTTAAAGCAATTAGCCATCATTGCGATTAAAAAAGCGCAAATCGGGATTTTTTCTGCGAATGTCGGCGATATCAGCGTTTGCCCATGGAGCGACGAGTGCCGGGAGGCGCTGCGCCGGGGGTCTTGGTGTGTCCGTTGCTGGCACCATTTTTGTACCAGGGCTGCTGGGCATTCTTGGCAGGAGCAAACTCGGAAGGCTTGAAGGGAAACTTGAACGCCGGGATCGCCGCTGTGCTCGGGGTGTCGGTAGCGGTTGCGTCAGCGGCCGGGTCGACGTTCAGGGCGTCATCCGCAGCGGGTTGTGCAGGGGAAGTCATGGAAACTCCAGGAGAGAAAGGAAATCCGCGCCGGGGTGCAGGCCGCAGTGGGCGCCAGTATACCTGTGCGCCAGCCATCTTTGATCGGGGCCCACCGGGAGTTTTCTGACAGCGCTGACAGCTGGCCGTCACGGTGCTGACCGGGTTGTCGGGCTATAACTGTGCCCAGATCATGGCCATCCTTCCGACATCATTGCCCGGCGCTCTCTCCCCATGCCCATTGCCAAGAAAACAGTCGTGACCGCAGCGGTACTCGTGATGCTCATCGCCGGCCTCGCGTGGTTCCTGAACAAGCCCGCCACCGCCAGGCTGGCCGCGCCCACGGCCATTCCGGTACGGGTGGTCAGCGTGCACCAGCAGGATGTGCCGCGTTACGCCAGCGGCATCGGCACGGTACTGTCGCTGCACAGCGTGGTGATTCGCCCACAGGTGGATGGCATCCTGACCCGGCTGCTGGTCAAGGAGGGGCAACTGGTCAAGACCGGCGACCTGCTGGCGACCATCGATGATCGTTCGATACGCGCCAACCTCGATCAGGCCCGGGCCCAGCTGGCGCAGAACCAGGCCCAGTTGCAGGTGGCCCAGATCAACCTCAAGCGCTACAAGCTGCTGTCGGTGGATGACGGCATCTCGAAGCAGACCTATGACCAGCAAGTGGCCCTGGTCAATCAGCTCAACGCCACGGCCCAGGGTAACCAGGCTGCCATTGATGCCGCTCAGGTACAGCTTTCCTACACTCAGATCCGCTCTCCCGTCAGCGGCCGGGTGGGGATTCGTACCGTTGATGAAGGCAACTTCCTGCGCATGAGCGATACCCAGGGCCTGTTCTCGGTGACCCAGATCGACCCGATTGCCGTGGAGTTTTCCCTGCCCCAGCAAATGCTGCCAACCCTGCAGCAACTGATCCGCGCCCAGGACCCGGCGGCGGTCAAGGCCTTCCTCGGCGCTGACAGCAATAGCGCCGGGGCCCTGCTGGGCAACGGCCACCTGACCCTGATCGACAACCAGATCAACGCCGGGACCGGCACCATCCGCGCCAAGGCGGAGTTCAGCAACGCCCAGCAGCAGCTGTGGCCCGGGCAACTGGTGACGGTGAAAATCCAGACCGCCCTGGACCAGAACGCCCTCACCGTACCGCCGACCGTGGTCCAGCGCGGCCTGGACCAGCACTTCGTGTACCGGGTCAAGGGCCAGCAGGTGGAAGTCGTGCCGGTGCAGGTGGTGTATCAGGACAGCGGGTTGAACATCATCTCCGGGGTCCAGGCTGGCGATGTGCTGGTCAGTGACGGCCAGTCGCGGCTCAAGCCCGGCTCCCAGGTCCAGGTACTGAGCGATCCACCCCAGGTGGTACAGGCGACGGAGCCCCAGCCATGAAGGGCCATGGCTCGGTGTCCGCCTGGTGCGTCGACCATCCGGTTGCCACCGTCCTGCTGACCTTCGCCCTGGTACTGTTGGGCGCCATTGCCTTCCCGCGCCTGCCGGTGGCGCCGCTGCCAGAGGCCGAGTTCCCGACCATCCAGGTGTCCGCCGCCCTGCCCGGTGCCAGCCCGGACACCATGGCCTCTTCCGTGGCCACGCCCCTGGAGGTGCAATTCAGCGCCATTCCCGGCATGACCCAGATGACCTCCAGCAGCGCCCTGGGCTCGTCCTTGCTGACCCTGCAATTCACCTTGAACAAGAGCATCGACACCGCCGCCCAGGAAGTGCAGGCGGCGATCAACACCGCCGCTGGCAAGTTGCCCAAGGACATGCCCACCCTGCCCACCTGGAAGAAGGTCAACCCGGCGGACAGCCCGGTGCTGATCCTCAGCATCAGTTCGACGCAGATGCCCGGCACCGAGCTCAGTGACTACGCGGAAACCCTGCTGGCCCGACAGATCAGCCAGATCGACGGGGTCGGCCAGATCAACATCACCGGCCAGCAGCGCCCGGCGATCCGGGTCCAGGCTTCGGCGGACAAACTGGCGGCCATCGGCCTGACCCTGGCCGACATCCGCCTGGCGATCCAGCAGACCAGCCTCAACCTGGCCAAGGGTGCACTGTATGGCGAGTCGAGCATCTCCACCCTGTCCACCAACGACCAGTTGTTCCATCCCGAGGAATACGGCCAGTTGATCGTTTCCTACAAGGACGGTGCCCCCGTGCACCTGCAGGATGTGGCGCGGGTAGTCAACGGTTCGGAAGATGCCTACGTCCAGGCCTGGTCCGGCGACCAACCGGGGGTCAACCTGGTGATCTCGCGCCAGCCCGGGGCCAATATCGTCGAGACCGTGGACCGCATCCAGGCTGCCCTGCCAGGCCTGGAGGCCATGCTCCCGGCCTCGGTGCAGGTCAAGGTGCTGGTGGACCGGACCCAGACCATCCGCGCCTCATTGCACGAAGTGGAGATCACCCTGCTGATCGCCGTGCTGCTGGTGGTGGCGGTGATGGCGCTGTTCCTGCGCCAGTGGTCCGCGACCCTGATCGTCTCCGCGGTGCTGGGCGTGTCCCTGACCGCCAGTTTCGCCTTGATGTACGTGCTGGGCTTCAGCCTGAACAACCTGACCCTGGTGGCCATTGTCGTGGCCGTGGGCTTTGTGGTGGATGACGCCATCGTCGTGGTGGAGAACATCCACCGCCACCTGGAAGCCGGCGACGGCATGCGCGCGGCGGCAATCAAGGGCGCCGGCGAGATCGGCTTCACCGTGGTCTCCATCAGCTTCTCCCTGGTGGCGGCGTTCATTCCCCTGCTGTTCATGGGCGGCGTGGTGGGCCGGCTGTTCAAGGAGTTCGCCCTGACCGCCACTTCCACCATCATGATTTCGGTGGTGGTCTCGCTGACCCTGGCCCCCACCCTGGCGGCCCTGTTCATGCGCGCGCCGGTGCACCCGGCCCATGCCAAGCCGGGCTTCGGCGAGCGCCTGCTGGCGGTCTACGAGCGCGGCCTGCGCAAGGCCCTGGCCCACCAGAAACTGATGCTGGGGATCTTCGGCCTGACCCTGAGCATGGCCATTGCCGGCTATATCCTGATCCCCAAGGGCTTCTTCCCCGTGCAGGACACCGGCTTCGTGCTCGGTACTACCGAAGCTGCGGCGGACATTTCCTACCCGGACATGGTGAAAAAGCACCAGGCGCTGGCCGAGATCGTCGCCGCCGACCCGGCAGTGCAGGCCTTCTCCCACTCCGTGGGGGTCTCGGGCAGCAACCAGACCATCGCCAACGGCCGCTTCTGGATTTCCCTCAAGAACCGTGGCGACCGGGACGTGTCTGCCAGTGCCTTCATCGACCGCATCCGCCCGCAACTGATGAAGGTGCCCGGCATTGTCCTGTACCTGCGGGCCGGCCAGGACATCAACCTCAGCTCTGGTCCCAGCCGCGCCCAGTACCAGTACGTACTGAAAAGCAACGACGGCCCGACCCTGAGCACCTGGACCCAGCGCCTGACGGAAAAGCTGCGCAGCAACCCGGCCTTCCGTGACATCTCCAACGACCTGCAACTGGGCGGCAGCATCACCCACATCCAGATCGATCGCACGGCTGCCGCGCGTTTCGGCCTTACCGCCAGCGATGTCGACGAGGCACTGTACGACGCCTTCGGCCAGCGCCAGATCAACGAGTTCCAGACCGAGATCAACCAGTACAACGTGATCCTTGAACTCGACACCCAGCAACGGGGCAAGGCCGAGAGCCTCAACTACTTCTACCTGCGCTCGCCGCTGACCGGAGAAATGGTCCCGCTCTCTGCCCTGGCGCGCTTCGATGCGCCCACCATCGGCCCGCTGTCGATTGCCCACGACGGCATGTTCCCGGCGGCCAACCTGTCCTTCAACCTGGCCCCCGGCGTGGCCCTGGGCGATGCGGTCATCCTGCTCAACCAGGCCAAGAGCGAGATCGGCATGCCAACGGCCATCAGCGGCAATTTCCAGGGCGCGGCCCAGGCCTTCCAGAGCTCGCTGGCCAGCCAGCCGTACCTGATCCTGGCGGCGCTGGTGGCGGTGTACATCATTCTCGGGGTGCTGTACGAAAGCTTCGTGCATCCCTTGACCATCATTTCCACCCTGCCCTCGGCCGGGCTGGGCGCCTTGCTGATGCTCTGGCTGTGCGGCCAGGACTTTTCCATCATGGCGCTGATCGGCCTGGTGCTGCTGATCGGCATCGTCAAGAAGAACGGCATCCTGATGATCGACTTTGCCCTGGAAGCCCAGCGCCACGGCGGCCTGCCTCCCGAGGAGGCGATCTACCAGGCCTGCATCACCCGCTTCCGGCCGATCATCATGACCACCCTGGCCGCCCTGCTCGGTGCCCTGCCGCTGATGCTCGGCTACGGCGCCGGCGCCGAACTGCGCCAGCCCCTGGGGATTGCCGTGGTGGGCGGCCTGCTGGTCAGCCAGGCCCTGACGCTGTTCACCACGCCGGTCATATACTTGTGGCTTGAGCGGCTGTTCCACCGGCCCCAGCCGGCCCTGTTGCCGGCCACCACTACCTGAGGCGGGTCATGCGCGTTCTGATTATCGAAGACGAAGAAAAAACGGCCGATTACCTGCACCGCGGGTTGACCGAGCAAGGCTACACCGTCGACCTGGCCCGGGACGGCGTCGAAGGCCTGCACATGGCTCTGGAGGGCGACTATGCCGTGATAGTGCTGGATGTGATGCTGCCCGGCCTGGATGGCTTTGGCGTATTGCGAGCACTGCGTGCGCGCAAGCAGACCCCGGTGATCATGCTCACCGCCCGCGAACGCGTGGAAGACCGCATCAAGGGCCTGCGCGATGGCGCCGACGACTACCTGGGCAAGCCCTTCTCCTTCCTTGAACTGGTGGCCCGCCTGCAAGCCCTGACCCGTCGCAGCGGTGGGCATGAGCCGGTGCAGATCAGCATCGCCGACCTGTGGATCGACCTGATCAGCCGCAAGGCCAGCCGTGCTGGCAGCCGCCTGGACCTGACCGCCAAGGAGTTTTCCCTGCTCAGCGTGCTGGCCCGGCGCCAGGGCGAGATCCTGTCCAAGACCGCCATCGCGGAAATGGTCTGGGACATCAATTTCGACAGCGACGCGAATGTCGTCGAAGTGGCGATCAAGCGCCTGCGGGCCAAGCTCGACGGCCCCTTCGAACAGAAACTGCTGCACACCATCCGTGGCATGGGCTATGTGCTGGAGAGCCGCGGTGCCGAGTAACTCCATTGCCCTGCGCCTGAGCGGGCTGTTCACTCTGGTGGCGCTGCTGATCTTCCTGCTGATTGGCGGGGCCCTCTACCAGCAGGTGGACAAGGGCCTGGGGCTGCTCCCGGAAGCCGAACTGGATGCGCGCTACAGCGTGCTGGAGTCGGCCCTGACCCGCTACGGCAACCCCGAGCACTGGGCCAAGATCAACGCCAAGCTCAAGCTGCTGAGCGAGGAAGACAAGCGCATCCGCTTCTGGGCCATCAGCGGCGACCCCGGCTATGAATACGGCAACCCCGACGCGCAGATCCGCGAATTCGCCCAAGGCCCCCTGGGCATGCGTGACCTGAACCTGAGCGATCACCCCTATCCGCTGAAAGTCCTGGTCAGCCAGTTGCCGGCCAAGGAACAGCGCCCGGCCCTGCGCTTTCTGATCGCCATCGACACCGACACCTTCCACCAGACCCAGCATCAGTTGCTGATGGCCCTGATCGGCCTGGCCATTGTCGGCGTGCTGCTGGCCTCGGCCCTGGGCTATTGGGTGGCGCGGATCGGCCTCAAGCCGCTGATCAAGCTCTCCCAGGAAGCCCAGCGCCTGGCACCGCCACGGCTGTCCGGGCGCCTGCAATTGTCGCCACTGCCGCCGGAACTGAAGCAGTTCGTCAATTCCTTCAACTCCACGTTGGAACGGGTCGAACACGCCTACTCGCGCCTGGAGTCGTTCAACGCCGATGTGGCCCACGAACTGCGCTCGCCCCTGACCAACCTGATCGGCCAGACCCAGGTCGCCCTGACCCGGGGGCGCTCGGCGGAGCATTACTTCGAGGTACTGCAATCGAACCTCGAAGAGCTGGAGCGGCTGCGTTCGATCATCAACGACATGCTGTTCCTGGCCAGTGCCGACCAGGGCAGCAAGGCCACCAAGCTCACCACCAGTTCCCTGGCGGCGGAAGTGGCAACGACCCTGGACTACCTGGACTTCATCCTCGAAGACGCCCAGGTCAGGGTCGAGGTTCAGGGCGATGCCCAGGTGCGGATCGAGGTTGCCCACCTGCGCCGGGCCCTGATCAACCTGCTGAGCAACGCGGTGCAGCACACCGCAGCCGGGGAAGTGATCCAGGTGCGGATCGAGGTCCAGGAACACCAGGTGGCGATCGCCGTCAGCAACCCGGGGCAGGACATTGCCAGTGAACACCTGCCACGGCTGTTCGAGCGTTTCTACCGGGTGGATCCCTCGCGCAGCAACAGCGGTGCCAATCACGGCCTGGGGCTGGCCATCGTCAAGGCCATCGCCCTGATGCATGGCGGCGATGTGTTCGTGCGCAGCGACCGGGGCATCAATACCTTCGGCCTGTACCTGCCTCTCTGACTCGGGATTCTCGGATTCTGTAGGAGCCGGCTTGCCGGCGAAGGCGTCAACACATCCGGCGCAAGGCGATAGGGCGCGTTCGCTGGCAAGCCAGCTCCTACTATTGTTTTTTTTGTAACAGTCCTTATCCTGTTCGGCTCTTTTTCCAGCAGCCACGTGGTTATATTTTTGTCGCACCGAATTGAACTTGCTCTGCAAGAAGGTCTTCAGAAATGTCCAACAGTATGGGTATCGCCAGCGCGTTCGTTTTGTCTTCCCTGTTCGTGGCACCAATGGCCATGGCCGAAGAATCCCAGGGATTCGTGGCAAGAAATGCCGCACGCGCCGCCGCTTTCGAACAAGCCCAGATCGCCCAGGCAGCCCAGCAGCAAAACACTCAGCAAGCCCAGAAGATCACTGCCGAGCAAAGCAAGAGCGACACTCAGAAAGACAGTTGATCCACGCTTCCGACTTGTTTCCCTCGACAACTTCTCTGCTTTCAACCCGGGAGTAAGTTGTCTTAAAGCCGCTGAGTTCAGCGGCTTTTTTTTGCCGTATAGAAACCCTCGGCACACTCGTCATACCCAGAACAAGAAACACCCGAATTCACAATAAGAAGCCATTGTCGTTCACCAAAGGAGCTAAACGTTGTTCAAGACCTCACTGAAGATCAGCCCCCTGTTCATTGCAATCGCCGCAACGATCCCGACACTCGGGCAAGCCGCCGAAGAAACCAAGACCGAGGGTTTTGTCGAGGGTTCGAGCCTCAAGCTCAACGCCCGCAACTACTACATGAACCGCAACCGCCTGCAGCAGAACAAAGACAACATCGAATGGGGCCAGGGTTTTCTCGGCGTCTTCGAGTCGGGCTACACCCAGGGCACCGTGGGTTTCGGCCTTGATGCCAACGCCATGCTCGGCCTCAAGCTGGACGGTGGTGGCGGCACCACCAAGTCAAGCATCCTGCCTATCAGCGACGATGGCCGGCACAAGGCACCCGGCTCGTTCTCCACCGCCGGCGCCACCTTGAAAATGCGGGCCTTCGATACCGAGCTCAAGGCTGGCGACCTGTTCCTCAACAACCCGGTGATCGCCGGCGGCATGAGCCGCATGCTGCCCCAGACCTTCCGCGGCGTGAGCCTAACCAACCACAGCTTCGACGGCTGGTTGATCGAGGGCGGCCAGGCCAGCTTCACCAAGCCGTACAACCAGAGTGGACACAAACGCATCGGTACTTCCTACGGCAGCTTGCGCGAGGGCGACGAGAGCCTGCACCTGAACTGGGCCGGCGTGGCCTGGAGCGGCGTGCCAGGGCTGACCAGCAGCCTCTACGCGTCCGAACTCAAGGACATCTGGAACCAGTACTACTACGACCTGGACTACACCTACGCGGTCAACGAACTGGTCAGCCTCAACCCGGGCCTGCACTTCTATCACACTCAGGACACCGGCCAGGCGCTGCTGGGCAACATCGACAACAACACCTACAGCCTGCACTTCACCGTCGGCGTGGGTAACCACAGCGTCACCGCGGCCTATCAGCGGGTCAACGGCAACACACCGTTCGACTACATCGCCCAGGGCGACAGCATCTACCTGGACAACTCCCAGCAGTATTCGGACTTCAACGGCCCCAACGAGCGTTCGTGGAAGCTCAAGTACGCCTATGACTTTGCCGGTCTCGGCCTGCCGGGCCTGACTTCGGCGCTGTCCTACTCGCGCGGCGAGCTGGACCTGACCAAGGTCGATCCGGCCAGCCGCGGCTATGCCAGCTGGTACAGCGCCGACGGCAAGAACGCCAAGCACTGGGAGCGCGACCTGGACCTCAAGTACGTGGTACAGGGCGGCAGCGCCAAGGACCTCGCCGTACGCCTGCAGTGGGCCACCAACCGTGGCGGCAACGGCTACGGCGCGCTGGACAACGACACCGACGAATACCGGGTGATCGTCGACTACCCGATCAACGTCTTCTAAGCCGCCCAAACAAAAAGACCAGCATGTTTTGCTGGTCTTTTTTTTATCGGAGATTTATACAAGCGCGCAGGCGTGACCGATTTCTGTAGCCCACGTCCACACTAGACTCAAAACTGTCGACGCAGCAGAAATCAAAATCATGAACGTGAGTAGTGCGACACCCCGCACAGGGAAGATCGCGTCAAATACCGAGCGCCTGCTGATCCTCTCCAGCTCGCTGATCGTTGTAGCCATTCTCGGCATCGTCACCTACCTGTTGATCCGCGAACACGCCGCTGCCGAACAGGCTGCCACACGTGCCGCCAACAACATCGTGCAACTGATCGACGCCGATGTATTGCGCAACGTCGAGCTCTACGACCTGTCTCTCAAGGGACTGATCAGTGCCGCGCAACGTGACGATCTGAAGGATGTATCGGCGTCCATACGTCACCTGGCGCTGTTCGACCGGGCCACCGCAGCGCCCTACAAGGGCGACATCCTGCTGCTGGACAGGCACGGCGACGTGCTGGCCGACTCGGCCTCGGTCGTGCCGCGCACGGGCAACTACGCCGATCGCGAGTACTTTCGATCGCACATCGACAATCCGGACCCGAGGATGATGATCAGCCCGCCGTTCCGCGCGCGCACCGCCGATCACGACTGGCGGATCAGCTTCAGCCGCCGGCTCAGCGACGAGCATGGCCAGTTCATCGGCGTGGCCGAAGCGGCCATGCGCCTGAGCTACTTCAACGAGCTGTTCAGAAATCTGGATATCGGTCGCAACGGTACGATCAACCTGGTGAGCCGCGACGGCGTTCTGCTGGCCCAGCAACCGCCGCTGGCAGACGACCTGATAGGCAAGAACTTCAGCAGCCGCCCCAACTTCGTCCGCATTCTGCGTGAAGGCAACGGCAGCTTCAGCAGCGTCTCCAGCGTTGATCAGAAGCAGCGGCTGTACACCTTTTCCCAGGTCGGCGATCTGCCCCTGATCGTGATTGTCGCGCTGTCCATCGACGAGGTCTTCGGAGCCTGGCAACGCACCGCGGTGCTGATCAGCGGCGCCACTGGCGCCCTCTGCATCGCCCTGTTCTGGCTGACCTGGCAGTTGTGCCGCGAACTGCGGCGCCGGCAGAGCGCCGAGCAGGAACTGGCGCGCCTGGCAGCCGTCGATGCCCTCACCGGCCTGGCCAATCGCCGTACCCTGGACCAGGTGCTGGGCAACGAATGGTCGCGGGCCCGGCGAGCCAACCTGCCGTTGTCGCTATTGATGGTCGATGTCGATCACTTCAAATCCTTCAACGACCGCTTCGGCCATCCACTGGGGGACCAGGCCTTGCGTGTGGTGGCACAGAGCATTGGCGCCTGCGTCGGGCGCCCATCGGACCTGGCGGCGCGCTATGGCGGCGAGGAGTTTGCGGTCATCCTGCCAGGAACCGACAGTGCCGGCGCCGCCGTACTCGCCGAGAAGATCCGCACCAGCATCGCCGCCTTGCCGGCCATCAGCGAACACGCCGCGCCGCTGACCGTGAGCATTGGCATCAACACCTGGTCGGGTAACCTCGATATCGGTCTTGAACAGTGGGTGAGCGACGCCGACAAGGCGCTGTATCAGGCCAAGTACAGCGGGCGCAACCGGGTGGTTTCCAACATGTCCCAGGGCGGCTCCAAGCGCGGCGCTTGAAACCGCAGGCATAAAAAAAGGCCATCCGGGGGGATGGCCTTCAAAAACAAAAGGAAAGAGAGAGTGACTTACACGGCCGCAACCGGACGCATGTAAGAGATCGGTGCAGTGCTGGCATCTTCGAAGGTCACGACTTCCCAGGCATCTTTCTGCTCAATCAACTTGCGCAGTAGCTGGTTGTTCAGTGCATGGCCCGACTTGAAGCCTTTGAACTCACCTATCAGGCTGTTGCCCAGCAGGTAGAGGTCGCCAATTGCATCCAGGATCTTGTGCTTGACGAATTCGTCTTCGTAGCGAAGACCGTCTTCATTCAGTACGCCATCCGAATCGACCACAATTGCGTTTTCCACGCTGCCGCCGAGTGCGAGGTTGTGCTTGCGCAGGTACTCGATATCACTCATGAAACCAAAGGTACGGGCGCGGCTGACTTCTTTTACAAACGAAGTACTGGAGAAGTCCACGCTTGCACTCTGGGTGCGGTCACGGAAAACCGGGTGATCGAAATCGATCTCGAAGCTCACTTTAAAACCATCGAAAGGCACGAAAGTGGCGCGCTTGTCGCCGTCTTCCACGGTCACTTCACGAAGGATGCGGATGAACTTTTTAGCTGCGTCCTGTTCTTCGAGGCCAGCAGATTGAATCAGGAATACGAAGGGTCCGGCACTGCCATCCATGATCGGGACTTCAGACGCGGAGAGCTCGACGTAGGCGTTATCGATGCCCAGGCCAGCCATGGCCGAGAGCAAGTGCTCCACCGTGTCCACTTTGACGTCACCGTTGACCAGAGTGGTCGACATCGTGGTTTCGCCAACATTTTCCGCGCGAGCAGGAATCTGCACCACAGGGTCCAGGTCGGCACGACAAAACACAATGCCGGTGTCGACAGGCGCAGGCTTGAGGGTCAGGTATACCTTCTCCCCGGAATGCAGGCCTACACCTGTGGCACGGATAATATTCTTCAGGGTGCGTTGTTTAATCATGGCTTGGGCCGCTTCAGCGCAAATTGCGAACTGGTATCAACAAAGGCTGGCGATAATAGCAGACCATGCCTTTGCTGAACACCAATCACCCTAATACCCCTGATGCATTCCATCAATCGGCCTGACGACGCAGGAATGCCGGGATGTCCAGGTAGTCCAGATCATCTTGCGGATTCAGCTTCGCCGCGGTCGCCGCGTTCGACTGCGCCTGATTGCGCATGACGGTCGGACGGTCCAGGTCACGGTAGTTCACCGACGGCAGTTCCTGGCGAGCAGGGGCTGGCGCTTGCGACTGGGCGGACATGGAAGTCTGGACGGTGTTGTCGATGACCTTCACAGGCTTCTCGATTTTTGCGCCCAGGCCGGTGGCCACTACGGTTACATGCAGCTCGTCACGCATGTCCGGATCGATAACGGTACCGACCTTGACCATGGCGTGTTCGGAAGCGAAGGCCTCGATGATGCTACCCACGTCGGAGTACTCGCCCAGGGACAAGTCAGGACCGGCGGTGATGTTCACCAGGATGCCGCGTGCGCCTTCCAGGTTCACGTCTTCCAGCAGCGGGTTGCGGATCGCCGCTTCAGTGGCTTCACGTGCACGGTTCGGACCGCTGGCGCAGCCAGTGCCCATCATCGCCATGCCCATTTCGCTCATCACGGTACGTACGTCGGCGAAGTCGACGTTGATCATGCCCGGACGCTTGATGATGTCGGAGATACCGCGAACGGCACCGGCCAACACGTCGTCCGCCTTGGCGAAAGCCGACAGCAGGCTGGCGTCCTTGCCGAGGATGGTCAGCAGTTTCTCGTTGGGGATGGTGATCAACGAGTCGACGCTTTCGCTCAGCGCGCGGATGCCCTCATCGGCGATCTGCATGCGCTTGCGGCCTTCGAACGGGAACGGACGGGTCACCACCGCAACGGTGAGGATGCCCATTTCCTTGGCCACTTCAGCAATGATCGGTGCCGCACCGGTACCGGTACCGCCGCCCATGCCGGTGGTGATGAACACCATGTTGGTGCCCGCCAGTACTTCAGCGATACGCTCGCGGTCTTCCAGGGCGGCTTGACGGCCGACTTCCGGATTGGCACCCGCACCCAGGCCCTTGGTCACGCCGGTACCCAGTTGCAGGATGGTCCGCGCGCCGATGTTTTTCAGCGCTTGAGCATCAGTGTTGGCGCAGATGAACTCGACGCCTTCGATGTTGCTCTTGACCATGTGATTGACCGCGTTGCCGCCGCCACCGCCAACACCGATAACCTTGATTACCGGACTTTGCGGGATGTTGTCTACGAGTTCGAACATTTTCCCTCTCCTTTCATTTCTCTAGTTTTTCGCCTACTGCCTACTGCTTTGAAACGGTGTTGCGGTAAATCTTTAGAAGTTGCCCTGCACCCAGCTCTTGATGCGATCGAGCAGTGCCGCCTTGGGCTCGTCGCTGCTGTAGCTGTCGCGGCTGCCGATGCCGGAGAACGAGATGCCGTCGGACTGTTTCTGCAGCCCATACAGCAGCAAGCCGACACCGGTGGAATAGATCGGGTTGCGCACCACGTCGGACAGGCCCTTGACACTGTGGGGTACGCCCAGGCGAACCGGCATGTGGAAAATTTCCTCGGCCAGTTCCACCGCGCCTTCCATCTTCGAAGTGCCGCCAGTGAGCACGATGCCCGCCGGGATCAGGTCTTCGTAGCCACTGCGGCGCAGTTCGGCCTGGATCAGGGTGAACAGTTCGTCGTAACGCGGTTCGACCACCTCGGCCAGGGCCTGGCGCGACAGTTCGCGCGGTGGGCGGTCGCCAACGCTTGGCACCTTGATGGTTTCGCCGGCACCGGCCAGCTTGGCCAGGGCGCAGGCGTAACGGATCTTGATTTCCTCGGCGTACTGGGTCGGGGTACGCAGGGCCATGGCGATGTCGTTGGTCACCTGGTCGCCGGCTATCGGAATCACCGCGGTGTGGCGGATCGCGCCTTCGGTGAAGATCGCCATGTCGGTGGTGCCGCCGCCGATATCCACCAGGCACACGCCCAGCTCTTTCTCGTCGTCGGTGAGCACCGAGTAGGCCGAAGCCAGCTGCTCGAGGATGATGTCGTCGATTTCCAGGCCGCAGCGGCGCACGCATTTTTCGATATTCTGCGCGGCATTCACTGCACAGGTGACCACGTGCACCTTGGCTTCCAGGCGTACGCCGGACATGCCCAGGGGTTCACGCACGCCTTCCTGGTTGTCGATCACGTAATCCTGCGGCAGGGTGTGCAGAACCCGCTGGTCAGCCGGGATCGCCACGGCCTGGGCAGCGTCGAGGACCCGCTCCAGGTCCGCCGAGCTGACTTCACGGTCACGAATCGCCACGATGCCGTGGGAGTTCAGGCTGCGGATGTGATTGCCCGCCACACCGACGAACGCCGAGTGGATACGGCAGCCCGCCATCAGTTGCGCCTCTTCCACCGCCCGCTGGATCGACTGCACGGTGGATTCGATATTCACCACCACGCCCTTCTTCAGGCCGCGGGAAGGATGGGTGCCGATGCCGACGATTTCCAGCGAGCCATCGGCCGCGACTTCGCCCACCAGCGCCACAACCTTGGAGGTACCGATATCCAGGCCGACGATCATTTTGCCGCTTTGCACATTTGCCATGGTCCTGCCTCTTCTTAATTCTTCGCGACGGCAGGTTGCGCCGTCGTGGGTGCCGCCGGATCGCGCCAGCCGACGGCCAGGCCGTTGGCGTAGCGCAGATCGATGCGCGCGATGTTCGTGATCTGTTCTTTCAGCGTTTTTTCATAAATGGCAATGAAGCGGCGCATCTTCTCCACCAGGTGATCGCGGCCCAGGAGCAGTTCGATACCCGGGCCGGCACTGCCGGCGCCGGTGGTCAGGAACCAGCTGCCGCGCTCGCGCAGCTCCAGACGGGCGATCGAAAAGCCCAGCGGCCGCAGCATCTGGCTCAACACCTGATACTGCTGCATCACTTGCTGCTGGGCCCGCTGCGGCCCGAACAACTGCGGCAAGTGCTCATAGTTCGCCAGTTCACGCGGGGTGAAGGCCTGGCCCTGGTTGTTCAACAGCGCCTCGTCGCCCCAGCGGGCCACCGGCAGTTGTTCTTCCAGGCGAATCACCACTTGGTCCGGCCACACCCGACGTACCTCGGCGTGGGCGATCCAGGGCATCTGCTCCAGCTCGGTGCGCATGCTCGCCAGGTCGATGGTGAAGAAGCTCGCCGCGACATAAGGCGCGATCCGCTGCTGCACCGCCTGCTGGCTGATGTAGCTCAAGTCCCCCTGCACCGCGATTTTGGTGATCGGGCGGTCGGCGTACGGCAGCAGGCGCTGGGCCCCTTCATAGGTGCCAAACCCCAGAGCCACCAGCAGCACCGGCCAGAACAGGCTTTTCAGAAAGCCGAAGTTGGCTTTCGGCAGGCGCGCCGACATCGGCTCTTTGGCCACCATTCGGCTGGCACCCCGCGGCACCGGCTTGCGGCCGGGTGCGGGTTGCTGATGACGAAGCGACGCGCCTTGCATGGACTTAACCTCTCGCCTCAAGACTGGCTGCCAGGATGGCCAATACCAGTTGCTGGAAATCCAGGCCGGCCGCACGGGCCGCCATCGGAACCAGACTGTGATCGGTCATGCCCGGAGCGGTATTCACTTCCAGGAACCAGAACTGCCCCTGGGCGTCCTGCATCACGTCGGCACGTGCCCAACCGGCGATACCGAGCGCCTCACAGGCTTTCGCCGTGAGTTCCATGAGTTCCTGTTCCTTGGAGCTGTCGAGCCCGCACGGGATCCGGTACTGGGTATCGGAAGCCAGGTACTTGGCGTCGTAGTCGTAAAATGTGTGGGGAGTGCCCAGGGCGATGGGTGGCAGCACCTGGTCACGCAGGGTCGCGATGGTGAACTCCGGACCCTGGATCCATTGCTCGACCAACACTTGCGAATCGTAGGTACTGGCCGCCTTCCATGCGTCGATCAATTCGGGCGCGGAAGTCACCTTGGCCATACCGATACTGGAGCCTTCATGAGCCGGTTTGACGATCAAAGGCAGGCCCAGTTCCGCCACCGCGGAAATACAGTCGGCTTCCGAACTCAGAACCGCGTGACGCGGCGTCGGAATGCCCAGGCTGTGCCAGACCTGCTTGGTACGCAGTTTGTCCATGGCCAGGGCCGAAGCGAGGATGCCACTGCCGGTGTAAGGAATCCCCAGGCACTCCAGCAGCCCTTGCATGCTGCCGTCTTCACCGCCACGACCGTGGAGAATGATGAAGGCACGATCGATCTTCTCGCTCAAGAGCCGCTGCAGCAGATCATCGCCGACGTCGATGCCGAAGGCGTTCACACCGCCGCTCTGCAGCGCTTCAAGCACGGCCTTGCCGGACTTGAGCGACACTTCGCGCTCGGCGCTCTTGCCACCGTAAAGAACGGCGACGCGACCGAAATCGCTCGGTTTCACGGTAGAGAACAGGTTGGCGTAGGCAGCGATCATTTCGCCCCCTTGCCAGCGGCTACAGCACCGGCGAACAGCGGGCTGCCGAGCAGTTTTGGCGCCAGGCCACCGATGTCACCGGCACCCTGACACAGCAGGATGTCACCGGCGCGCAGCAACGGCTTGACCAGCGGTGCCAGGTCGACCCCACGCTCGATGTAGATCGGGTCCAGTTGGCCACGCTGACGGATGCTGTGGCACAACTGACGGCTGTCGGCGCCCGGGATCGGCTCTTCGCCGGCCGGGTAGACCTCCATCAGCAGCAATACGTTGGCATCGGCCAGTACCTGCACGAAGTCGTCGTACAGGTCGCGGGTACGGCTGAAACGGTGCGGCTGGTAGACCATCACCAGGCGGCGTTCCGGCCAGCCACCGCGCACGGCCTTGATCACCGCAGCGACTTCGGTCGGGTGGTGACCGTAGTCGTCCACCAGCATCACGTTGCCCCCTTCCACTGGCAGTTCGCCATAGACCTGGAAGCGTCGGCCCACACCCTGGAAGCCCGATAGGCCCTGGACAATGGCTTCATCGCTGATGCCTTCGTCGGTGGCGATGCAGATGGTCGCCAGGGAGTTCAGCACGTTATGGTTGCCCGGCATGTTCACCGACACGTCCAGCGGCTCGCGGTCGCGACGCAGTACGGTGAAGAAGGTCTGCATGCCTTGCTGGCGTACATTGATGGCGCGCACGTCGGCTTCTTCGCTGAAGCCGTAGGTCACGGTCGGACGCTTGACCTGCGGCAGGATCTCGCGCACCACCGGATCGTCCAGGCACATCACTGCCAGCCCGTAGAACGGCAGGTTGTGCAGGAAGTCGACAAAGGTTTTCTTCAGTTTGTTGAAGTCACCGTCGTAGGTCGCCATATGGTCGGCGTCGATGTTGGTGACCACAGCCACCAGCGGTTGCAGATGCAGGAAGCTGGCATCACTTTCGTCGGCTTCGGCAATCAGGTAACGGCTGGTGCCCAGTTGTGCATTGGTGCCCGCTGCATTCAGCCGCCCGCCGATGACGAACGTCGGGTCCAGGCCGCCAGCGGCGAATACCGAGGCCAGCAGGCTGGTGGTGGTGGTCTTACCGTGGGTGCCGGCCACGGCCACGCCGTGACGGTAGCGCATCAGTTCGGCGAGCATTTCCGCCCGCGGCACCACTGGAATACGCCGTTCCAGAGCGGTGGCAACTTCCGGGTTGGAGGTGTTCACGGCGCTGGAAACCACCAGCACATCGGCATTGGCAGCGTTCTCGGCGCGGTGGCCGATGAAAATCTGTGCGCCAAAGGACTCCAGGCGCTCGGTAACCGGCGATGCCTTGAGGTCGGAACCGGATACCTGGTAGCCCAGGTTCAGCAGCACTTCAGCAATCCCGCACATGCCCACGCCGCCGATACCGACGAAGTGGATGCGGCGGATGCGGCGCATTTCCGGCTGCGGCATGGCTTTCTGATTCTCAACCATGGGCCACCTCCAGGCAGATATTCACTACGTCGTGGGTGGCGCCGGGCTTGGCCAGGCGGCGAGCGGCCTGGGCCATGTTGTCGAGTCGTTCTGGTTGCATCAAAACCTCTGTCAGGCGAGCGGCAAGGTCCGCAGCACCAGTCGTTCTTTGCGGCATCAGGAAGGCAGCACCTTCACGAGCCAAATATTCGGCATTGCGGGTCTGGTGGTCGTCGATCGCGTGGGGCAAAGGCACCAGCATCGAGGGCAGACCGGCGGCAGCCAGTTCGCTGACGGTCAACGCGCCTGCGCGACAGACCACCAGGTCGGCCCAGCCATAGGCTTGGGCCATGTCTTTGATAAAGGGCTGCACCTGCGCCTCGACGCCGGCGGCGCGATAGCGCTCTGCAGTGACTTCATCGTGGTTTTTGCCGGCCTGGTGGAACACCTCCGGGCGCAGCTCGGGGGCGACCTGTGCCAAGGCTTCCGGCAACAGCTTGTTCAACGGCTCTGCGCCCAGGCTTCCGCCCAGGATCAGCAAACGCGCCTTGCGTCCGGCCAGGGCCTCGCGCGGTGTTTCGAGGAACAGTTCGGTGCGTACCGGGTTGCCCGTGGTGCGCCGGCTTTGCGAGGCACCGAAGGTGTCCGGGAAAGCTTCGCAGACTCGGGCAGCCAACGGCACCAGCAGCCGATTGGCGGTACCGGCCACGGCGTTCTGTTCGTGAACGATGACCGGCACCCCAGACAACTTCGCGGCGACTCCACCAGGGCCGGTCACATAACCGCCAAAACCCAGGACACAGACCGGCTTCAACTGGCGAATGACCTGCCGCGCCTGGAGCACGGCCTTGATCAACACGAACGGCGCCTTGAGCAGGGACAGCTTGCCCTTGCCCCGCAAACCGCTGACGTTGATCAGGTGCAACGGCAGCCCGGCCGCAGGCACCAGATCGTTTTCGATGCCACGTGGGGTACCCAGCCAGTGCACGGTGTAGCCACGGGCCTGGAACTCGCGGGCGCAGGCCAGTGCCGGGAACACGTGGCCACCGGTGCCGCCGGCCATGATCAGGACGTTAGCGCCCATGGCTCGGCTCCTCGGCAAAGTCACTTTCACTGAACTCCATCTCTTCACTGCCCAGGTGGGTCCTGCTCTCCCATTCGATACGCAGCAACAACCCCAGACAGGCGCAGCAGATCACCAGCGAGCTGCCGCCATAACTGAGGAAAGGCAAGGTCAAGCCCTTGGTCGGCAACAGGCCGACGTTCACCCCGATGTTGATCAGGAATTGACCAATCCACAGGAACGACAGTCCGTAGGCGACATAGGCGGCAAAGAACTGCTTGGCCTTTTCCGCCCACAGGCCGATGTACATGCCGCGGATACAGACAAAGACGAACAGCGCCACCGTGCACAGCGAACCGACGGCGCCCAGCTCTTCAGCCAGTACCGAGAACACGAAGTCTGTGTGAGCCTCCGGCAGGTAGAACTGTTTCTGCACGCTGTTGCCCAGGCCGACGCCCAGCCACTCGCCGCGACCAAAGGCGATCAGCGCCTGGGACAGCTGGTAGCCAGCACCGAACTGGTCGGCCCAGGGGTCGGCGAAGTTGGTCAGACGAGCCATACGATAGGGTTGCATCTGGATCAGCAGCACCACCGCGGCAACCGCCAGCACCACCATCAGGGAAAACCGGAACAGCCCGACCCCTCCCAGGAACAGCATGGCCGCAGCGGCGCCCATCATTACGACAGTGGCGCCGAAGTCCGGCTCCATCAGCAGCAGGCCAGCCATGGGCAGCAGCACGATGAACGGCTTGAAGAAGCCCATCCAGCTCTCGCGCACTTCTTTCTGGCGCCGCACCAAGTAACCGGCGAGGTAGATCACCACGAACACCTTGGCGATCTCGGAAGGCTGGACGTTGAAAAAGCTGAAGCCGATCCAGCGCATCGAACCGTTCACTTCCCGGCCGATCCCCGGAATGATCACCATCACCAGCAGGCCAAAGGCACCGATCAGCATCAACCAGCCCAGGCGCTGCCAGGTGGCGATCGGGATCATCATGGTGACGATGCAGGCGCCCAGGCCCAGCAGGATGTAGATCAGGTGGCGAATCATGTAGTACAGGGCGCTGCCCGACTGCGCCGCCGCCACTTCAGTGGAGGCCGAGGCAATCATGACCAGGCCCAGGCCGAGCAGGGTCAGGCAACCGGCGAGCATCGGGAAGTCGAGGTCGATGCCCCGACCGGTGATGATCGGCGATGGATAGGGCTTGATGATGTTTCTCAGGTTCATGCCAGTTCCTCCACAACGCGGACGAACTGGTGGCCACGGTCTTCGTAGTTCTTGAACATGTCGAAACTGGCGCAGGCCGGCGACAGCAGCACCACATCACCGGGCTGGGCAGTGGCGCGGCATTGCTCCACGGCTTCCTGCAGCGAGCCGACACGAATCAGCGGCACGGCGTCACCGATGGCTTCGCCGATCTGATCGGAGTCGCGCCCCATCAGGATCACCGCGCGGCAGTTGGCCGCCACCGGGCCGCGCAGATCCTTGAAGTCGGCGCCCTTGCCGTCACCACCGGCGATCAGCACGATCTTGCCTTCGATGTCGGCGCCAAGGCCTTCGATGGCCGCCAGGGCGGCGCCCACGTTGGTGGCCTTGGAGTCGTTGTAGTACGCCACGCCATCCAGGTCGCGAACCCACTGGCAGCGATGCTCGAGGCCGGCGAAAGTGCGCAGCGCCGCGAGCATGGCGTCGAACGGCAAGCCCACTGCATGACCCAGGGCCAAGGCTGCCAGGGCGTTGGACTGGTTATGGGCGCCGCGGATCTTCAGCTCGCGCACGGGCATCAGGTTCTGGAACTCGAAGGCCAGGTACTTCTCACCGTCCTCTTCGCGCAGGCCGAAGGCCTTGAAATCAGGCTTGCTCAGGCCGAAGGTCCAGCATGGCAGGCCTTCACCGATCAATGGCCGGGTCAGAGCGTCCTGGCGGTTGAACACCACCTGCCGGGCACCACGGAAGATCCGGTGCTTGGCCAGGTGGTAGGCCGGCAGGCCGCTGTAACGGTCCATGTGGTCTTCGCTGATGTTGAGCACGGTGGCCACTTCGGCGCCCAACTGGTCGGTGGTCTCCAGCTGGAAGCTGGACAGCTCCATCACGTACAGCTCGACGTCATCGCTGAGCAGGTCCAGGGCCGGGGTCCCGAGGTTGCCGCCGACCGCCACGCGCTTGCCCGCCGCCGCTGCCATCTCGCCCACCAGGGTGGTCACGGTGCTCTTGGCGTTGGAACCACTGATTGCCACGATCGGTGCCTTTGCGTTACGCGCGAACAGCTCGATATCACCGGACAATTTCACCCCACGGGCAGCAGCAGCCTGCAGGGCCGGGGTCGCCAGGGCCAGGCCGGGGCTCACGTAGAGTTCGTCGGCACGGCACAGGAAGTCCACGTCCAGCTCGCCACAACGCACCTCCACCTGCGGGTAGTCACGCCGCAGCGTGACCAGCTCAGGTGGATTTTCCCGCGTATCGGCCACCGCAAAGGCAACGCCCCGGCTCGCCAGGAAGCGAACCAGGGACATGCCGCTCTTGCCGAGGCCGACAACGATGCGGAAGTGGTCAGAAGCGATCAGAGACACTCGTTCTACCTCAGCTTCAGGGTGGCAAGGCCGATCAGCACCAGAATCACGGTGATGATCCAGAAACGGACGATCACGCGCGGCTCGGGCCAGCCCTTGAGTTCAAAATGGTGGTGAATCGGCGCCATGCGAAACACACGGCGGCCGGTCAACTTGAAGGACGCAACCTGGATCACCACGGACAGGGTTTCCATCACGAACACGCCGCCCATGATGAACAGAACGATTTCCTGACGGACGATGACCGCGATAGTGCCCAGGGCCGCGCCCAGCGCCAGGGCGCCAACATCACCCATGAACACCTGCGCCGGGTAAGTGTTGAACCACAAGAAGCCCAGGCCCGCGCCAATCAGCGCACCACAGAAGACAATCAGCTCTCCCGCCCCCGGTACATAAGGAATCAGCAGGTATTCGGCGAACTTCACGTTACCCGACAGGTAGCAGAAGATCCCAAGCGCACCGCCCACCATCACCGTAGGCATGATCGCCAGGCCATCGAGGCCATCGGTCAGGTTGACCGCGTTGCTCGAACCGACGATGACGAAATAGGTCAGGACCACGAAGCCGATGCCAAGGGGAATGCTCACGTCCTTGAGCATCGGGATCAGCAGAGTGGTTTCCACCGGACTCTGGGCAGTCATATAAAGGAAGATCGCCGCGCCCAGGCCGAACACCGATTGCCAGAAATACTTCCAGCGGCTGGGCAGGCCACGGGAATTCTTCTCGATCACCTTGCGATAGTCGTCGACCCAGCCGATGGCGCCAAAGGCCAGGGTCACCAGCAGCACGACCCACACATAGTGGTTGCGCAGGTCGGCCCACAGCAGGGTGCTGATACCGATGGCCGAGAGAATCAGCGCACCGCCCATGGTCGGTGTGCCCGATTTGGACAGGTGAGATTGCGGACCATCGTTACGCACGGACTGGCCGATCTGGCGGTTCTGCAGAGTGCGGATCATCCACGGACCCAGGCACAGCGCCAAAGACAGCGCGGTCAGTACCCCGAGGATCCCGCGCAGGGTCAGGTACTGAAAGACCGCGAAGCCTTTGTAGAACTGTTGCAGGTACTCCGCTAGCAGCAGCAGCATCAATGTTTCTCCGTACTGGAGCCGCACAAAGCCGCGACGATGTTTTCCATCACCGCGCTGCGCGATCCTTTGATCAAAATGGTGGTATTTGGGTCTTGCTCGACGCCCAGGGCGGCAATCAGGTCAGCCTGGCTGGCGAAGTGGCGCGCGTGCTCGCCGAAGGCGGCAACGGCATGAGCCATCATCGGGCCTACGGCGTAGAGGGCCGAAACCTTGCCAGCGGCATATGCACCTACTTCGCGGTGCCCCTGCTCCGCCCACTCGCCCAACTCGCCGATGTCTCCGAGCACCAGGACGGTGCGGCCGGAAAAGCCGGCGAGTATATCAACGGCGGCGCACATTGAGGTGGGGTTTGCGTTGTAAGTGTCATCAATGACCCGCATGCCGTTCTTGGCCAGTTGGGCGACGGTACGCCCCTTGACCGGCTGCACCGCATTCAGGCCGGTGACGATGCCGAACAGCGAGACGCCCATGGCGTGGGCCGCGGCTGCCGCAGCCAGGGCATTGGCAACGTTATGGGTGCCCAGCAGGTTCAATTGCACCGCCTCCACACCCTTGGGGCTGTGCAACTTGAAGGATGGGCAGCCACGGGCATCGCGACCGATATCGGAGGCAAAGAAATCGGCAGAACTGTCAGTCAGGGCGAAGCTCAGCACCTGACGGCCGGCAGCACGGGCCTTCCAGATAGGGAAAGCCTTGTCGTCCAGGTTGAGCACGGCGATCCCGGCGCTATCGAGGCCCTCCAGGATTTCCCCCTTGGCCTCGACAATCTTCTCCGGCCCGCCAAACTCACCGACGTGAGCGGTACCGGCGTTATTGATGATCGCTACGTGGGGGCGAGTCATGGCCACGGTGTAGGCAATCTCGCCGATGCGCGAAGCGCCCAGCTCTATCACTGCGGCTGTGTGTTCCGGGGCCAGTTCCAGCAGGGTCAGGGGCGCACCCAGGTCATTGTTCAGGTTGCCCCGAGTGGCGTGTACCGGACCACGGGTGCGCAGGATGCTGGCGAGCATTTCCTTGACCGTGGTCTTGCCGCTGGAGCCGGTTACCGCAGCGACCGGGCGGCTGAACGCGGCGCGATTGAGCGCACCCAACTGCCCCAGCGCCAGGCGAGTGTCCTTGACCAGCAGTTGCGGCAGCGTGCTGTCGGGAACCTCACGTTCAACCAACGCCGCCACGGCGCCCTTGGCCGCCACTTCATTCAAGTAATCGTGGCCGTCAAAACGTGGGCCGGTCAGAGCAATAAACAGTTGGCCGGCCTGAATCGCCCGGCTATCGATACTGACGCCGCTAAAACGAGCATCGCCCGCGATCAGGCGGGCGTCCAATGGAGCCGAGACCTCACTGAGTTGCAGGGCTTTAAGCATGGCCCACCTCCCACGCGGTCAAGGCTTTGTCCGCCTCGGCGAGATCAGAAAAGTCATGTCGCTGGCCGTTTATTTCCTGGTAATCCTCATGGCCTTTACCGGCCAGCACCACCACGTCATCGGCCGACGCGGAAGCGATCAGGCGAGCAATGGCCAACCCGCGACCGGCTACGAATTCCACCTTTTCTGCCGCGCTGAAGCCGGCACGAATATCGTCGAAGATTTGGGCCGGCTCTTCGCTGCGCGGGTTGTCATCAGTCACCAGCACGCCGTCGGCCAGACGCTCGACCACCTCAGCCATCAACGGACGCTTGCCGCGGTCCCGGTCGCCGCCACAACCGAACAGGCACAGCAGGCGGCCCTTGGCGTGCGGACGCAGGGCCAGCAAGACTTTTTCCAGGGCATCCGGGGTGTGGGCGTAATCCACCACCACCAGCGGCTGAGTACCGCCACCCAGGCGCTGCATGCGTCCGGCGGGGCCTTCAAGCTTGGGCAGGACCGCAAGAATTTCGTCCAGCGCGTATTCAAGACCCAGCAACGCACCTACCGCAGCCAGCACGTTGCTCAGGTTGAAGCGCCCGAGCAGGCAACTGCGCAGGTGGTGCTCACCCTGTGGAGTCACCAGGGTCGCGCGCACGCCATCATCGTCAAAACGCGCTTCGCGGCAGTACAGATAAGCAGCGGCGTCTTCGAGGCTGTAAGTGATCAGTCGTGACTCATGTTTGTCCGCCGCCAGTTGCCGGCCAAAATCGTCGTCGAGGTTGATCACCCGGCAACGCAGGTCGTTCCAGGCAAAGAGCTTGGCCTTGGCTGCGCCATAGGCTTCCATGGTCCCGTGGTAATCCAAATGGTCACGGGACAGGTTGGTCAGCACCGCCACATCGAAAGCCAGTGCCGCCACGCGCCCCTGATCCAGGCCATGGGACGAGACCTCCATGGCCACCGCCTTGGCTCCTGCATTCTTCAAGTCCGCCAGGGTGGCCTGCACGGCAATCGGGTTCGGCGTGGTGTGCATCCCGCTTTGCAGCGCGCCATGAAACCCGGTCCCCAGGGTACCTACCAGGCCACAACGCTGGCCGAGCAAATCCAGGGCCTGAGCCACCAGTTGGGTAACGCTGGTCTTGCCGTTGGTGCCGGTCACGCCCACCAGGTTCAACTGGCGGCTCGGGTCACCATAGAAGCGCCCGGCTATGTCCGACAGCTGCGCCGCCAGGCCCTTGACCGGAATCAGCGCTACATCGGTCAGCGGCAACACAGTTGCCCCTTCCACTTCATAAGCCACCGCGGCAGCGCCGCGCTGCAGGGCATCGGCAATGTGCGCACGCCCATCGAACTTGGCGCCGGGCACCGCAAGAAACAGGTCCCCGGCCCGCACGTTACGGCTGTCCAGGGTCAACTCACGAATCAGCAGGTCGCGACCGGCGTGGGCGAAAATCTTGTTCAGGCTAAGAGACATCAGCCGCGCCCTCCATTGGCTCGTACAGGGGTGCCGGATGCGGCGTTGGCCTGCTGCGTGGTCGGCAGGTTGTCCGGGGTGATGTTCATCAAGCGCAGGGTGCCGGACATCACTTTGCTGAACACCGGCGCCGATACCAGGCCACCGAAGTAACCGGCTTTGCTCGGTTCGTCGATCACCACCACGATCGCGTAGCGTGGATCACTCATCGGACCGAAGCCGGCGAACAGCGAGCGGTAGGAGTTCTCGGCGTAGCCCTTGGTACCCACCGAAGTCTTGCGCGCAGTACCACTCTTGCCGGCCACGTGATAGGCCGGAACCTGGGCACGGAATACTCCGCGCGGGGCCTCGATCACTTGCTGCAGCATGCCCTGCATGGTCTTGGCGACATTTTCCGGAATCACCTGGGTGGTCTGCGGAGTCTTGTCGGACTTGATCAGTGTCAGCGGCGCAATACGGCCGTTGTTGGCCAATGCGGAAAAGGCGTGCACCAGCTGGATCGCGGTCACCGACAGGCCGTAGCCATAGGACAGGGTCGCGGTTTCCGCCTTGCGCCATTCGCGGTAGTTCGGCAGGTTGCCGACCCGCTCACCAGGGAAGCCGAGCCCCGTGTCCTGGCCCAGACCGATTTTCTGTGCCAGGCGGAAAATGGTTTCGCCGCCGATATCGAAGGCCACCTTACTCATGCCGACGTTACTGGAGTTGATCAGGATGCCGGTCAGGTCGAGTACCGGACCTTCGGTCTTGGAAACGTCACGGATGGTGTATTTGCCCAACTGCAGGGTGCCCGGGTAGACCTCGACGGTATCGCTGGGCTTCCAGCGTCCGGTTTCCAGTGCGGCACTCATGGAGATCGCTTTCATGGTCGAGCCAGGCTCGAACACGTCGATCATCGCGCGGTTGCGCATCATCGCCGGCTGCAGGTTGCGCCGGTTGTTCGGGTTGTAGGTCGGCTGGTTGACCATGGCCAGGATCTCGCCGGTCTTCACATCCATGATCACCAGGCTGCCAGCCTTGGCACCGTTCTCGACGATGGCGTTGCGCAGCTCGCGGTTGGCCAGGTATTGCAGGCGCAGGTCAATCGACAACGCCAAGGGCTTGCCGGCCTTGGCGTTCTTGGTGACCTGGACGTCCTTGATCAGCCTGCCGCGCCGGTCCTTGATCACCTGGCGCTTGCCCGGAACCCCTGCGAGCCATTCGTCGTAGGCCAGTTCCACCCCTTCGCGACCGCGGTCGTCGATATCGGTGAAACCCACCATGTGCGCGGTTACTTCGCCGGCTGGATAGAAGCGTCGGAATTCCTCGATGCCATAGACACCGGGGACCTTCAGATCCAATACGGACTGGCCCTGTTCAGGCGTCAGGCCTCGGACCAGATAGATGAACTCTTTATTGGCCTGGGCTTCAAGCCGCTCGGCCAGGGCTTTCGGGTCTTGGCCAAGTGCCATGGCCAGCGCCGGCCAGCGATCCTTGGCCAGCTGCATTTCCTTGGCATTGGCCCAGAGGGTGGTCACGGGCGTACTGACGGCCAGAGGCTCGCCATTGCGATCGGTGATCAGACCGCGGTGCGCGGGAATCGGAATGTGCCGGACACTGCGTGCATCGCCCTGCCCCTTGAGGAAGTCACGGTCGACCACTTGCAGGTCGATGATGCGCCAGGCAATCGCCGACACCATGACCGCCAGCAAACCCAGCACTACACGGAAACGCCATGGATAGAGCGCGCCTTCGAGCTTCATGGCGCCACCATGCGGACTTCGGCCGCGCCGGGAATGTGCATTTTCAACTGTTCGGTGGCCAGCACTTCAATGCGGCTGTGAGCAGTCCAGGTGCTTTGCTCAAGAATAAGACGGCCCCATTCGGCCTGGGCTTTGTCACGCACGCTCAACTCGCCGTACAGCGTATTGAGCAACTGACGGTTCCAGTGGGCGCTGTAGGACACCGCAATTGCGGAAACCAGAACGCCGACGAATAGCAGGAACATGAAAAAGCTTCCGCCCGGAAGTGGCTTGGCGAAAAGCTTGCTCACCGAAGCTTCTCCGCGACGCGCATGACGGCACTGCGGGCACGCGGGTTGGCCTTGAGCTCTGCCTCGGAGGCGAACTGCGCTTTGCCGTGGATCTTGATTTTCGGCACAAAGGCTTCGAAACGTACCGGCAGATTGCGCGGCAGGTTGTCCGATTCGCCCTTGACCAGACGACGCATGAACAATTTGACGATGCGGTCTTCCAGGGAGTGGAAGCTGATCACCACCAGGCGACCACCCACTTCCAGGGACTCCAGTGCAGCTTCAAGGCCCGCCTCGAGATCACCCAGTTCATTGTTGACGTGAATGCGCAGCCCCTGGAAAGCACGGGTAGCCGGGTTCTTGCCCTTCTCCCAAGCCGGGTTGGCGACTTTCAACACTTCAGCCAGATCGGCGGTACGCTCGAACGGCTGGATCTCGCGGCGCTCGACCACGGCTCGCGCCATGCGACCGGAGAAACGCTCCTCGCCGTACTCCTTGAATACCCGGGCAATTTCCTCTACCGGAGCGGTGGCGATGAACTGCGCAGCACTGATGCCGCGAGTCGGGTCCATGCGCATATCCAGCGGGCCGTCATTGAGAAAACTGAAGCCGCGTTCAGGGTCGTCCAGCTGCGGCGAAGACACCCCCAGATCCAGCAGGACACCGCTGACCTTGCCCGCCAGGCCGCGTTCGGCAACTTCCGAACCGAGCTCGGCGAAACTGCGCTGTACAACGACAAAGCGGCCGTCTTCGGCCGCTAGCGCTTGCCCGGTGGCAATCGCCTGGGGATCCTTGTCGAATCCGAGGAGGCGCCCCTGGGGCCCGAGCTTGCTGAGAATCAGCCGGCTATGCCCACCACGCCCGAAGGTGCCATCCAGATAGCAGCCATCAGGACGTACGGCGAGAGCCTCGACGGCTTCGTCAAGCAGTACGGTGATGTGGTTAAAGCCGCTATCAATAGTCACAGGATCAAATCACGCAGTTCATCAGGCATGGCGCCCGGTTGTTGAATAGCTGCCAGGTCCGCTGCGGAAACAGCATTCCAGGCATCCTCGTCCCACAATTGGAACTTGTTCAGTTGGCCCACCAGCATTGCGCGCTTATCCAACTTGGCATATTCACGCAGGCGCGGAGGCACCAGAAAACGACCACTGCCATCGAGTTCAAGGTCGACGGCGTTACCAATCAGCAAACGCTGCAAACGACGGTTCTCTTCACGAAGAGAAGGCAGTGCGCGCAGTTTGGTTTCAATCAGCTCCCACTCATCGAGGGGGTAAACACACAAACAGGGATCAACGGCATCGATGGTGACGATTAACTGCCCGGAACTTCGCGAAACGAGCTCGTCACGATACCGGCTCGGCATGGCGAGACGGCCTTTTGCATCGAGACTGATAGCGTTAGCTCCGCGAAACACGTCAGCGTTTCTCCAAATTTTAGCGTTTTGCGCTCAAAAAACCCACTTCATGCCACTTTCCGCCACTTGCGCACACTATAGGAATGCGCCCACACCACCGTCAAGGCGCGCGGCGACGGAAAAGCCTTATAGAACGGAGATTTAGGAGACTTAAAGGAGAGGTAACGGGAATTCGAAGGGTGTTTCAGAGCATCAACTTCCGACAGCTCAATAAGCTGCAGCGCGAAGTTAAAGTAATTTATTAAGAGTAAGATTTTTTCGGTATTACAAAAACGCTTCTGCTATTGATTCAAGCAGGGAGGGAAAGGTGGAGAGTCGATCTGTAAGCCGGGTTCTGTCGAGGACAGTCATTCCTCTACGATGGCCATCACTGGACATCTTTAGCAACCTACCCGGTTCCAGCGCGGGCCACGCCTTGGAACCCTATTTGGTCTTGCTCCGAGTGGGGTTTACCTAGCCACGAACTGTTACCAGACGTGCGGTGCGCTCTTACCGCACCTTTTCACCCTTACCGGCACCGAAGTGCTTAGGCGGTTATTTTCTGTGGCACTTTCCGTAGGCTCACGCCCCCCAGGCATTACCTGGCACTCCGCCCTATGGAGCCCGGACTTTCCTCCCCCCTCTAATTTTCATAGAGGGCAGCGACTGTCCAATCGACTCTCCGCCGCGCAGGTTAACGGCAGAGCGAACGAAGAACAAGCGCTAAAAGCCTTTGGCCACCCTGCTACGCAATTTATTGTTCTTTCTGTTTATCCAGGGCCACCTGATACAGCACATTCTTGCGCTCGCCAGTGATTTCCGCAGCCAAAGCAGCAGCCCGCTTCAGCGGCATTTCCTTGAGCAACAGGTCGAGGATACGCATCGACTCACTACTGATCGCCTCATCACTTTCCGGTGCTGTCCACCCCGCGACCAGCACCACGCACTCCCCACGCTGCTGATTGCTGTCGGACTCGACGAACTGGCGCAGCTCGGAAAGTGGCAGCCCCTTCAGGGTCTCGAAGGTCTTGGTCAATTCACGCGCCAGCAATGCCGGCCGCCCACCACCGAATACCGACTCCATATCCTGCAGGCATTCAAGTATGCGATGCGGCGCCTCATAGAAAATCAGCGTACGCGGCTCTTCCTTGACCGCTTCCAGGCGCGCCCTGCGCCCGACCGCCTTGGCCGGCAGAAAGCCTTCGAAGATGAACCGGTCCGAAGGCAAGCCCGCCGCCGACAACGCCGCGATCAGAGCACAGGCCCCCGGTACTGGAACCACGTTGATACCCGCCGCCCGCGCCTGGCGCACCAGGTGGTAGCCGGGATCGGAAATCAGCGGCGTGCCCGCATCGGAGATCAAGGCGACATTATCCCCAGCCAGCAGACGAGTAATGAAGCGACTGCCCTCATCACGCTCGTTGTGCTCATGGCAGGCAGCCAGGGGCGTGGAAATACCAAAGTGCTGCATCAGGCGCTGGGAATGCCGGGTATCTTCGGCAGCGATCAACGACACCTCGCGCAACAGCTTCAAGGCCCGGGCGCTGATATCGTCCAGGTTGCCGATGGGCGTCGCCACCACATAAAGCGAGCCAGCAGCGGAATTCAAAGGACCTGGAGCAGTCAAAGCGCACACCTCTTGATCGGCAAAAGCGCCATTGTAGCGCGTTGAAGCATTCTCAATACGCCTTGCGATCAGCCGGTATGGCGCTGTGCCGCGACCTTTCAGGCAGCCAAGCAACATTTGCTTGAGCTAAATCGACGGTTTATCGCCAGTAACATCGCACCCCAGCCAGCGCTTGGGTACAATTCCACGCTCATTTGATCGAGTATCAGGAACACTTACATGATCGCTTGCCTGCGGCTGTTTCTTGCCCTCTGCCTGGCTACCCTTCTGGTGGCTTGCGCCAGCTCGCCCTCTTCCAGCCTTGGCGAACTTCCACGGACACCGGATGCCAGTATCGAGCAACTGCTCGAACAGGCCGCCACCAGCAAAACTCCGGAAAAAGCAGCCCTGCTGCGCCTGAGCGCCGCCGACCTGGCGTATCGTCAAGGCAATGCCGGACGCGCCGGACAAATCCTGCAGCAAGTGCCGCTGGATCAACTCAAGCCTGCCCAGCAAATCTTCGCCAGCACCCTGTCCGCAGAGCTGGCCCTGGTGCGCAACCAGCCAAAGGCTGCCCTCACCGCACTGAGCCATCCAAGCCTGCAACACCTGAGCGAACTGCCGGCAGCTCAACAGATTCGCACCGGCAGCGTTCATGCTCGCGCACTGGAAGCCGACGGCCAGACATTGGCCGCCGCCAAAGAGCGCATCGTTATCGCGCCCTTGCTCAAGGATGATGCAGCAGCCAAAAACCACGAAGCCATCTGGGCACTGATTGCCGCCCTGCCGACCGATCAGTTGCAGCCTGCCGGCAATGACGACCTGGCCGGCTGGATGAGCCTGGCCCTGGCAGTCAAGAGCGCCGGCACCCTGGAACAGCAGCAGGCGGCCATCGATACCTGGCGCGCCCAGAACCCAAAGCACCCAGCTGCCATTCAACTGCCTCAACCCCTGATCAAGCTCAAGGAACTGGCCAGCCAGCCGGTATCGAAAATTGCCTTGCTGCTGCCACAAGACGGCCCCCTCGCATCGGTTTCCAAAGCACTGCGCGAAGGTTTCATGGCTGCTCACTACCAGGCTCAGCAAGCCGGACAGAATCCACCCAGCATCGAGTTCTATGACAGCTCGCGCCTAAGCTCGCTGGATGACTTCTACCGCAAGGCTCAGGCCGCTGGCGTGCAACTGGTCGTCGGCCCACTGGAAAAGCCCCTGGTCAAGCAACTTGCCGCTCGCCCGCAGCTGCCGATCACCACCCTGGCCCTGAACTACAGCGAAGGCGAACAAGGCCCGGCGCAGTTGTTCCAGTTCGGCCTGGCAGCCGAAGACGAAGCTCGCGAGGTTTCCCGTCGTGCCCGCGCCGACGGCCTGCACCGCGCCGCCGCTCTGGTTCCGAAAGGCGAATGGGGCGATCGCGTGCTCAAGGCATTTCGTCAGGATTGGGAAGCCAACGGCGGTAGCGTAATCGGTATCGAACGCGTCGATCAGCCCGTCGCCCTGGCACAGCAGATTGCCGACCTGTTCCAGTTGCGCCAGAGCGAAGGCCGCGCCAAGAGCCTGCAGAGCACCGTAGGCACCCAGGTAGCCGCACAACCATCACGTCGCCAGGATATCGAGTTCATTTTCCTCGCCTCCACTCCGCAACAGGCTCAGCAGATCAAGCCGACCTTGAATTTCCAATACGCTGGTGATGTACCGGTCTACGCCACCTCCAATGTGTTCAGCGCCAGCGGCGACCAGAACCAGTACAACGACATGAACGGCGTGATGTTCTGCGAAACCCCATGGCTGCTGGATGCCAACGGCCCGCTGCGCCGCCAAGTCACTGCACAATGGCCGCAAGCCGGCGGCAGCCTAGGGCGCCTGTATGCCATGGGCGTCGACGCCTACCGATTGGCGCCACGCCTGGGCCAACTCAAGGCCCTGCCAGACAGCCGGATAGAGGGTGAATCCGGCAGCCTGGGCATGGCTGCCGGGCAACGCATCGAGCGTCAGTTGCCATGGGCCAAGTTCGTCGGGGGCCAGGTGACCCGCCTGCCCGACACGCCGCGCTAATGCTCCAAGGATCAAGCCAGCACAGCGGACGAGATGCCGAAAGCCAAGCGCTTTGGCATCTCCAACAGCACGGACTGCGCCTGCTGGCGCAGAACTGGTTGTGTAAACGCGGCGAGCTTGATCTGGTCATGCTTGACGGCGATACAGTAGTATTCGTCGAAGTCCGCTACAGAAAACACACGCAATGGGGTGGCGCACTGGGCAGTATCGATGGGCGCAAGCGTCAAAAACTGATCCTTGCCGCGCAGCTTTTCCTGCAAAGCGAATCACGCTGGTCCAGCCATCCTTGCCGTTTCGACGTGGTCGCCATTGACGGCGCCTCGGGTGCAGAAGCCCGCTTGAACTGGCTACGCAATGCCTTCGACAGCTGAAAGAAGCCCTCAGGCCGCACTCATTTTCACTCAACTTTTTTGCTCTTTGCTTTGCGGGCTGCACATTTACGTGCCACCAAGCCGCGCCACTTAAGGTCACACAGATGGACATGCAATCCCGAATTCGCCAGCTTTTTCAGGCCAGTATCGACACCAAGCAACAGGCGATGGACGTACTTGCACCGCACATCGAGCAAGCCAGCCAGGTCATGGTCAACGCCCTGCTCAACGAGGGCAAGATGCTCTCTTGCGGCAACGGCGGCTCCGCCGGCGATGCCCAGCATTTCTCCTCCGAACTGCTCAACCGCTTCGAGCGCGAACGCCCGAGCCTGCCGGCCATTGCCCTGACTACCGACAGCTCTACCATTACCTCGATCGCCAACGACTACAGCTACAACGAAGTCTTCTCCAAGCAGATCCGCGCCCTGGGCCAGCCCGGTGACGTATTGCTGGCGATTTCCACCAGTGGCAACTCCGCAAACATTATTCAAGCGATCCAGGCCGCACATGATCGCGAAATGATTGTCGTAGCATTGACCGGTCGTGACGGCGGCGGCATGGCTTCCCTGCTACTGCCTGAAGATGTCGAGATCCGCGTACCGGCCACCGTCACTGCACGCATTCAAGAAGTCCACCTGCTGGCGATCCATTGCCTCTGCGATCTGATCGACAGCCAATTGTTCGGGAGTGAAGAATGACCCCTAATCGCCTTGGCCTCCTGGCCTTGACCTTGTGCCTGAGCATCACTGGTTGCAGCTCGGTGATTACCGCCACCCGCGACAAACCCATCGATGATGACCGCGGCACCCGCACCTTTGGCAGCAAGATCGACGACTCGCTGATCGAGACCAAAGTCGCCGTCAACGTCGCCAAAGCCAGCCCAGACCTGGAAAACAACTCGCACATCGTTGTCACCAGCTTCAACGGCATCGTCCTGCTGGCCGGACAAACACCCCGCCCGGACCTCAAGGCCATGGCCGAACAGGCCGCCAGCGAAGTGCAGCGCGTCAAGAAGGTGCACAACGAACTGCAGGTACTGCCACCTTCCGGCTTCCTGGCCCGCCAGAACGATGGCTGGCTGACCACCAAGATCAAGACCCAGATGCTCACCGACGCCAGCGTGCCCGCCTCGCGAATCAAGGTGGTAACCGAGAACGGCATCGTCTACCTGCTGGGCTTGCTGACCCAACAGGAGGCCACCCAGGCCACCAACCTGGTTCAAGGCGTGTCCGGTGTGCAGAAGATCGTCAAACTGTTCGAATACATCGACTGACACACAACCGCGAGATACAAAAAAGGCGATCCGGATGGATCGCCTTTTTTATTACTTGACCACTTTCAAGCTGGGTCGGCCACTGGGGCGCGGCGGCTCACTGTCCGGTGGCGGCAGGTCGTCATCCGGCTCGAGATCATCCTCTTCATCCAGAGGCGACTCCAGATCGAAGACCATGCCCTGGCCATTCTCACGGGCATAGATCCCCAGGATCGCCGCAACCGGCACATGCAGGCTGTGCGGCACACCACCGAAGCGCCCTTCGAAGGTCACTACGTCGTTATCCATATGCAGATGACGCACGGCACTGGGAGAAATGTTCAGGACGATCTGCCCATCACTGGCAAAACCCTGGGGCACCTGCACTGCCGGATAGTCAGAATTGACCAGCATGTGCGGGGTGCAATCGTTGTCCACAATCCACTCATAGAGCGCGCGGACCAGATAAGGTCGACTGGAGTTCATAGCGGCTCCTTAAGCCTCAGCGCATATCGCGTTCGACACCAGACAGACTCGCCTGGAAAGCCTCACGCGCAAATTGGCGTTCCATATAATCAAGCAACGGCTTGGCCTGCCGCGGCAGTTCGATACCCAGGACCGGCAATCTCCAGAGTATGGGCAGTAGGCAGCAGTCCACCAGACTTTGTTCCTCACTGAGGAAAAATGGCTTGTCGGCAAACAAAGGAGAAACACCCGTCAGGCTTTCACGCAACTCCTTGCGCGCCTGCACTCGAGCAGCCTCCTTGGTACGCGGATCAAGAATCAGATCCACTTGCCCGCACCAGTCACGCTGGATCCGGTGTATCAGCAGACGGCTGTTGGCTCGCGCCACAGGATAAACCGGCAGCAGTGGCGGATGCGGATAACGCTCATCCAGGTACTCCATCACCACTGTCGACTCCCACAACGCCAGGTCGCGATCGACCAGCGTTGGCAAGCTCCCATAAGGGTTCACTTCGATCAGCTTCGGCGGCTGACGCCCCGCCTCCACACTGATGATCTCGGCGCTGACACCCTTCTCTGCGAGCACAATGCGCACCCGGTGGGAATAGTGGTCGGCGGGGTCGGAGTAACAGGCCAACCGATTGGTCACGCCCATGGCGATCCTCCTCGCTTGTTGAAATTATCGGAAGCAGAAAAAACGAGCGCGCCCTCAGGGCGCCTCTGGTAACCCCCGAATGATACAGGGTTGTTACAGTTTCAGAGACGCCCTTGGGCGCGCACGTTCAACAACTGATGCTTAAAACGCTATCAATGCACATCCTTCCAGTATTCGCGCTTGAGCAGATAGGCGAACACGAAGAAGAAGGCCAGGTACAGCAGTACGTAGGTACCGATGCGCTGGTGCTGCAGCTTGACCGGGTTGGCCGAGTAAGCCAGGAAGGTCACCAGGTTCTTGACCTTCTCGTCGAACTGAGCCTCGTTGAGAGTCCCGGTGTTCTCCTTGATGGTCAGCTGGTCACAGGCTTCATGAGTCAGCGGCGTGCCGGTCAGCGGATCGTATTGCTTCTTGCCGCCTTCGACGATCTGCACCTGCTTGCAACCGATCACCTGGCGACCCTGCAGGCCAACCAGAACGTTAGGCATGCCCACGTTCGGGAAAACCTTGTTATTCACACCCCAAGGGCGCGCCGGGTCCTCATAGAAGGACTTGAGGTAGCCATAGAGCCAGTCGGTACCCCGCACACGGGCCACCAGGGTCAGATCCGGTGGCGCAGCGCCAAACCAGGTCTTGGCATCTGCCGGCTGCATGCCGATGTTCATGTGGTCACCGATCTTGGCGCCAGTGAAGACCAGCTTGCTCAACATCAGATCGTGAGGGATACCCAGATCGTCGGCAACCCGCTCATAACGCTGGAACTTGGCGCTGTGGCAGCCCATGCAGTAGTTGGCAAAGGTACGCGCGCCGTCTTGCAGGGCAGCTTTGTCGGCCAGGTCGATATCGACCTTCTCCAACTCAGGGCCGCCGTGCTCGGCCGCGAAAGACAATACAGGCATAGCAGCAAGAATCAGTACAGCAAATAGCTTTTTCATCAGCCAGTCACCCTTTCCGGAACCGGTTTGGTCTTCTCGAGCCTGGTGTAGAACGGCATCAGAATGAAGTAGGCGAAGTACAGGAAGGTACATACCTGCGACAGCAGCGTACGGCCCGGAGTCGGTGCCAATACACCCAGCACCCCCAGGATCACGAACGAGATGCAGAACACCAGCAGCCAGATCTTGCTCAGCCAGCCTTTGTAGCGCATGGACTTGACCGGGCTACGGTCGAGCCAAGGCAGCACGAACAGCACGGCAATGGCAGCACCCATGGCAATGACGCCCATGAGCTTGTCCGGCACCGCACGCAGGATCGCGTAGAACGGGGTGAAGTACCAAACCGGAGCAATGTGCTCAGGCGTCTTGAACGGGTTGGCCTGTTCGAAGTTCGGCTTCTCGAGGAAGTAGCCACCCATTTCCGGGAAGAAGAACACGATCGAGCAGAAGATGAAGAGGAACACCACTACGCCGACGATATCCTTCACGGTGTAGTAAGGGTGGAAAGGAATACCATCCAGCGGGATGCCGTTCTCATCCTTGTTCTTCTTGATGTCGACGCCATCCGGGTTGTTCGAACCCACTTCGTGCAGTGCCAGGATGTGCAGCACCACCAGACCGAGGATCACGATCGGCAGGGCAACAACGTGCAAGGCGAAGAAGCGGTTCAGGGTGATACCGGAAATCAGGTAGTCACCGCGGATCCACTGAGTCAGGTCGTCGCCGATGACCGGGATCGCACCGAACAGCGAGATGATCACCTGGGCGCCCCAGTAGGACATCTGGCCCCACGGCAGCAGGTAGCCCATGAAGGCCTCGGCCATCAGTGCCAGGTAGATCAGCATGCCGAACAGCCACACCAGCTCACGGGGCTTCTGGTAGGAACCGTAGAGCAGGCCACGGAACATGTGCAGATAGACCACGATGAAGAACGCCGAAGCGCCGGTGGAGTGGAGCAGACGCAGGATCGCGCCGTACTCGACGTCGCGCATGATGTATTCAACGGAAGCGAAGGCCTCTTCCGCCGAAGGGGTGTAGCTCATGGTCAGCCAGACACCGGTTACGATCTGGTTGACCAGAACCAGCAGCGCCAGGGAGCCAAAGAAATAGAAGAAGTTGAAGTTCTTCGGAGCGTAATACTTGCTGAGATGGTCTTCCCACATCTTGGTCGCGGGGAAGCGCGCATCAACCCAATCCATGAACTTGCTCATCACGCTTTCTCCGTGTCGACGCCAATGACGATGATGTCATCCGACTCATAGGAATGCGGGGGTACTGGCAGGTTCAAAGGCGCAGGTTGCGACTTGTAGACGCGACCAGCCAGATCGTAGTGGGAACCGTGGCAAGGGCAGAAATAGCCACCTACCCAGTCCTTGCCCAGATCCGCGGGCGCCACTTCAGGACGGAAGGTCGGAGAACAGCCCAGGTGGGTGCAGATACCGATCAGCAGCAGAATCTCTGGCTTGATCGAACGCACTTCCGGGTCGACGTAGGTTGGTTGTACTGAGTTCTTGGAGTCAGGGTCAGACAACTGGCCCTCGATCTTTTTAAGATTCCCCAGGATTTCCTCGGTACGGCGGACGATGAATACCGGCTGACCACGCCATTCAGCAATCATCTGCTGACCTGGATCGATCTTGCTGATATTCACCTTCACCGGTGCACCTGCGGCTTTCGCCTTGGCACTGGGAAACCATGACCCCACGAACGGGACCGCAGCCCCCACCGCTCCAGCAGCACCCACCACGGATGTGGCTGCTACTAGGAAGCGACGCCGGCCTGCATTCACGCCGTCATTGCTCATTCAGTCCTCTCCCATCAGCTTTGTGGCCTGTTAAATCAGGCATCTACTAAGTAAAAATCTGAACTTATAAAAATTTTGCCGAATGGTAATGAAAAGCCCCTATTCTGACAAGGTAATTACCAAGCCGAGCCGGCCCGAAGCCTTGCAGTATAGGGCCTCCGCGGATGTGGCAAGTTGTCACAGAGCAAATTCTAGACAATAAAAAACGCCCAGCTCCGCGAGGAGACTGGGCGTTTTTGAACGCAGTAGCGAATTAACGCTTGGAGTATTGCGGACGCTTACGCGCTTTACGCAGACCCACTTTCTTACGTTCAACTTCACGTGCGTCACGGGTTACGAAACCAGCTTTACGCAGCGCGCTGCGCAGAGTTTCGTCGTAATCCATCAGAGCGCGAGTGATACCGTGGCGGATTGCGCCAGCTTGACCACTTACACCGCCGCCGATAACGGTGACGTAGATATCGAACTTCTCAACGGTCTCGGTCAGCTCCAGCGGTTGACGAACTACCATGCGGGCAGTTTCGCGACCGAAGAAGTTATCCAGGGAGCGGTTGTTGATCGAGATGTTGCCAGTGCCCGGACGCAGGAAAACGCGTGCGGTTGCAGTCTTGCGACGGCCAGTGCCGTAATTTTGAGTCGCCGACATAATGAACTATTCCGTTAAATCTTCAGTTCTTGGGGCTGCTGAGCAGTATGAGGGTGTGCAGCGCCCGCATAGACTTTCAGCTTACGGTACATGTCGCGACCCAGCGGGTTCTTAGGCAGCATGCCTTTTACCGCGGTCTCGATCACGCGCTCAGGGGCTTTGGCGATCAGCTTTTCGAAGTTGATCGACTTGATGCCGCCCGGGAAACCGGAGTGGGAGTAGTACATTTTGTCAGTGGTTTTAGCGCCAGTAACACGTACCTGCTCGGCATTGATCACGACGATGTAGTCGCCGGTGTCAACGTGAGGAGTGTACTCAGGCTTGTGCTTGCCACGCAGACGGCTCGCGATTTCGGTGGCCAGACGACCCAGGGTCTGACCAGCAGCGTCGACGACGAACCAGTCGCGCTTTACTGTTTCCGGTTTAGCAGTAAAAGTTTTCATTCTTTATAGCCTCAGGGGCCGCCCAGCAAAATAGACGGCGGATCTTACTGAATAGTGCTTACTTTGACAAGGTCAAAGGCAGCCGGACACAGACGCTATCGGGGGCTCGGGTCAGCGCGTCTGATATACGGCAAGATTCTTCGGCAGGCGGCGCATCACTTCCACTGCAGAAAGAGCTGCCGAATTATGCAGATTGCGAAAAAAATTTCAACCTGCTTTTATGATTGTTTTGCCAAGGGAGCACCCGATGGACTACCGCCAGCTGGGCCGAACCGATCTGAATGTGAGTGCAATTTGCCTGGGCACCATGACCTGGGGCGAGCAGAACACCGAGGCTGAAGCCTTCGCTCAGATCGAGCGGGCCAAGAACGCCGGAATCAACTTCATCGACACTGCCGAGATGTACCCGGTGCCGCCAAAGGCCGAAACCTACGCCACCACCGAGCGCTATATCGGCAACTGGTTCAAGCAGCGTGGCGACCGCGCCGACTGGGTCCTGGCCAGCAAGATCGCAGGTCCGGGCAACACCATCGACTACATTCGCGACAAACAGCTCAAGCACAACCGCAAGCATATAGTCGAAGCCGTGGATGCCAGCCTCAAGCGCCTGCAGACCGACTGGATCGACCTGTACCAACTGCACTGGCCCGAGCGCAGCACCAACTTCTTCGGCCAACTGGGCTACAAGCACCAGGCCGATGAAGACTTCACTCCGCTGGAAGAAACCCTCGAAGCCCTGGACGAGCAGGTCAAGGCCGGCAAGATCCGCCATATCGGTCTGTCCAACGAAACGCCATGGGGCACCATGAAGTTCCTTGCCCTGGCCGAGAGCCGTGGCTGGCCGCGGGCGGTTTCGATCCAGAACCCCTACAACCTGCTCAACCGCAGCTTCGAAGTAGGCCTGGCGGAAATTGCCATTCGTGAACAATGCGGCCTGCTGGCCTACTCTCCTCTGGCCTTTGGCTACCTGTCCGGCAAGTACGAAGGCGGCGCGCGGCCAGCCAAGGCACGGCTGAGCCTCTACAGCCGCTTCAGCCGCTACTTCAACCCTCAGTCGGAAGCAGCCTGCAGCCGTTATGTGGCGCTGGCCCGCGAGCACGGCCTGGATCCGGCACAAATGGCCCTGGCCTTCGTCACTCAACAGCCGTTCGTGACCAGCAACATCATCGGCGCCACCACTCTGGAACAGCTGGACAGCAACATCGCCAGCGCCGCCTTGAAGTTGTCGGATGAGGTCCTCGCCGGGATCGAGGCAATCCACAAGGATCACCCCAACCCCGCGCCTTAATAGGCCCACAGTTGCTGGCTTGCCAGCGAATGGATACGTCGCATAACCCGCTTCGCACCCTTCGCCGGCGGCCCGCTTCCTATAGTGAGCGGGCAATGATCTCCTTCATGATCTCGTTGGTCCCGGCATAAATGCGCTGCACCCGGGCATCGGCCCAGGCCCGGGCCACCGGGTACTCCCACATGAAGCCGTAGCCGCCGTGCAACTGCACGCATTCATCAAGCACCTTGCACTGCAGGTCAGTCCCCCAGTACTTGGCCATGGCCGCCGTCGGCACATCGAGCTTGCCCTGCAAGTGCAGCTCCAGGCAGCGATCGACAAATACCCGGCCGATCTGAATTTCCGTGGCCATTTCCGCCAGCTTGAAACGGCTGTTCTGGAAATCGGCAATTGCCTTGCCAAAGGCTTTGCGTTCGCGGGTGTATTCCAGGGTCCACTGCAACGCCGCCTCGGCACTGGCCAGGCCACCAATGGCCACGGTCAGGCGCTCCTGGGGCAACTCCTGCATCAAATAGGCAAAACCTGCCCCAGCCTGCCCCAGCAGATTCTCCTTGGGTACTCGCACATCCTGGAAGAACAGCTCGGAGGTGTCCTGAGCCTTCATTCCCACTTTCTCCAGGCGCTTGCCCTTGGAGAACCCGGGAGTATCGGCCTCAACCAGAAACAGGCTGGTGCCCTTGGCTCCGGCCTTGGGATCGGTCTTGGCCACGACTATCACCAGGTCCGCCAGGTAGCCGTTGGTAATAAAGGTCTTGGAACCATTGATCACGTATTCGTCGCCGTCGAGCACTGCCGTGGTCTTCACCCCTTGCAGGTCGGAGCCCGCCCCCGGCTCGGTCATGGCAATGGCCGTGACCATTTCCCCCGAGACCAGCCGGGGCAGGTACTTGTGCTTCAGCGACTCACTGCCGTAATGCAGGATGTAGGGCGCGACAATGTCCGAATGCAGGGAAAAACCAATGCCCGTCAGCCCCAGCCGGCCAATCTCCTCGATCACCACCGCGCTGTAGAGAAAGTCCGCCCCCAGGCCGCCGTATTCCTCGGGAATGTGCGAACACAGCATTCCGGCCTCCCCCGCCTTGCTCCACAACTGACGGTCGATATAGCCCTGTTTTTCCCATTCGCCATGGAAGGGCACTGCCTCTTTCTCAAGGAATGTACGCACGCTGTCACGGAAGAGTTCGTGCTCGGAGCTGAACAAGGTTCTAGGGATCATGCAGGCACCTGTGATGGTTATTGATCATGGGTTGGCTGCCAGAGCCTAAGGCTAGCCACCTGCACGGGACACTGGACACATCCGACAAAAAATAAGACGATCCAGCCGTCTGGTGACCACTTTCCCCTATAAGAACAATTGAATTATGTCTAACCAAACCTCCACGCCCTTGCGGCGCGTCAGCATCCTGGCTATCGACCGGGTTTTCGCTTCCACCCTCATGCAAGCCAAGGATTTCTTCCATCTGGCCAGCCTGCGCTACGGCAAACAACTGGGCCAAGGCCTGACCCCGGCGTTCGAAACCCGCCTGGTCAGCCCCGACGGTCAACCCGTATGCAGTTTCAGCGACGTGATCATGCCGGTGGACGGCCCGCTGGAAGACACCGATATCATCATCCTCCCGGCGTTCTGGGACGACTTCGACACCCTGTGCCAGCGTTACCCGCAGATCTTGCCCTGGCTGCGCGCCCAGCACGCTCGCGGCGCGGTGCTCTGCGGCGAAGCCACCGGGGTGTTCTGGCTGGCGGAAGCCGGCTTGCTCGATGGCAAGGAAGCCACTACCTACTGGCGCTTCTTCAGCGCCTTCAATGAGCGCTTCCCCAAGGTCCAGCTCAATCAGGACAAGCACCTGACCGACGCCGACAACCTCTACTGCGCGGGCGGTACCACCTCGGCCTGCGACCTGTACATCTACCTGATCGAACGCTTCTGCGGTGCCAACGTGGCCCAGGCCGTGGCCCGGGACATTCTCTATGAAGTACAGCGCAGCTACGCCCCAGGGCGCATCGGCTTCGGCGGCCAGAAGCTGCATCAGGACGTGATCATCCTGCAGATCCAGCACTGGCTCGAAGAGCACTTCGCCGACAAGTTCCGCTTCGAGGACGTGGCCCGCGAGCACGGCATGAGCATTCGCAACTTCATGCGCCGTTTCCAGACCGCCACCGGCGACAAGCCCCTGCATTACCTGCAGCGCCTGCGCATCGAAACCGCCAAGGGCCTGCTCTCGGGAACGCGCAAGAGCATCAAGACCATCAGCTACGAAGTCGGCTACGACGACGCCAGTTTCTTCGCCCGACTGTTCCGCCAGCACACCGAACTTTCACCCAACCAGTACCGCCAACAGTTCCAGCAACAGGCGGCATAAAAAAAGGGCCTGCAATGCAGGCCCTTTTTCATCTGGCAATGCTTATGGCTTGTGCGCCCGCGACAGGAACTCGTGGGACTGCATCTCCAGCAGGCGGCTAAGGGTGCGCTGGAACTCGAACGTCAGGCGGCCACCGGTGTAGAGGTCCTTGAGTTCGACCTCGGCGGAAATGATCAGCTTGACGTTACGGTCGTAGAACTCGTCGACCATGTTGATAAAGCGTCGGGCGATGTCGTCGGTGGTGACGCTCATCTGCTCCACGCCACTGAGCAACACGGCATGGAAGATCTTGCCCAGCTCGATGTAGTCGTTCTGGCTGCGCGGGCCGTCGCACAGTTCCCGGAAGTCGAACCAGGCCACATCATCGCAGGTACGCAATGCGCGGATCTCGCGGTTCTCGATGATCAACACATCGTTTTCCACCGCCTGGGTGCACTCCGGCGTCAACGCCCGGAAGCTCTTGCGCAAGCTTTCCTGTGCTTCTTCGTTCAATGGATAGTGGAACAGCTCCGCCTGCTCCAGGTGACGCAAGCGGTAGTCGACACCGCTGTCGACGTTGACGATCTCGGTGTTCTGCTTGATCAGGGCAATCGCCGGCAGGAAGCGCGCGCGCTGCAAGCCATCCTTGTACAAGCCGTCGGGGACGATGTTCGAGGTGGCGACCAGGGTCACGCCATTCCTGAACAGCTCCTCCATGAGGGTGCCAAGAATCATCGCGTCAGTAATGTCAGACACGAAGAATTCGTCGAAGCAGATCACCCGCGCCTCTTGCGAGAAACGCTTGGCGATGATGGTCAACGGGTTCTTCTCACCGCCCAGGGTCTTCATTTCTTCGTGTACGCGCTTCATGAAACGGTGAAAGTGCGTGCGTACCTTTTCCTTGAACGGCAAGGCTTCGAAGAAGGTGTCCACCAGATAGGTCTTACCGCGCCCCACTCCGCCCCAGAAATACAGACCCTTGACCGGCGTCTGGTCCTTCTTGCCAAAGAGCTTGCCGAGCAGGCCCGGCTTGTTTTGCTCGGCCGCGATCAGATCGTCATACAGGCGCTGCAGATGACGCACAGCCGTTTCCTGTGCCGCATCATGAAAGAAATCCGGGCGTTTCAGATCTGCTTGGTATCGTTCTAGGGGCGTCATAATTCGTTAGCAAGGCAACAAAAACGGGCCGTCACTTTAGCGACGGCCCTGGGGAATGGCAATCAGCCCTTGGTCGGGAAGATGCCGATTAGTCCTGCGCCGGGGTCAGAGCAATGCGCAGTGCATCTACAGCCGCGTCACGGGCGCTGGCATCGGCAAAGTCCGGGCTGTCCGCCACACAGGCGCCGTCCAGCCAGATACCGAATGCATTGCCCTCGGTCCGCAGATCCAGCTCCTGGCCCGATTGCAGTTGCTTGGTGACAGCACCTGCAGCCTTGCCATCAGCGAAATTGCGCGACAGCAGCAGTTGCTCGCCATCGGCCGACAGCAAACGGAAACGGAAGCTGCCGTCATCCTCGCGAAAGCTGATGAAACGCGCGGCCTTGGCGGCTTTTTTCTTGGTGGTGGCTGCCACCTGTACCTGGGCGGCGAAAGAGCGCAGGCCCACGGCTTCGCGCAGTTCGTTGAGGAACGGCGTGGCCACGGCACGGGCCTTGACGGCGCCGGCACGCAAGATGTCTTCCAGGTCCGAAGGGCGTGCGATCAGTTGGTGATAACGCTCGCGGGCTTCGCCCAGTTCGGCATCCAGCAATTGGAACAGGCGGTTCTTGGCTTCGCCCCAACCCAGGCCCTGAAGCAGCTCGCTGCGGAACTCGGCGGCTTGCGCAGGGGTGGAGAACGCCTGGTACAGGGTGAACAAATGAGAGTTGTCCGGATCCTTGGCCTCGCCTGGCGCCTTGGAGTCGGTGACGATCCGCGAGATCGCGTCCTTCATGTCCTTGGCGCTGGTGAACAGCGGGATGGTGTTGTCGTAACTCTTGGACATCTTGCGGCCATCGAGGCCTGGCAAGGTGGCAACGCTTTCCTCGATCAGCGCCTCGGGCATGGTGAAGAACTCCTTGCCCTGGCCGAACAGGTGGTTGAAACGCTGGCCAATGTCCCGGGCCATTTCCACGTGCTGGATCTGGTCGCGGCCCACCGGCACCTTGTGCGCGTTGAACATCAGGATGTCCGCCGCCATCAGTACCGGGTAGCTGTACAAGCCCATGGTGATGCCGGCGTCCGGGTCTTCACCGGCCTCGACATTCTTGTCCACCGAAGCCTTATAGGCATGGGCACGGTTGAGCAGCCCCTTGGCCGCCACGCAGGTCAACAGCCAGGTCAGCTCGGGGATCTCCGGGATGTCCGACTGGCGATAGAAAGTCACGCGTTCCACATCCAGGCCACCGGCCAACCAGGTGGCGGCGATTTCCTGGCGCGAACGCTGGATACGCAGCGGGTCATCGCACTTGATCAGTGCGTGGTAGTCGGCCAGAAAGTAGAAGGAGTCGGCATTGCTGTCGCGGCTGGCGACGATCGCCGGGCGGATCGCACCGGCATAGTTGCCCAGGTGCGGGGTGCCGGTGGTGGTGATGCCGGTGAGGATACGCGTACGAGTAGTCATGGGTAATCGCTTATCAGACTGCTATCAATTCGAAAGTCGCGGCAGCACCAGATCTTTCAGATCGGTGAGCTTGCCATGAAAAAAGTGCCCGCATTCTGCCACTTTCAGCAGCTCATGGGGGCGAACAAGCGCGTCGGACCAGTCGTAGACCGCCTGAGGGTCGATGACCTCATCGGTTTCCGGCTGGATCAGGGTCAACGGGCAGTTCTGCGGCAGCAGGTCGCTATCACGCAGGCGGGTGACTGCCGGCGCCACCATGAACAAGTGCTTGAGCTGCGTGCCCTGGCCTTCCAGACGCCCGCCAAGGCTGGCCGCGACAAAACCGCCAAAGGAGAACCCGAACAGGGTCAAGGGCAGTTGCGGATGCTGGGCCTGCAACCACTGGGCTGCCGCCTGGGCATCGTCGACTTCACCGCTGCCCATGTCGTGGCTGCCTTCACTGGCGCCCACGCCACGGTAGTTGAAGCGCAGGGTGGTCAGGCCGGCATCCCGCGCAGTGCGCTGCAAGGTGGATACCACCTTATTGAGCATGGTGCCGCCCTGCACCGGATTGGGGTGGCAGATCAGCGCCATCCCACGTGCATCGGGCACCTGCAGATACAGGGCTTCCAGTTGGCCCACCGGGCCGGCAATCACTACAGGGGTTTCACGCATAAGCAAGGAAGGAACTCCGTGACCTCGAAGGGGGTCGACTCGTCTAACAAATGGTCTGTGCCAATCTATTGCGAGTGAATCGCGGTATACAGCGCAGGTTCGAGCCGTTAACGTAAAGCAAAGCCGTTTATAGAGGAAGGACTCGTGGAACACTCGCTCTTAGTTTGGTTGTTGCCGACTCTTGCCCTGGTCGCGGGTGTCGCCATTGGATTCCTGGTCGCTCGCCTGCTGCCCAATGCCGCGCCTAACCGCACGCAGCGTCAGTTGGATGATATTCAGGAACGTTTCGACAATTATCAGAATGAAGTGGTCACTCACTTCAACAGCACCGCAACCCTGGTCAAGAAGCTGACCCAGAGTTACCAGGAAGTGCAGGATCACCTCGCCGAGGGCGCCAATCGCCTGGCCTTGGACGAACTGACCCGCCAGCGCCTGCTGGCCGCCTTGCACTCGGAATCGGTGCAGGCTCCACGTGAGCGCCTGACCCCTCCACGGGACCAGGAACCACCACGGGACTACGCGCCGAAGACGCCGAATGCCCCAGGCATGCTCGACGAGCAATATGGCCTGAAGAAGTAATACGCCTAAGCATTAAAAAAGCCCGCCCGATCTGCATCGGGCGGGCTTTTTTATGCCTGGGGTTCAGCCAGTCCGGTCAGGGATACTGCTGGTATTGCTGACCTTGCTGCTGATAGGGCTGCTGGTACTGCTGGTTCGGTTGCTGGTATTGCTGGCCCGGAATCGCCTTGAGGTTGACCTCGACCCGACGGTTCTGCGCACGTCCGTTGACATCGGCGTTGCTGGCGATCGGGTTGTCCGGACCGGCGCCACGAGCGGACAGATTGGAACCGCTGACCCCCTGGGACGTCAGGTAGGTCGCTACGCTCTGGGCGCGACGCTGGGACAGATCCATGTTGTGCTGACGGCTGCCGGTGCTGTCGGTGTAGCCGACGATCTCGATCTGGTTCTGGTTGAACTCACGCAGGGAGTTGGCCAGGTTGTTCAGGGGCTGGTAGAAGCTGGGCGCGATATTCGCCGAGTCAGTGGCGAAGGTGATATTGCCCGGCATGATCAGCTTGATCTGATCGCCCTGGCGCTGCACCTCGACCCCGGTGTTAGCCATGCTGGCGCGCAGTTTTTTCTCCTGCTGGTCAGCGTAGTAGCCATAACCTGCAGCGGAAGCACCGACCACTGCTGCACCGATCAAGGCCCCCTTGCCACGGTTGTTGTGGTCGATGGCAGCACCAGCCAACGCACCGGCCAAGGCTCCAAGCCCACCGTACTTGGCGGTTTTACTCATGCCAGACGAGCCGCCGTCGGCCTGCCCCTGGTTGTCATAGGGGTTAGGCGAAGCGCAGCCGGACAACAAGGCCACAGCAGTAGCGACAACAATCAAACGACGTGAGGTGAACATGGAAAGCTCCTACATTTTGCATTCTGTGGTGCAGCGGACGTTGGCAATAGACCTTTGCCGGCGTTGGAACACGCAGAACGGCAAAAATTCCGTGAACCGACGGGCAAATAGTCAGGCTCGCACGAACGGGTTCTGACGCATCTCATCTCCCAGCCGGGTGTCTGGGCCGTGCCCGGCAACCACTGTGGCGTCTTCGTCGAGGGTATAGAGACGCTGCTTGATCGAACGCACCAGCGTGGCCTGGTCGCCACCCCACAAATCCGTGCGCCCGACCCCGCGCTTGAACAGCGTGTCGCCGGCAATCAGAAGCTTAGCCTCGGAAAACCAAAAGCTCATGGAACCTGGGGTATGCCCTGGAGTGTGCAAGGCCACACCGCAACCGCAGGCCAGCTCTTCGTCATCACCCAACCAGCGATCCGGGGACGGCACAGGGGTGTAGGGCACGCCGAACATGCTGCACTGCATCTCAAGGTTGTCCCAGAGAAACTGGTCGTCCTTGTGCAAATGCAGGGTGGCGCCGGTCTTTTCCTTCATCTGCCCGGAGGCCAGGAAGTGATCCAGATGGGCATGGGTATGGATGATGCTCACCACCTTCAGGCCCAGTGCGTCCAGGCGCGCCATGATCAGGTCGGGGTTGCCGCCCGGATCGACGACTATGGCTTTCTTGGTCAGCGGGTCGCCAATGATGGTGCAGTTGCACTGCAGCGGGCCGACGGGGAAGGTTTCGCGGATGAGGCTGGGCTTGGCGGCGTCCATGGGAAGGCTCCAGAAAAATCGATGGGCCATTCTGTCACAGCTCGCCGCCACTGCTTACTCAGAACGCCAGTTGCAACGTTTCCTCGCCTTCTAGTGCCAACAGAAACTGCTTGGCCTCAAGACCGCCGGCGAAACCGGTGAGGCTGCCCGAGGCGCCGATCACCCGGTGGCAGGGGGCGACGATCGAGATCGGATTACGCCCATTGGCCGCCCCTACCGCACGCACGGCAGTGGGATTGCCGATCTGTCGGGCGATCTGGCTGTAACTGCGGGTTTCGCCGAAAGGAATGGTCAGCAGGGCTTGCCAGACCTGGCGCTGGAACTCGGTGCCGACAAAGTCCAGCTCAAGCTCGAAACGCTCGCGGGTACCGGCAAAGTATTCGCACAACTGGCGCTCGGTCTCCAGCAACAGCGGATGCTCCGCGGCTTCCTGCAGTGGGCCCAGGCGCACCCGGTTCTGCCGCTCGTGCTCCCACAGAATCGCCGCCAGCTTCGCTCCCCGGGCGACCAGGGTCAGTTGGCCAACCGGGGACGCCATTTTCTTGAATACGCAGGACATCGCAGTTCTCCTTCAATCCGCCAGGGAAATCAGGCCGGCAACCCTGGGGTTCGCCGCCTTCATCTCAGTACGCCTGCACTGTAGAACGAGATTTCAGCGCAAGAACCTCGTTTCTTGCGCTGGAACTCGAAGGCGGATCATTCTGGGCGCTGCCAGGCGGCGAGGCTAGTTGTCTTCGTCCACCAGGTAGCAATTGTCGCTGCTGCTAAGCCGGCCATGGGGGTCGACGATAAAGGCCCCCCGCCCCTGACCACACTCCAGCAAGTGCACCGGCGACAGCTCGCGCTGGCGGTCGATCTGGGCGTTGAAGCGCACGATATAGGCACCCAGGGAAATGGATACACACAGGATCAGCATCAGACACAGCACCAACTGGTCGGTGTAGCCGGCGCCGCTATCGTCAGACGATACCCGCGACATGCTCGGCCTCCGCCCGTTGCAGGTCATGCCCCAGCAGGAACAAGCTCAAGGGGCCGCCGTCCCCAAGGCGCACCATGGGTGCCCCGGACGGCAGGACGCAAGCCATCAGGCCGAGAAGAATCAACACCAGCAGGATGCCTTTGAGCACTGAAGACAGGTTCATGGCTGTGCCGCGCTCTGCAGTTAAGAAGAGCCTGAGCTTAGAGAGCGCCGGGTTAACAGCGGGTAAACATCAATGGAAAAGCCTCGGCTTCCGCTATCCTTCGGGCCATCGAGTGCCAAGGGTCCAAGGGGACGTTTCCGTGCATATTCACCTGCTGCTGGTCGAGGACAACCTCGACCTGGCCAATACCGTCATCGAGTACCTGGAAATCGGCGGCATCGTCTGCGACCACGCCAGCAACGGCCAGACCGGCCTTAACCTGGCCCTGAGCCAGCATTACGACGTGATCCTCCTCGACATCATGCTTCCGCGGCTGGACGGCCAGCAGCTGTGCGAACAACTGCGCCAGAACGGCAGCCAGACCCCCATCCTCATGCTCACCTCGCTGGATGCCCTGTCGGACAAGCTCGCCAGCTTTGCCGCCGGTGCCGACGATTATCTGGTCAAGCCCTTCGAACTGGCCGAGCTGGTGGCCAGGATCCGTGCCCTGAGCCTGCGCCGCAGCGGCCAGGCCAGCCGCCTGCAGGTGGCCGACCTGGTAATGGAGCTGACCACCCGCAAGGTCAGCCGCGCCGGCCAGGAACTGCACCTGTCGCCCATCTGCTGGACCCTGCTGGAATGCCTGATGCGCGCCAGCCCCGAGCCTGTCACCCGGGAACGCCTGGAGGCGACGATCTGGGGCGACGAGCCGCCCGACAGCAACACCCTCAAGGTGCATATGCACCGGCTGCGCAAGACTGTGGACAAGTCCTTCGACCAGCCCCTGATCCACACCCTTCCCGGTATTGGCATACAGCTGAGGTCACATGCGTAACGGCCTGAGTTTGAAATGGGTGATCAGCGGCAGCTTCCTGCTGCTGATTGCCGTGGTACTGCTGATCTACAGTCTGCTGCTGCCGGAATACAGCGTCCGCGGCCTGCTCTACACCGCCAGCGCGATGATGGAGGAAGAAGCCCAGTACTTCGCCAGGCACTACAACAAGGACCCCACGACCCCGCCGCCGCACAACTATTTCTATACCAGCGTCATCGGCAAGGAGGCGCTGCCCGAGAAGGTCCGCCAATTGCTGGACACGCCCCCGAGCCTGTCCTTCGGTGCAGTCCAGGTCTTTGGCGACCTGGATTCCGATGACGACGATGAAGGCCGGGCGATCCTTGCCCAACCCCTGGCGGACGGCAAGACCCTGTACATGTACGACGTCGACCATGACCAGGAAGAAGGTGGCGAAGTCGAGACGCCACTGTCCGACGCCTACCTGGACCGTGAACTGCACGGGGTGATTTTCATCAGCCTGGCGGTGTTCATACCGGCGCTGATCATCATTGCGCTGCTGGTCTGGTGGCTGGTGCGGCCCCTGGGCCGCCTGTCCCAGTGGTCCAGTACCCTCAAGGACCCCGACACGGTTGCCGGCGAACGGCCCAATTTCAGCTTCAAGGAATTCAATATGCTCGCCGACGCCCTGGCCCAGAGCATCCAACAGGTCCAGGCAGCCAGCCTGCGTGAAGGCCGGCTGCTGCGCTACACCAGCCATGAACTGCGTACCCCGCTGGCAGTGCTCAAGGCCAATATCGAGCTGCTGACCCTGCAATCCGGCGGCGCCCTGCCGCCGCCCCTGCAACGTATCGAACGCTCGGTGCTGAACATGCAGCGCATCGCCGAGACCTTGCTGTGGATGAGCCGCGAGCTGCCCGAAGCCCTGCCCGAGGAGCCCATCGACATGAGCGGGCTGGTCAACGAGCTGATCCAGGAGCAGCACTACCTGATCGGTACACGGGATATCGAACTGACCCTGGACATCAGCACCACGCCCTGCCGCCTGCCCCTGACCGCCTGCCGAATCGTGGTCGGCAATTTCCTGCGCAACGCCCTGCAATATGCCGATGACGGCACCATCGAGATCCACTTCGACTACCCGCGCCTGCGCATTCTCAACCGCATCCGCGAAGCCAAGCAGATCGAGCCTTCCAGCGACTACGGCTACGGCCTGGGCCTGGAACTGATGCGCCAGTTGTGTGCCCGCCTGGGCTGGCGCATCGACGTGCTGGTGGAGGAGCAACGCTTCAGCGTCACCCTGGACTTCGACGCCACCCCGACCGAAGAAGCCCCGCCCGCCGACCCCGGCGAGGAGAGTGCCTGAAGCCAAGCGAGGAAAAATGTGCTCGCAAGCGATGAAAAAACTGCCTTGGTCATGCCCTCCCTCCCGGCACTTGTGAGTATTGTTGCGGGACAAAAAAACACGCCGGGGGAGCCTTGCCGGTGCGTAACTTGCTTGCATCAAGCGCACTGCATGCGCGGTGATGCATGCAAGTCCCGGGTCACCCTGACCCGGCCGCCCTTCCCCCGTGCCCGGGCAAAGAACGAGGTTCGCTGTGGCTGCCTACAATCTGCGTCAACTGAAGTACTTCATCACCACCGTCGAGTGCGGTAGCGTCGCCGAGGCATCACGCAAGCTGTACATTGCCCAGCCGTCGATCTCCACCGCCATCAAGGGCCTGGAGGACAGCTTCGGCGTGCAATTGCTGATTCGTCACCATGCCCTCGGCGTCTCCCTGACCCCCAGCGGGGCACGTTTCTACCGCAAGGCCCAGGAGCTGCTGCGCATGGCCAAGGAGTTCGAGCAGAACGCCCTGGCAGACAACGACGTGGTCGCCGGACAGATCGACATCGGCTGCTTCGAAACCGTGGCACCGCTGTACCTGCCACAACTGATCGCCGGCTTCAGCGCGCTCTATCCCGGGGTGGAAATCCGCATCCGTGATGGCGAACAGCAGGAACTGGTACAGGGCCTGACCGGTGGCGCGTTCGATCTGGCGATCCTCTATGAGCATGACCTGGACGGCACCATCGAAACCGAGCCACTGATGCCGCCGCAACGGCCTTACGCCTTGCTGCCGGCCGGCCATCGCTACGCCAAGCAGCCCCAGGTATCGCTGCGCGACCTGTGCCTGGAGCCGATGATCCTGCTGGACGTGCAACCGAGCCGCACCTATTTCGTCAGCCTGTTCGAAGAACTGGGGCTGACGCCGCAGATTGCCTTCAGCTCACCGTCCATCGAGATGGTGCGCGGGATGGTCGGCCAGGGCTTCGGTTTCTCGATCCTGGTCACCCGCCCCCACTCGCCTTTTTCCTACGATGGCAAGCCGGTGGTGTGTGTCGACATTGTCGAGGACGTCACAGGTTCAGGCCTGGTGGCCGCCTGGCTCAAACGTGGCCAATTGACCAAGCCGGCGCGGTTGTTCGCCGACTACTGCAAGGAGCACCTGGCCCGCTAGCCCCGGCAGCCAGTGGCGCAGCGCCTACCCCAGCAACCCCAGCTCCTGGGCCCGGGCCACGGCCTGGGTCCGGCGCTCTACCCCCAGCTTGCTGTTGATATGGCTGGCATGGGTCTTCACCGTATGCAACGAGATGAACAGGCGCTCGCTGATTTCCTGGTTGGAGCAGCCCTGGGCGATCAACTGCAACACTGAAAGCTCCCGGGAGCTCAAGGACTCGTTATGGGCCACGATCTCCTGAGGTTCACGCGATGCTGCCGGCAACCGCTCCAGCAACGCCTGGGTCAGGGCTGTCGATACGCCCTGCTGCAACTGCTCACGCATCCAGACGGGATGGCCATGGAGCAATGCCATGAACGGCTGCACCGCGCCTCCAACCCCGGCCTCCAGAGCCTGGGCCAGGTCCTGGCGGGCCTGCGGACCGCGACCGGCCGCCAGCAACAGTGCGGCTTTCTGGGTCAGGGCCATGACGCTCAGCAACTGCCGGCCGCTTTGCTGGCCATGCTCGACCAACCGATTCAAGCGCTGCTCCGCCCGGCTCAGGTCGCCCTTGATGCTTTCAAGCTGGGCTTGCTGCAATTCGATGTGCAACGGCAGTTGCGGATGGAACTCCGGTGGCGCCGCCGCCTGTTCGCCGGTGTAGGTCTGGCCCAGGCGGGCCAGCCAGGCTTCGGCCAGATCGGTACGCCCCTGGGCCAGCCACAGCTCGCATTTCACCAGGGTGATCATTGCCAGGTAATAGATCGGTGGCACGTCCCAGATGTGCATCAAGCGCTCGGCTTCCGCCAGCTCGGCGAAGGCTCGGGAGAACTCGCCACCCAGGCCTTCCTGCTTGGCGATCACGCAGTGACCGATCAGCACGCTGATATCGCGACAGGCCCGGGCCTCCACCAGGCCGGCCTGCAAGCGCAACAGGCCGGCCTCGGGCTGGGCGCGCAGGGTCAGCAGATAACCGTCATACAGGGTCAACCGGGCCCGCACCGCATACAACCGCTGGGCCGACAGGCCCTGCAAGCGCCGCAGCCCCTGGTGTACCTCCTCCTGCGCCCGCAGCACTTCGCCGCGGGCCTGCAGGACCCGGGCACGGTCGTAGTGGGCCAGGGCTTCGAACAACGGATTGCCGACCCGTTGCGCCAGCTCCAGGGATTCACGATTGAGGCTGCGGGCCCGCCACAGATCGGCATCGGTAATGGCCAGGTTGGACAAGGTCGACAGGCACATCAGGCGCTGCCCATAACGTTTGGGCGGTAGGCTTTCCAGGGCCTCGCTGCAATAGGCCAGGGTGTTTTCCCGCTGGCCGCGGCCACGGGCGATGATTCCGCTCAGGGCCAGCCATTGCGCCAACATCGACTTCTGCGCCGTGGCCGAAGGGGCCGGCAGGAAACGACTCAGGTGATTGGCCAGTTCCTCCGCCGCATCCAGCTGGCAGGCCAGGCCCAGGGCCCAGCTGTAGAGCACGATCAGCCGCGGCGTGCTGATCAGCAGGCTGTCGGGCAGGTCCATCTTCCAGCGCAGCAGCATGCCGACGTTCTGTTCCGCCAGCAGTTGCTCTTCGGACAGGTTCTGCACCAGGTTGGCCGCCACGTCCAGGTGCCCGGCGCGCAGCGCTTGCTCCACCGCCTCGTCGAGCAGCCCCTGGGCGTTGAACCAGCGGCAGGCGCGCAGGTGCAGGCTGGCCGCTGGCACCAGGGCATTGGCCGTGGGCCGGGTGCGCAGCAGGTCGGAAAACAGGTGGTGATAACGATACCAATGGCCGTGTTCATCCAGGGGCACCAGGAATACCTGGTGGGCCTGGAGGAAACCCAGGATCTCGGCGCTGTCATGGGCTTCGCGAAGGGCATCGCACAGCTCGGCGCAAAACCGCTCCTGGGGCGCCGTGTCATACAGGAATGACTGCACTTCGGCGGGCAGGCAGTCGATGACCTCTTCCAGCAGGTAGTCGCGGATCAGCCCTTCCCCGCCATGCAGGCCCTGGGGTAGCGCGCCCCCGGCTCCCGCCTCGGATGCCGCCAGCAACCAGAAACGCAGCCCGGCCACCCAGCCTTCGCTGCGCTGAATCAGGTTTTCCAGGGCTTCGCCGCGCAGCGAACTGCTGTGCCGGTCGAGCAGGCTCAGGGATTCGTCGTGGGTCAGGCGCAAATCCTGCTCGTGCAGCTCCAGCAGTTGCCGGGACAACCGCAGCCGCGCCAGGTGCCAGTCCGGGCGTTGGCGGCTGGTGACCAGCACCAGCAAGCCATCGGGCAGGTGATTGAGAAAAAACTGCAGGCAACGATCGAGGACCGGCCCCTGGGCCAGGTGATAGTCGTCCAGCACCAGCAATAACGGACTGGCACCGGTCAATTGCACCGCCAGCTCATCCAGCAGGCCGTCCAGCCACTCTTCAAAGGCGAAGGGCTGGTGACGCTGACGCATTTTCAACAGGCCCAGGGACTGCCGTCCCAATTGGGGAAAGTACTGCTGCAGACCGGCCAACAGACGCTCGAGGAAACGCCCGGGATCGCTGTCCCGGCGGCTCAACCCCAGCCACAGGCTCTGCCAGTTATCCGGCAGCCCCTGGCAAAACTCCACGGCCAGCGAGCTCTTGCCAAACCCGGCAGGCGCACAGACCAGCAGCAATCGCCCCTTCAACCCGGCGCTCAGACGCTCGCAAAGACGCGGCCGCTGCACGTATCCATCGGGCAGGGGGGGTCGATAAAAACGCCCCTCCAGAGCGGGGATCACCGCGCTGGCAGGCCGTTGCAGGGGGGACAGGTCAGTCATGGCCAACTCTTATTGATGTACGGTTGTCGGCGTAGCAGATGTCCGCAGACTAGCGGTAAAAGGCCACCTGTTGAAGATTTTTGCGACCATTCGGGCGAAAAAGACTATGAGCAAATTGGTCAGATAACTCTGAATGATTAAAAGATATTTCGTTTATTTATTGATTAAGTGGCTAATTAGCTTCGAGAAAGCTGCCTGTACCTGGATGGATTCCAAGGCCGGGCCCTCAGGCAAAAAAAAGCCCCGAACCAGGTCGGGGCTTTTTCCGAGGATGCGGCCTCTATTTGCAGCGGCTCAGCGAACCCCGTCCTGACGCAGGGCGGCTGGGGTGAAATCGCTGGTGGTGGCGGTGAAACCGAAGTCGTAGGCCTGTTTCTCTTCGTTCTTCATGCCTAGGGCCAGGTAGCGGCCGGACTGCAGGTCGTAGAGGGTTTCCAGGGCGTACCACGGCACTTGCTTGTCGTAGTAGTTCTCGGCGTGAGCCTCGGCCACGCGCCACAGCTGGCCACGACCGTCGTAGTGGTCGATCACCGCTGCCTGCCAGGTGTCTTCGTCGATGTAGAAGTCACGCTTGGCGTAGATATGGCGCTGGCCTTCCTTCAAGGTTGCCACCACATGCCAGACCCGGCGCAGCTCATAGCGAGCCAGGTCCTGGTTGATGTGGCCGGCCTTGATGATGTCGGCGTACTTCAGGGTCGGCGAGTCGAGCTTGTAGCTGTCGGAAGCGATGTACATCTCCTTCTTGCCTTCCAGCTTCCAGTCGTAGCGATCCGGCGCACCGTTGTACATGTCCAGGTTGTCGGAAGTACGCAGGCCGTCGGCAGCGGTACCCGGACCGTCATAGGACACTTGCGGGGCGCGGCGTACGCGGCGCTGGCCAGCGTTGTAGACCCAGGCCGAGCGCGGCTCCTTCACTTGGTCGAGGGTTTCGTGCACCAGCAGCACGCCACCGGCCAGGCGCGCCGGCGCGGTCACTTTCTGCTTGAAGTAGAACAGGATGTTGCCCGGGTTCTTCGGATCGTAGTCCTTCATCTTGTCGCGGAACACGAACTGGTCCTGGAAGTACACCAGGCTGTAGGAGCCGTTGGCCTGTGGCGTGGCCTGGGTCACCAGGCGGGTCACACTGCCACCGCGATAGCGGGTGATGTGGTTCCAGATGACTTCCACGCCGCTTTTCGGGATCGGGAACGGAATCGCGGTTTCGAAGTTCTCCAGGCCGTTGCCGCCGGACACCAGGTTGGTGCTGGTGGCGTTGCGCTTGATCGCGGCGAACACGTCAGCCGGCACGGTGGCCCCGCGATGGGACGGGTAGACCGGCATCTTGAAGGTTTCCGGGTAGCGCTTGAACATCGCGTACTGCCCCGGCGCCAGCTTGTCCTTGTACTGCTCGACGTTCTGCGCGGTGATGGTGAACAGCGGCTGCTCGCTGCCGTAGGGGTTGGACAGGAAACCCTTGCTGTCCACGGTGCCAGCATTGGTCGCCAGTGGCTTCCAGGCCGGAATGGTGCCGGCGGCATTGCCGGCCATTTCCGCGCCCATCGGCGTCAGGCTGGTACCCAGCTTGGCGGCTTCATCGGCCGAGACCGCGGCCATGACCCCGGTGGCCAGCAGTGACAGTCCCAGCACACCGACGTGCAACAGACTCTTGGTGATTTTCATATTGTTGTTCTTCCTGAAAATGCAGTGTGCTTAGAAGTTCACGCCAACGCTCAAGGCGAGGAAATCCCGGTCATCCACGGTGCTGTAGTCGCCACCGAAGAAGTTGGTGTAGGCCAGGCTCGCGGTGTAGGTGTTCTGGTACTCGGCATCCAGCCCCAGGCTGATGGCCTTGCGGCCTTCTTCGAAGTTGCCGCCAGGACCTGGCGAGTAACCCTTGACGTCATGGGACCAAGCCACGTTCGGCTTGAGGTTCACACCAGCGAACACATCCGGGTACTCCCAAATGGCACGGCCGCGGTAGCCCCAGGAGGTGGCGGTGGTGAAGCCATCGTTGTTGCAGTTGGCGCTCAGATTGCTGGCGTCTGCGCCAGGACCTGCACCGGCAATGGTGGTGGAGTTAAGCGCACGACAGGTGTTTTGCCCGCCGGTGGCTGGCAAGGCGCCAGGACCAAACACCGGATCACGTCCATAGCGGACATCCGACTTGCTCTCGAGACCGCCGACGTGGGTAACCCCCACCTCACCCACCAGCGTCAGACGGCTGGCGCCCATGACTTGATCGAAGAAGTGCGTGAAGGTGGTCTGGAACTGAGTGACTTCTTTGCGGCGATAGCCGTGAAGGTCCTGCCCCGCTACACCTTCAAGCAACGAGGCGTTGGCAAATGCCCCCTTCAGAGGTCGAACGGCGGAATAGAGAATATCGGTAGAGTTGAGTTGTACAGGCGCATTCGGCCGGTAGCTGATTTCACCGCTCCAGGCCGTCCCCGTAGGCAGGGTGGTGGAGAAACTCAAGCCATACAGGCGAATGTCTTCTGGATACTCAACGAAGTACTTCGAATTACCGGCGATCCATACCGGCGCCAAAGTGCCGAAGCCAGGAGCAATGTTGTAAGCCGACTGTGGTGCCGCCGTGGCACTGAAGATCGGCGCTCGGCTGTGATAGTTCATGAAGTAGGCGCCGAACTCGGTGTCCAGCGGCTCGAAGTTGTAGTGGAACGCCGCACCGAACTGGCCGCTGTCACGGGCATCGCGGTCGCCACTGCGACGCACCAGCGTGCCTTCTTCGTTGACGTCGACACCACGAGCCTGCATCGCGGCCAGGGCCGCGCGCCCCGGTGCCGTGGCGGCGATGGTCGAACGCTTGGCCAGCAGTCGCAGGTTGTCGTCACAGCCATCGGAAATGTTGTCCGGCTGCGAGAAGAAGGTGCCGCAGTTATCGGTAACGGTCTGGTCCCATTCCAACTGGTAGAACGCTTCGGCCGACAGGTTCTCGGTCAGGTTCTGGGAGATGTAGAACATGTTGACCGGAATCAGACCTTCCTTGACCTCGGCACCGGGACGGCGGAACGCCGACACGTCGATCGGGTTGATCGAGTTGATACCGCCACCAATGAAGGTACTTTCGCCCCAGCTCACCACCTGCTTACCGAAACGCACGGAGCCCGGCTCATCGGCAATGGAATAGTTGTGATAGATGAAGGCATCGAGAATCTGCCCGCCGGAAGACTTGGCGCCCTCTTTACGGTTGTCGTTGCTGACGTTCTTGAAGTCCAGGTCTTCGTCCTGGAGCTTGAAGTCATACCAGTACTTGCCACGGACAAACACACCGGTATCGCCGTACTTCAATTCCAGGTCATGGATACCCTTGAAGATCTTCGAGAAGGTCTGGCCCTTGTTGAAGTTCAAGTGGCCGTCATCGGTGGTCTGGGACAGGCCCTTGCCGCCGTTGTTGACCCCGATCAGGTCCTTGTTGCGCCCGGCGGTCGACCAACTGGCCCCCACCGACAGGGACGAATCGAAGCTGCCTTCGATTTCACCGATATTGAAGCTGACGCCGAATGCCGGCCCGGCGAGCGTGGAGGCGAGACCGACGGCCAGGGGCAGTTTCGCCCGGCGCCAGAACTGGTTTGCTGATGTCATCGACGCTACTCCATGTGCATTATTGTTATGGCAGTACGCTCTTCTGAAAACGCTTCGAATACCGGTTGAATGAACACTTGTCCCGGCTCCGAAGTTGCGTGGCGCGAGCACCCCGCAATGCTCCGTCGTTCAGAAAAATCCGTGAACGGACTATATCCAGCAGGGATTACTGCTTGATCCCTCTAAAGTGTGATTTGCAGCCACCCACCGCACTGGAACAGCCCTTTGCCATAACCTTTGAAAAACGGCGCGGCAAGAATGACTGAAAAATCCGTGAGTACAAGGCAAAGGCTTGCCGGGTGGGCATGCCGTGCCCTGGCGGGCACGGCAGAGGACGCTCAGAGCGTGGAGAGGAAGGTGCTGTTGCTGGCCTGCCACTCGCTGATGTCGACGCGGATGCGCTTCTTGTCGAGCTTGCCAACGCTGGTCTTGGGAATTTCAGTAACAAGGGCGATCTGACTGGGAATCGCCCACTTGCTCAGGTGGCCCAGCTCGACGAAGGGCTTGAGGTGTTCCTTGAGCTCGCGGGCGCCAATCTCATGGCCCTCGCGGATGACCAGCAGGGCGAATGGGCGTTCGCCCCACTGCGGATCGGCAATGCCCACCACTGCTACTTCACGTACCGCCACGTGGCGGCTGATGAGGTCCTCCAGGTCCAGGGAGGAGATCCACTCGCCACCGGTCTTGATCACGTCCTTGATCCGGTCGCGGATGTCGATCACCCCCATGCTGTCCAGGGTTGCCACGTCACCGGTATGCAGCCAGCCGCCTTCCCAGAGCTCGGCGCCTTTTTGCGGCTCGTTGAAATAACCTTCGCTCAGCCAGGGCGCCCGCAGCACCAGCTCGCCCTGGGCCTCGCCGTCCGCCGGGAGGAAGTTGCCTTCGGCATCGATGATCGCCGCCTCCACCAGCGGCCCCGGTACTCCGGCCTTGATGCGGTAGGTGGTGCGCTCGTCCTCGCTGCCCGCCATCAGTTCATCGTTCAGGTGTGCACAGGACACCAGCGGTCCGGTTTCCGACATGCCGTAGGCAGCCGTCAGCTGGATGCCCTTGGCCTTGGCCGCCTCGTACAGCGCGCGGTTCAGCGCACTGCCGCCGATGACGATCTTCCAGCCGCCGAAATCCGTACCCTGGGCCGCCTTGGCATTGAGCACCATCTGCAGGATGGTCGGCACGCAGTGAGAGAAGGTGACCTTCTCCCGGCGCCACAGCTCCACCAGGTACTCCGGGTCGTAGCGCCCGGGATAGACCTGCTTGAGCCCGAGCATGGTGGCCACGTACGGCAAGCCCCAGGCGTGCACGTGGAACATCGGGGTGATGGGCATGTACACATCGTTGGTGCCCAGCAGGCGCACGCTGTCGATGGCCCCCATGATGGTGGACACCCCCAGGGTGTGCAGCACCAGCTGGCGGTGGGTGAAGTACACGCCCTTGGGGTTGCCGGTGGTGCCGGTGGTGTAGAAGGTGGTGGCCACCGAGTTCTCGTCGAAATCCTCGAACGCGTACTGGGGGCCGGCGGCGGCGAGCAAGGTCTCGTACTCGCCCACCAGGTTCGGCAGCTCGGCAGTTTTCTCCGGGGCATCGGTGAGCAGCAGGGTTTTCTCCACCGTGGTCAGGTGCCCGGCAATCGCCTGGTACAGGCCGACGAACTCGCTGTTGACCAGCACGAAGCGGTCCTCGGCATGGTTCATGGTGTAGAGAATCTGCTCCGGCGACAGACGCACGTTGATGGTGTGGATCACCGCACCGATCATCGGGATGGCAAACATGCACTCCAGGTAGCGATGGCTGTCCCAGTCCATGACCGCCACGGTGTCCCCCGCCCTGACCCCGGCCGCGGTCAGCACATTGGCCAGGCGCGCCACCCGCTCGATCAGGGTCGGATAGGTGTAGCGCAACTGGTCACGGTAGATGATCTCGCGGGTTTTTTCGTAGCGGGTGCCGGACATCAGCAAGCGCTTGATCAGAAGTGGGTATTGGTAGGCGCCTTCGGCGGGAGGAATAACGCGAGTCTGCAACATAAGAATCCCTTTTCTGACGGCTCGGTCGTGACTGGAGGATAACCACTCTAGAGCTCCTGCGCGCCCGCTAAATCAGCCAAAGGAATGATTTGCAGGGCCGTACAAATACTAGCTTCAGGCCAGTATTGTTACGGCCCTGCACGACCTCAGGCGCTTTGCCCCACGGCTGCCTCCGCCGGGGTGCGGGGAAAGGCCAGCGCCGCGGCAAACGTCAGCGCCGCGACCCCCGCCAGGACCAGGTACAGGCCACTCAGGCCCTGACGCGGTTCCACCAGAGCAATCAGCGGAATCGCCGTGGCACTGGCACCGAACGACAGGCAGTAACGCAAGGCGAAGATTCGCGACTGCCACTGGGGCGCAACGAAGTTGGCGACCATGGCATCGTTCACCGTGACCTGGCCGAACACCACGAACATGAAGGCCGCACCCAGGACGATCACACCCCAACCCTGGCTGTCGGCCATCGCCAGCAGCAACGGGGCCTGGAGCAGGGTCAAAATGATGAACGGCCACTTCAGGCTGAAGCGGTGCAATACCCGGCCGATCAACAACTGCGCCACTGCGCCGAAGGCATAGGCCAGGCTGACCACCACCCCCAGGGTCTGCGGCGAGGTGAACAATTCATGCAGGCGTTCCTGGAACAGCTTCGGGTAAGTCATGGTGGTGGCGTTGAAGACCACCCCGCCAGTGGCTGTGGCCAGGGCCAGCACGCCGAACACCAGGAACATGGAGATCTGCTGCCCGCCCTTGCCCTTGAGCGGCACATGGGCGCGTGCGGGGGCAGGCTCGTCACGCACCTGCAAGGCAAAGCCGACACCCAGAAGGATGGCCACGCTCCCCGGCAGGATGAACGCCGAGCGCCAGCCGAACTGCGCCACCAGCAAGCCGGTAATCAAGGCCGAGAAGGCCACGCCGAGGTTGCCCCACATACCGTTGATGCCGATCTCGCGCCCGCGATTCTGCGCATAGGCCACCAGCATCGCGGTGCCCACCGGATGATAGATAGCGGCGAATATTCCCATCAGGGTCAGCCCGATCACCAGCATGCTCGGGCTATTACTGAGCCCGGTGAGGATCGAAGCGCCACCGATGCCGAAAAAGAACAGCAGCATCATCTGCCGCCGACTCCAGTGATCCCCCAGCCAACCGGCCGGTAGCGAACAGGCGCCAAAAGCGATGAAACCACCCAGGGACAGACCGATCAGCCCGGCATAGTCCAGGCCAAAGGCCTGGGTCATGCCCAGCACGGCAGCGGGAAAGATCAGCATGAACATGTGATCGATGACATGGGCGGCGTTGACGTAGCGGATGACGTTTCGGGCTTGATTCATGGCGACACACCGGGGGTTGGTTGTTGTGCCGCCTATGCTAATTTGGCAATCCACCGCATTTCTGACAACAAAGTCATTGGACCGGACATGTTAATCGACCACTTCCACCATGGGCCGGTCAGCGCCTATCCCCGGGACTACCCCGACGCCGGGCATCAACCATTGCACCGCCATCGCGAGGCGCAGTTTCTCTACGCCGCCTGCGGCACCATGCGCCTGGTCACCGCCCAGGGCGCCTGGGTGATCCCACCGAGCCGGGCGGTGTGGATCCCGCCACTGGTGGAGCATGAAATCTTCATGGTCGGCGAGGTGCGCATGCGCTCTCTGTTCATCGACCCGGAGCTGTCAGCGCCCGCATTGCGCCAATGCTGCGTCCTGGCGGTCACACCGCTGCTGCGGGAGTTGATCCTGCGTGCCGTGCAAGGTCCGGAACAAGCGGAAAACCCCTTGATCCAGCAATTGATGCTGGAAGAAATCGCCGCCCTGGAAAACCTTCCGCTGCACATTCCCATGCCCCAGGACCGGCGCTTGCAAGCCATCTGCCGGACCTTGATACAGACCCCGGATCACCCCCACACCCTGGAAGACTGGGCGCAGCAGGTCGGCGCCAGTTCACGAACCCTGGCGCGGCTGTTCCAGCAGCAGGTGCAGATGAATTTCAATGCCTGGCGCCAGCAGGTGCGCCTGATGGAAGCCCTGCCACGCCTGCTCGCCGGGGAAAGCGTGCACAGCGTGGCCGACTCGCTGGGATACGGCAGCGCCCGGGCCTTCAGCGCGATGTTCTGCCGTTTGCTCGGGGATACGCCACGGCATTACGTGGCGGCCTTGAATCAGCTCAGCGCAATCAATGCATCTCGGTGAAGGCCAGCTTCACGCCGATGGCGATCAGCACTGCGCCCATGGTGCGGTCGAACCAGTGGCCCATGCGGGCAAAGCCGGCACGAACCCGCTGCTGGCTGAAGAGCATGGCCACCAGGCAGAACCACACAGCGGTGGCCACCGCCAGATACACGCCATACCCGGCCTGGATCGCCAGCGGCGTATGCGGGTTGATCACCACGGTGAACAGCGAGAGAAAGAACAGCGTCGCCTTGGGGTTCAGGCCATTGGTGACAAAGCCTGAAGTGAAGGCCCCACGCGCAGTGCGGACCCCGGCTTCCTTGTGCAGGTCGTCGGCCGCCGGTTTGGCCGGCTGGGCACGCAGGGCCTTGTAGCCGATGTACAGCAGGTAGGCCGCAGCCAGCCACTTCAGTGCGTTGAACAGAACGATGGACTGGGAAACGATCAGGCCGATCCCCAGCAGCGAGTAACCCACGTGCAGGAAGATTGCGCAGCCCACGCCCAGCGCGGTCCAGGTGCCGGCTCGACGGCCGTGGGTCACGCTTTCACGCACCACCACGGCGAAGTCCGGGCCGGGGCTGGCCACTGCCAGAAGATGGATGAGGGCAACGGTCAAGAACTCGGTGAAGTACATGCAGGCTCCTGTGTATGTCTAATTATTTCATCTGTTAGGCTCGGCAGATTACGCCTTAGAACCCTCGTGCAAAAGGTACAGTTCATGACTAACAATCGCCGCGCCGTCTTCCTCGATCACAGCTCACTGGACCTCGGTGACCTGGACCTGGGTGCGCTGCATGACAGCTTCAGCCCTCTGCAAGTACATGCCCACACAGCGCCGGAACAGGTCGCCGAACGCCTGCAGGGCGCCCGGGTGGCCATCAGCAACAAGGTGGCACTGACAGCCGAAACCCTGGCCGCCTGCCCCGACCTGCAACTGATCCTGGTGGCCGCCACCGGCACCAACAATGTCGACCTGGCCGCAGCCCGCAAGCAGGGGATCACCGTCAGCAACTGCCAGGGCTACGGCACTCCCTCGGTGGCCCAGCACACCCTGATGCTGCTGCTCAACCTGGCCACCCGGGTCGCCGATTACCAGCAGGCCGTGGCTGCCGGGCGCTGGCAACAGGCCAGTCAGTTCTGCCTGCTGGACTACCCGATCATCGAACTGGCGGGCAAGACCCTGGGCCTGCTGGGCAATGGCGAACTGGGCAGCGCGGTGGCCCGCCTGGCCGAAGCCTTTGGCATGCGTATGCTGCTGGGGCAGATTCCAGGCCGCCCGACCCGCCCGGACCGCCTGCCGCTGGAGGAACTGCTGCCGCAAGTGGACGCCCTGACCCTGCACTGCCCCCTCAACGAGCACACCCGCCACTTTATCGGTGCCCGGGAACTGGCCCTGCTCAAGCCCGGAGCCCTGGTGGTCAACACCGCCCGCGGGGGGCTGATCGATGAACAGGCCCTGGCCGATGCATTGCGCAATGGTCACCTGGGTGGTGCAGCCACCGATGTGCTCAGCGTCGAACCCCCGGTGGCTGGCAACCCCCTGCTGGCCGGCGACATTCCGCGCCTGATCGTCACTCCACACAACGCCTGGGGCAGCCGCGAGGCCCGCCAGCGAATCGTCGGTCAATTGACGGAAAACGCCCACGCCTTCTTCAGCGGCGCCCCGCTGCGGGTCGTGAGTTGATAAACTTCGCCACTTTTTTCGGGGGCGGATCATGGACACACGCAGTGAAGTACTGTTGCGTCAGGCTGAATTGTTTCAAGGCTCACTGCTGCTGGCCGGCCTGGCCGCCGACGATCTGCTGGGCCGCCTGCCCAATGCCCGGGGCTGGAGCTGGCACGCCGGCGACCAGGCAGCCCTGGAGGCGCGCTTTCCCGGCCGCAGTCACTTTGGCGTAGACGCACCGGCCCAATCCTTCGACAGCGCCGTGCTGTTCCTGCCCAAATCCAAGGACCTCACCGACTACCTGCTCAACGCCCTGGCCTCGCGCCTGGCCGGGCGCGAACTGTACCTGGTGGGCGAGAAGCGCAGCGGCGTGGAGAGTGCGGCCAAGCAACTCAACCCCTTCGGCAAACCGCGCAAGCTCGATAGCGCCCGGCACTGCCAGCTGTGGCAGGTCACGGTGGCCAATGCTCCCGAACCGCTCACCCTGCAGAGCCTGGCCCATGAGTACGAACTGCCGCTGGCCGAAGGCCCGCTGAAAGTCATCAGCCTGCCGGGGGTGTTCAGCCATGGCCGGCTGGATCGCGGCACCGCGCTGCTGCTGGAGCACCTGGACCACCTGCCCGCCGGCCACCTGCTGGACTTCGGCTGCGGTGCCGGAGTGCTCGGGGCCACCGTGAAACGCCGCTACCCGGACAGCCGCGTGACCCTGCTGGATGTGGACGCCTTCGCCGCCGCCAGCAGCCGCCTGACCCTGGCGGCCAACGGCCTGGAAGCCGAGGTGCTGACCGGTGACGGAATCGACGCCGCGCCCATGGGGCTGAACGGCATCCTGACCAATCCGCCCTTCCACACCGGGGTCCATACCGACTACCAGGCAACGGAAAACCTGCTGCGAAAAGCAGCCAAACATCTGCAAAAAGGTGGAGAACTGCGAGTAGTTGCCAACAGCTTCCTGCGCTACCAGCCGCTGATCGAAGAGCACCTGGGGCCCTGTGCGATCAAGGCCGAAGGCCAGGGCTTTCGCATTTATCGGGCCAAGCGCGGCTGAAATCCTTTTTCGCAAACAAGGCTTGCCGAAAGGGTTTTGCCTAGGCAGAATCCGCTCCGTCCTAGGGGAGTAGTCTCCCACGAGCGCCACGCTCGTCCGGCATGCGTCAACATACTTGGTCAACAGACCATGGCGCATGCGACCCAAGAGTCCGCACAGACGGACCGCAGGGTTTGACAAGACCTATGACACGCACACCTTACCCGGGGCGGGAAGGCTGTACGTGTCATAGCCGTGTCGACCCGCCCCTTAGGAAAACCCTGATGATGCTGGACTCCCTGCTCGTTCCCACCGCAATCGTTGCCTTGGCCGAAATCGGCGACAAGACGCAACTGCTTGCCCTGATTCTCGCCGCACGTTTTCGCAAACCCTGGCCGATCATCGCCGGCATCGTTGCCGCGACCCTGGCCAACCACGCGGCGGCCGGTGCGGTAGGCGCCTGGTTCGGCAGCTTCTTCTCGGACTCGACCCTGCACTGGATCCTCGCCGCCAGCTTCACCGCCACCGCGCTGTGGACCCTGGTTCCGGACAAGATGGACGACGACGAAGCCAATACCGCACGCAAGTTCGGCCCATTCCTGACCACCCTGATCGCCTTCTTCCTGGCAGAAATCGGTGACAAGACCCAGGTCGCCACCGTCATGCTGGCGGCGCAGTACCCGGATCTGTGGCTGGTGATCATCGGTACCACCCTGGGCATGCTGATTGCCAACGTACCGGTGGTCCTGGCAGGCAACTTCGCCGCAGACAAGCTGCCCCTGACCCTGATCCGTCGCCTGGCGGCGTCGGCCTTCTTCATCCTCGCCGTGGTGGCGGTGTACAAGGCCATGCAGATCAGCGGCTGGGTATAAACGAAATCGCCGGCAAGCTGGCCCCTACGCAACCCGTAGGAGCCGGCGTGCCGGCGACAGCGTCATCGACAATGACGCGAAGGGATCAGGACTTCTTGGCGGCCTGATACAGCGGCATCACCTTGGGAATCGCCGCCTGCAAGGAAGCGATACGGCTGGTGGAAGCCGGGTGAGTGCTCATGAACTCGGGCGGCGCGGAGCCACCGGCAGCCTGGCCCATCTTGTTCCACAGGCTGATGGCCGCATTCGGGTTGTAACCGGCACGGGCGGCCAGTTCCAGGCCGATCAGGTCCGCTTCGTTTTCATTCTCGCGGCTGTTGGGCAGAGTCATCAGCAGGTTCACCCCGTTGTCGCCCAGGGCTACGGTTTCCTGCGGAACGCCGAACAAGGTGGCGATCTGCTTGCCGGCACCGACCGCGTACTGCTTGGACATGGCTTCGCGACCGTGCTCGCGCAGGGCGTGGGCAATTTCATGGCCCATGACCGCGGCGATTTCATCGTCGGTGAGTTTGAGCTTCTCGATCAGCCCGGAGTAGAAAATGATCTTGCCGCCAGGACCGCAGTTGGCGTTGAGCTCGTCGCTCTTGATCAGGTTGACTTCCCATTTCCACTGCGCGCAGTCGGGGCGGAAAGTCGGCGCCTGGGCAATCAGGCGGTTGGCAATGACCTGCAGGCGCTTGGCGTTGGCGCTGGTCTTGTCCAGTACGCCCTGGCTGCTGGCTTCACCCAGAGTCTGCTGATAGGACTGGGCATAGGACTGGTTCACTTCAGCGCTGGAAACCATGCTGAACATGGATTGCTTGCGATCCACACCGACCACGCCACCGCTGGTGGTATTGACCGTTTCACAACCGCTGAGCAGTACTGCGGCACTCAATGCACATACGACCAATGACTTCTTCATCATGAAACCTCCCTGAAAACGTGGCGCGTATCCTAAGGGCGGAAATGTATCCGCGCCAGATGTAAAAACAGCAATCGGTCGCATTTCAGATACATATCTGCCTTGCAGGAGAAAATTCATTCCTCCCGCAAATCCCGCCCGGGTTACCCCCACAGCTTGCCAAGAACGACATCAAGCTCCCTGAAACAGTCATTTTTCCGTGTAAGGCTAATGGCCAGCGCTGCAGCGGCCGATACAGCTCGGCAGACCTAAATTCCTGCGCCCGGAGCCTCTATGAAGTTCAAGTCGATCCAGTTTTCCGTCGCCGCCCTGGCCGGCGCCATCGTTCTCAGCGTGGTTGCAGCCCTGGTGCTGTACGCCCTGTTCTCCGGGGCCAGGACCCAGCAGATGGTGCAAGACCGTACCCAGGCCCAGTTCGAACAGGTCATCGAACAACGCCTGAGCGGCCTGGCGCAGACCCAGGTCAGCCAGATCCAGCGCGAACTGGAAGCGCCCCTGCTGATCGCCGGCGGCCTGGTGCGGGTCAATGCGCTGATGGGCACCCAGGACTCGCAAGGCCATGCCGGGCTGAGCCTGAGCCGTGAACAACTGATTGCCCTGATCAAGGAAAACGTCACCCAGAACCCGAAGATCCTCGGTGCGTACATTGGCTGGGAACCCGGCGCCATCGACCATGACGACGCTGCCTACGTAGGCACCTCGGTGGTGGGTATCGATGCAGCAAACGGCCGCTTCCTGCCCTGGTGGTTCCGCAATGAAGACGGCAGCCTGGGCCTGGACAAACTGGCCGACGTCAATGATCGGACCCTGCTTTCCACCGGCGTGCGCGCCAGCGAGTACTACCTCTGCTCCCAGGACAGCCTAAAGCCTTGCGCCATCGACCCCGCTCCCTACAAGGTCGGCGACAAGGTGGTGATGCTGGCCTCCTTTATTCAGCCGATCCTGCTCAACGGCAAGTTCCAGGGCATCGTGGGTGCCGACCTGTCAGTGAACTTCATCCAGGACATGCTGGTGGGCGCCAACCAGAAGCTCTACGGCGGCGCCGGGCACATGGCCCTGATCGGCGGTAACGGTCGCCTGGTCGCCTATACCAAGGACTCGAGCAAGTTCGGTGAAAAAGTCAGCGACGTGCTCAGCAGTGATGCACTGACCAAGCTGTCCAGCCTCAAGCGCGGCGAAGTGACCTACGACGTCGACCAGGCCAACGGCACCATCAGCCTGTACCTGCCCTTCGGCATCGGCCAGACCGATGCGCACTGGACCCTGATGCTGCAACTGCCGCTGAGCGCGGTGATGGCCGACCTCGACAAACTGCAAGGTGACCTGGCCGAACAACGCAAGGCCGACACCTTCGGCATGGCCATGGTCGGGCTGGTGATTGCCGGCCTCGGCTTGCTGGTGATCTGGCTGGTGGGCCACGGCATTGCCCGGCCGCTGCGGCAGATGGTGGCAATGCTCGACGACATCGCTCAGGGCGAAGGCGACCTGACCCGACGCCTGACCAGCGATCGCGCTGACGAGCTGGGCTCCATCGCCAAAGGCTTCAACACCTTTTTGGCCAAGCTGCAGGCGATGATCAGCCAAGTGGTGACCTCGGTTCAGAGCGTCAGCGATTCTTCGGAACACACCGCAGACATCGCCATTCGCACCAACCAGGGCGTGCACAAGCAAATGGTTGAAATCGATCAGGTAGCCACCGCGGTGCACGAAATGACCGCCACTGCCCAGGACGTCGCGCGCAATGCCACCCAGGCCGCGCAAGCCGCCAGCCACGCCGACCAGGCCGCAAGCCAGGGCATGCAGATCGTGCGCGACACCTCCAGCGCCATCGGCGCCCTGGCCGAGGAAATCGGCCGTGCGGTGGGCGTGGTGCAGACCCTCGCCAAGGACAGCGAGAACATCAACGCCATCCTCATCGCCATTCGCGGGATTGCCGAGCAGACCAACCTGCTGGCGCTTAACGCGGCAATCGAGGCGGCCCGGGCCGGCGAGCAAGGCAGGGGCTTTGCGGTGGTTGCCGACGAGGTGCGCAACCTGGCGCAGAAAACCCAGCAGGCCACCGAAGAAATCCAGTCGATGATCCAGCAACTGCAACAGGGCACCCGGGAAGTGGTGCGGGTGATGGAGGACAGCCAGCACAAGACCGACCAGAGTGTGGAGCACGCGGCCAAGGCGGCCCAGGCCCTGGAAACCATCACCCAAGCGGTGTCGGTGATCAACGACATGAACACCCAGATCGCCAGCGCCGCCGAGGAGCAGAGCGCGGTGGCCGAGGACATCAACCGCAATGTGATCAATATCGGCCAGGTGGCCAATGAAGTGGCGGGCGGCGCCGATGAGTCCAGTGCGGCCAGCGCCGGGCTGACCAAGCTCGCCGAACAGCAACGACGCCTGATCAACCAGTTCAAAGTCTAATCACGGACCTGTAGGAGCCGGCTTGCCGGCGAAAGCGATCCTGGCTTGGACAGCAAACCAGGGGGCCTCTTCGCTGGCAAGCCAGCTCCTGCAGCCAGCTCCTGCAGTTGATGCTTCAGGCGGGGGTCAGGCACTCGGGGCCGTTGAGCTTGGGGTCATTGACCAGGTTGGCCAGGACCCGCTCGCGCAGGGCTGCCGGCGGGCTGGCCAGCAAGGCTTGCAGGGCATGCAAGGGGGTCTCGGGATCGAGCCAGGCTTGCTGGCCGGCGGCATCGAGGATCAGCGGGCGACGCAGATTGGAAGCCGCCTGGGTTACCACTGCAGTGCTCAGCCAGACCTGCTCCTGCACCGGGTAGGCCTCCCATATCGCGGCAAAAAAGATCGACGAACCTTCCCCCGGCGTCAGCCAGTAGGGGCGCTTGCGGGTGCCGCCGCGCCATTCGTAGAAACCATTGGCCGGCAGCAGGCAGCGCCGCTCGCGAAAGGCCTGGCGAAACATCGGCTGCTCCGCCAGGGTTTCCGCCCGGGCATGGGCGGGCGTCCGGGAAAGGTCCGTGAGCCACGGCGGTGTCAGCCCCCAGCGGGCCCGGGCCAGGGTGCGCTGGCCGTTTTCCGCGCGCTGGATCAGCACCGAATCATTGGGCGAGATGTTCCACTGCGCCTTCTGGTCGGCGGGAAATCCCGGCAAGGCGGCAAACGCGGGGTTCCAGCGAAACAGGGCATAACGTCCACACATGGGGCAATACAACTCTCGGCAAATCGGCGCTCAGCCTAACAGACCAGCACCCCGGCAAAATTGTCCGGTTCATCAAAGGGCAACGGCAGGGCCGCATTGTACGCAGCGATCAGCTCTCGCGCCTGTTGCGCCTGGTGGTTTTCCACCGACAGCCCCAGCAGCCCGAACAGCGGCAGCTCCCCTGCCCCGCCCAACAGATCGCGCCCCTGCAGATGGGCCTCGATCCCCTCGCTGGCCAGCATGCACTGGAGCAACTCGCCTTCCAGCAGGTTTTCCGGCTCGTAGATGCGCTGCATAAGGGCCACTCCCCATTCAGTCGTTTTCACTGTGAACGTCGAGCATCCATTCCCGACCGTCGGTTTGCAGGGTGAATACAATGGGCCGGCAGCACACCGGGCAGTCTTCGATATAGGTCTGGTCGCCGCCAGACAGGTCCAGCACCGCCTCTGCCTGTTCGCCACAGTAAGGGCACTGATAATGGTCGGTTTCCAGCATCGCCGTCTCCAGAGTGACTTATGCGTATAATCGCCGGTCTATTTGCAGGGCTTTTTTTGTTTGAGCTGAATTTTCAGACCGTGCCCGGCTTTTTTTCGATCCGAACCTTTTCTTACCCTAGCCGTTTCTAACAAGAGAGCATGATGGGCGAATTCGATGCCATCCGACCTTACCACGACAGCGAAGTACCAGCGGTGCTGGCCCGGCTGCTCGGTGACAAGGCGTTTCTAGATATCCTCACCCACTTTCGCTTCCCGCGTTTTGCCAAGACTTTCGGCTGGCTGCTCAAACCCCTGATCGCTCACCGCCTGCGCCGTGAGTTTGCCGGGGTCACTTCGGTGGCCACCCTGCAGGACAAGGTCGAATTCTACGTCGACCACACCATCGAGCGGGCCACCGACGGCGTGACCTACACCGGCGTCGAGCAGTTCAAGTCGGGCACCGCCTATGTGTTCCTGGCCAACCACCGCGACATCGTCATGGACCCGGCCTTCGTCAACTACGCGGTGTACCACGCCGGCCTGCCGACGCCACGCATCGCCATTGGCGACAACCTGCTGCAGAAGCCGTTTGTCAGCGACTTGATGCGCCTGAACAAGAGTTTCATCGTGCACCGTTCCATCAGCGGTCGCCGGGAAAAGCTCGCGGCCTACCAGCTGCTGTCGGCCTATATCAACCACTCGATCCGCAACGACGGCCAGTCGATCTGGATCGCCCAGGCCGAGGGCCGGGCCAAGGATGGCGACGATCGCACCGAGTCGGCGATCCTCAAGATGTTCCACATGAGCCGCAAGGACGAGCCGTTCGGCGAGGTCATCCAGTCGTTGAACCTGACACCGGTGTCCATCAGCTACGAATACGACCCCTGCGACCAGGCCAAGGCCCGCGAGCTGTACATCCGCGCCACCACCGGCACCTATACCAAGGCACCAGGCGAGGATGACGTGAGCATCGCCAAGGGCATCACCGGCTATAAAGGCCGGGTCCACGTGAACTTCGCCGCGCCCATCAGCGAATCCTTCGAGGACACCAAGCAACTGGCCATGGAAATGGACCGGCAGATCCTCGGCGGCTACCGCCTGTTCCCGGTGCACTACCTGGCCTATGCCCAGTGGAGCGATGCCGATCCACAACTGCAGGTGCCAACGGCCGCCGAGGTCTTCCCGGCCCAGGAGCTGGCCAAGGCCGAACAGGAGTGGCAGCGCCGGCTGGATGCCTGCCCGGCAGAACACCGGCCGTACCTGGTACTGCAATACGCCAATCCGGTGCGCAACCAGTATCGGGTCAAGGCCGGTCTGGCGCTGTAACGGCCGGACTGGAAAGCACAACGGCGCCTGCGGGCGCCGTTGTCGTTTCTGCAACCTGGGGGTTGATCAGAACCGGGTGCTGATCCAGGACACCAGCAACGCCAGGCCAAGGCAGGCGAAGCCGAAGCGGTAGAAAAACCTATTGATGCGCAAGGTTGCGGGATCCAGCATCAGCAGCGGCTGATCCACCGCCCGTCCCTCGCTCTGCACGGCCAGATTGGCCAGGGCCCGCAGTTCACGACGACGGGTGGCGTGCAGCAGCCAGCTGCCTGGGCAGGCGAACAGCAGGGCAAGCAGATTAATCAGTTTGGCGGGATGGGCGTTGAACATCGACCAGATCAGTTGCAGCGACATCATGAACCTCGGAGGAAAGCCGTATACGGGCCGTCGAGTGCACCCGCGGCGCGGATTCTACTCAATCCCCGACAAAACGCGGGGGGCTTTCCGACCAGTAACGAGACGCCGGTCCATTAATTTAAAGCGTCATCTTTTCGTCATCTAAACAAGCCAGTCTGTCGCCCCTCGAAACCCACGGAGCTTGTCATGCTGCACGCCGAAAACCAGGACCGCCTTTACCTGATCGCCCCCAGTGAGGAACAGCAGGCGCTGGTGGGCGCCCTGGCGTTCAACGTGCAGGACCGGCACTGGCTGGTGTATTGCGCCCTGGGCGGGCACCAGCACGCGGACCTGCCGGAAACAGACCTGCTGACGGGCGTCAGTATGCTGGACTTCTACGTCGAGGCGGCCTGATCCGCGCCCATAAAAAAGCCCGGCGCGCCATCAGGCAGCCGGGCTTTTTCGTTGCTTGGCCAGGGCTCAAACCCCGGCCAGGCGCGGGTTACTCGCCGAGGATCTGGCCCACGGTCGGATCCTTGAACAGACGGGTCAGGGCATCGCTGAGCACATCACCCACCAGCTTGGTATTGGTGTCCTGGTTCGGCGCCATGCCGAAACGCTGGTCCAGGGAAGCACCGTAACGGCCGCTGTAACGACGGTTGGCGTTCTGCACATCCGAGCGGAAGGTGGCACCGATGGTGGCCTCGGTCACGTACAGGCCTTCTTTAGGCGACTGGTACTTGAGCTCGGCCAGGGTCACGGTCAACTGAGGGGCGTTGGCGCCACCGGCGGTCGGGGTAAAGCCCAGCAGGCGCACTGCGGCTTCGGCCTGGGCCTGCAGCTTGGGCAGGATCTGCGCGCTCTGCACGGTGATGGCACTGGTTTCCGGGTACAGGCCGCCACGGGTGCCCAGGGTCGGCGAAGGACGTCCATCAACCACTTTCACCACCACCGGCTGGCCATGGCCGACAGGCGCCAGCTGGGCAGTGAGCTTGGGCTCCGGGCTCAGTTGTTGCGGGCTGTGGGCGCAACCCACCAGCGACAGGCTGGTCACAGTGATCAAACCGAACAACAGGCGTTGCAACATGCTCATCTCTCCAGGAATCAGGCACAAACAGGCCCGCAGTATAGCGGTGCACAAGGACGGCAAACCAGCGCCAGGCATGACTTAGTCAAGACTCAGACAGGTCCCGTACAACCGGGTTCCTGTAACCTGCCGTTCACTGGCAATACATCATGATGTAACGGCTCAAGGGCATTCTTATCGTCAATGACACATTCAGGTACCTGGTCATGAACTTCCTCCGTTCCCTGTTCGCCCCCCGTCAACAGTTTCGCAGCTTCGCCCTGCTGGACAACCAGGGACGTTGCCAGGCCTTCAAGCACTGCCTGCTGGCCCCGGTAGGCGATGGCTGGGTGGAAATCCAGGAAATTCGCCTGAACTGGTTGCACCAGGCGCTGCCCGCCAGCGCCCGGGTCAGCCCGCGCTGCGCTCGCTCCCGGGTGCAACCGATACTGGCCACCTGACCAAAAGCCTAATAAAAGTCGCGAAACAGGATCATTTCTGCGCATTTCTTCGTTACAATCTCCCCCCGATTATAAGGACGTCTCCTGATCGGGCCTCGCAGTACCGCCAACGCCACTGCTTTGGCACCCCGCACCGCCCACAGAGAGCCGCCCACACAGTTCGAGTGAAGCTGGCGTGCTTGCTGTTCACCTTGCAAACCTCCACTTTTCGCGAAACTGCAGAGCTGCCGTTGCTCGGCCACTTAAAGCTGTTTGCCCGTCGTGCCCGCATCCTTTGCCGGCATCACCGCGCGGGCCAGGTGCCAGGCTGAGGCAGCCCTTTTTTGAGGTTCACGTCTTCAAAAGAGCGTGAAAAAACGGGTTTTCACAACTTCACAAGAGTGTGGCGAGCAAATGAATAGTTTTGCGTCTGAACTGGCACCATTGGCCTCTACAACAGCCCGATTACACAGGACCGAGCACTCCTCAAGAACTGGTGCTTGAAGCCTGTCCGCTGACGGATTTGGTTGCACGAGCGGATGTATCGACCATAAGTCGAATTGCCCGAGGCTCCCCGAGATGCGTTCATACGCACCTTGAGGCCCGGTTGGCAGCGTCCGTGGTAGTTGCAAAAAATTGCGAAGATTCGGACATGGCGATCCTGGCCATGGGTAACCTGGGGCATTACGTGAACCGCCCCGTCACTCCTGGCAGCCATGCCGTCAATTTGGTGCTGCAGATTTTGGAGACGCGTTAATGGCGCATAACGAAGCAGTAGACGTCGTATTGGTCGGGGCCGGCATCATGAGTGCCACCCTTGCTGTACTGCTCAAAGAGCTCGACCCCGCGATCAAGCTGGAAGTCGTCGAGCTGATGGATTCGGGTGCCGCGGAAAGTTCCAACCCGTGGAACAACGCCGGTACCGGCCACGCCGGCCTCTGTGAGCTGAACTACACGCCACAGGCCGCCGATGGCAGCATCGACATCAAGAAAGCCGTGCACATCAACACCCAGTTCGAGGTGTCGAAGCAGTTCTGGTCCTACCTGACCAAGAAAGGCACCTTCGGCTCGTCCAAGTCCTTCATCAGCCCCGTGCCGCACCTGAGCTTCGTACAGGGCGAAAAAGGCGTTTCCTTCCTCAAGAAGCGCTTTGAAGTACTGAGCCAGCACCATGCCTTCGCGGACATGGAATACACCGAAGACAAGGCCAAGATGGCCGAGTGGATGCCGCTGATGATGCCGGGCCGCCCAGCGGACGAAACCATCGCCGCCACTCGCGTGCTCAACGGTACCGACGTCAACTTCGGCGCCCTGACCAACCAGTTGCTCAAGCACCTGACCAGCGCTCCCGATGCCCAGGTCAAGTACTGCAAGCGTGTCACTGGCCTCAAGCGCAACAAGGCCAACGGCTGGACCGTGAGCATCAAGGACGTCAACAGCGGCAGTACCCGCGAAGTCGACGCCAAGTTCGTGTTCCTCGGCGCCGGTGGCGCGGCCCTGCCCCTGCTGCAGGCCTCGGGCATCGAGGAAAGCAAGGGCTTCGGCGGTTTCCCGGTGAGCGGCCAGTGGCTGCGTTGCGACAACCCGGAAGTGGTCAAGCAGCACCAGGCCAAGGTCTACAGCCAGGCGGCCGTGGGCTCGCCACCAATGTCCGTGCCGCACCTGGACACCCGCGTGGTCGAAGGCAAGAAGTCCCTGCTGTTCGGGCCTTATGCCGGCTTTACCACCAAGTTCCTCAAGCACGGCTCGTTCCTCGACCTGCCGATGTCGGTACGCGCCGGCAACATCGGCCCGATGCTGGCCGTGGCCCGGGACAACATGGACCTGACCAAGTACCTGGTCAGCGAAGTCATGCAGTCCATGGAGCAGCGCCTGGAATCCCTGCGCCGCTTCTACCCCGAGGCCAAGGCCGAGGACTGGCGCCTGGAGGTGGCCGGCCAGCGGGTGCAGATCATCAAGAAGGATCCGAAGAAAGGCGGCATCCTGCAGTTCGGTACCGAACTGGTGGCCGCCAAGGACGGCTCTCTGGCCGCCCTGCTCGGCGCCTCGCCAGGTGCCTCGGTGACCGTTTCGATCATGCTGGAGCTGATCGAGCGCTGCTTCCCGGCCAAGGCCAGCGGCGAATGGGCTGCCAAGCTCAAGGAAATCTTCCCGGCACGGGAAAAGGTCCTGGAAACCGACGCAACGCTGTACCACCAGATCAACAGCGAAAACAACCTGAGCCTGGAGCTGGTCGAGCCAAGCAAGGAAACCGAAAGCTGCATCTGATCCGCGCTGAATGAAAAACGCCCCGTCCTTCGCAGGACGGGGCGTTTTTTTATGCCTGGCGAGAAGATCAGCCGCGGGCGTTGTCCATCAGCTCGATGTAGTCGGCGGCGTTGCGCTGATCACGGATCAGGTCGACGAAGGTCTGGCCGTGCTCATCCTTGCCATCCAGGTCGAAACCGGCCTCGACGAAGAAGGTCAGGAAGCGTTCGAAATCATCGATGCGCAGGCCACGATAGGCCTTGATCAGCTTGTGCAGGGACGGCGAAGTTGCATCGACCGGCTCGAAATCGAGGAACAACTTGATCTGCTCGTCGCTGATCTCGTCACCAATCACTTGTTTCTTATCTTTACGCATTGCCGACTCCAGCTCGCAGACATTTCACGGGGCGGGCAGTTTACCCCCAGCCCGCATATGGCCTCAACGCGAACGCACGCTGCCGGTATGCAGGTCAGCCCAGATGTGCCCGTTGGCATAGCTGAGGAACTGGCAATACACCGTGTCGTTGCGCAACAGGTCCATCACCGCACGGTACTGGGCCAGCGGGTAATACAGGGTCAGGGTCCGGGTCTTGGCATCGAACTGCGGCTTTTTCAGGCTTTTGCTTTCACCGTCGAAGTTCACCAGCACCTGGCTGATGGTGGCGCCCTTGTTCAACGGCTTGCCCTTGAGCCGCACCCACACTGGCGAAGTCACGGGAATCGGTTGCTGGTTCGATTGGCGCTGGCTGCCGATCACCACCGAATACTCGGTGACCTGCAACAACTGCTGCTGTTGCGGAACGCTGTCGCGCAGGGTCAGATCATCGGGAGGCAGGAACTGCCCGTGCAAGGGGGCCGGGGCGGCTGCCAAGGGCAGGCTCAAGCACAGAAGAAGGGCCGCGCTACTGCGAATCAACAGGCTCATGACAGGCTCCAGACAAGGGCCGAGCACTCTAGCACGGGTTTTTACCGCAAATCTTGCACCGTTACCGACGGTAGGCCGCTGTCACGGGCGCGGGCCTGTTCAGTCGAACTGGGCGCGCATCCAGGCCTGGTATTCGGCCACGCCGGGCTCGCCTTCACGGGGCGCCCAACTGGCCTGCTCACCCTCGCCCACTGGGCGATAAGGGCCGGCCTTGCATTCGAACATCAGGCTGTCGGGCTCCAGCACCACCAGGCCGTGGAAAACCCCGGCCGGCAAGTCCACACCGACGCAGTCGCCGCCGGCCTGCAGCACCCGCTTGCCCTGGACCTGGCCCGCTTCATCGAAAATCAGCACGCCCAGGCGCCCCTTGAGCACCAGCAGGGTCTCGGCCTTGTCAGCGCTCAGGTGGCGATGCGGCGGAACATAAGTGGAGGGTTGCAGCCCCACCGCCATCCGGTGGCAAGGCTCTTCCATGGCATGGAAGTTGTGGTGCTGACGACCGCGGGGGTTGGCCGCGGCTTTCTCAGCCAGGTCGCTGAACAACGCTTGATCGAGAAAGCTCGGCCCGGTCATCGCTTACATGCCCTTGACGGCATAGATGCCGGCAGCGTTACGCCAGTAGCCCTTGTAGTCCATGCCGTAGCCGAACACGTAGCGGTCCACGCAAGGCAGGCCCATGTAGTCGGCCTTGAGGTCCGGACGGGCCTTGCGGTCGTGGTCCTTGTCGATCAGCACGGCCGTGTGCACGGCGCGGGCGCCGGCGTGTTTGCAGAAGTCGATGATCGCGCCCAGGGTGTGACCTTCATCGAGGATGTCGTCGATGATCAGCACGTCGCGGTCGATAAAGGAGACTTCCGGCTTGGACTTCCAGAACAGCTCACCGCCGCTGGTTTCGTTGCGGTAGCGGGTAGCGTGCAGGTAGGAGGCTTCCAGGGGAAAGCGCAGGTGGGTCAGCAGCTTGCCCGCGAAGATCAGGCCACCGTTCATGACGCAGAACACCACCGGATTGCGCTCAGCCAGTTCTTCAGTGATTTGTGCACCGACCCGGGCGATGGCCGCCTCGACTTCAGCTTCGGTGTACAGGCAGTCAGCCTCGCGCATGATTTGACGGATATGCTCGAGATCAGCGGACATGGCGCTCTCCAAGGGGTGGCAGTTTCGGAAAAGCGGGCAAAGGTACGCATCCGGCCCGGTCAGATCAAGCGTTTCTGGACTAACGTACTTTATGTCTATAGGACAACAACCCCGGATAGATTAATCTAGGCCGTTTTTTTTGCCCGCCGCCGGAGCCTTTCCCTATGCCCATCCGTGAGATCCGCCATCCGCTGATCCGACACAAACTTGGCCTTATGCGCCGCGCAGACATTAGCACGAAGAACTTTCGCGAGCTCGCTCAGGAAGTCGGTGCCCTGCTGACGTACGAAGCCACCAAAGACCTGCCCCTGGAAAGCTACGAGATTCCAGGCTGGTGCGGCCCTGTCCAGGTCGAGAAGATCGCCGGCAAGAAGATTACCGTGGTACCGATCCTGCGTGCCGGCATCGGCATGCTCGAAGGCGTGCTGAGCCTGATCCCGGGCGCCAAGGTCAGCGCCGTAGGCGTGGCGCGCAATGAGGAAACCCTGCAAGCCCACACTTACCTGGAAAAACTGGTACCGGAAATCGACGAGCGCCTGGCGATGATCATCGACCCGATGCTGGCCACCGGCAGTTCCATGGTCGCCACCATCGACCTGTTGAAAAAGGCCGGCTGCCGTGACATCCGCGCCATGGTCCTGGTGGCCGCCCCCGAGGGCATCGCCGCCGTCGAGCAGGCGCACCCGGACGTGACCATCTACACCGCTTCCATCGATCAGAAGCTCAACGAGCATGGCTACATCATTCCTGGCCTGGGTGATGCCGGTGACAAGATCTTCGGCACCAAGCAGAAGGATTCCTGATCATGCAGGACGAGTTCAACGATCCGCTCTGGCGCCAGGTACTGTCTGGCGCCCAGATGCTCTTCGTGGCCTTCGGTGCCCTGGTGTTGATGCCGCTGATCACCGGTCTCGACCCGAACGTGGCGCTGTTCACGGCGGGTCTCGGGACTCTGTTGTTCCAGGTGGTGACCGGGCGCCAGGTGCCGGTCTTCCTGGCGTCGAGCTTTGCCTTCATCACCCCGATCATTCTCGCCAAGGGCCAGTTCGGCCTCGCGGCGACCATGGGCGGGGTAATGGCGGCGGGCTTCGTCTACACCTTCCTCGGCCTGGCCGTGAAGATCAAGGGCACCGGTTTCATCGACCGCCTGTTGCCGCCGGTGGTCATTGGCCCGGTGATCATTTCCATCGGCCTGGCCATGGCCCCCATCGCCGCCAACATGGCCATGGGCAAGGCCGGTGACGGCAGCGAGCTGATTCATTACCAGACGGCGATGATGATCTCGATGCCCGCGCTGCTCACCACCCTGATCGTCGCGGTGTTCGGCAAAGGCATCTTTCGCCTGGTGCCGATCATTTCCGGCGTGCTGGTGGGGTTTGCCCTGTCGTTCTACTTCGGCGTGGTGGACACCGCGAAGATCGCCGCCGCCCCCTGGCTGGCGCTGCCGCACTTCACCGCACCGGAGTTCAACTGGCAGGCGATCCTGTTCATCGTCCCGGTCGCCCTGGCACCGGCCATCGAGCACATCGGTGGCGTGATTGCGGTCGGCAGCGTCACCGGCCGCGACTACCTGAAGAAGCCCGGCCTGCACCGCACCCTGTTCGGTGACGGCATCGCCACCACCGCTGCCGGCCTGTTCGGCGGGCCGCCCAACACCACCTACGCCGAAGTCACTGGCGCGGTGATGCTGACCAAGAACTACAACCCGAAAATCATGACCTGGGCGGCGGTCTTCGCCATCACCCTGGCCTTTATCGGCAAGTTCGGCGCGCTGCTGCAAAGCATCCCGGTGCCAGTGATGGGCGGGATTCTCTGCCTGCTGTTCGGCTCGATCGCCGCGGTGGGGATGAATACCCTGATCCGCCACAAGATCGACCTGGGCGAAGCCCGCAACCTGGTGATCGTCTCGGTGACCCTGGTGTTCGGCATTGGCGGCGTGCTGGTGGGAACCGGTACCGGTCCGGATGATTTCGGCCTCAAGGGCATCGCCCTGTGCGCCGTTGTCGCCATCGTGCTGAACCTGGTACTGCCGGGGAACGACGGCTGGAAAAACAAGAAGGCCGATGAGCCTTTGATCTAGAGAACCCTTCGCCGGCAAGCTGTCTCCCACGCAGGAGCCGGCTTGCCGGCGAAGCTATTTACAACGCCAGCGGCGCTCGCTCGCACAAGGCGTTCAAGGCCTTGGCCCATTGTGGGTCGTCATTCAGGCAAGGGATCAACACCAGGTCCTCCCCTCCCGCCTCGCGAAACTGCTCGCGACCGCGATCACCGATCTCCTCCAGGGTTTCGATGCAGTCGGCGACAAATGCCGGGCACATCACCATGACTTTCTTTACTCCCTGCTTGGCCAATTCATCAAGCCGCGCCTCGGTGTAGGGCTCGATCCACTTGGCCCGTCCCAGACGAGACTGGAACGACACCGACCAGGTGCCATCCGCCAATCCCAAGTGCTCGGCCAAAGCCGATGCGGTGCGCATGCACTGGGCGCGGTAACAGGTGGCCAGCACCGCCGGCGAAGCATTGCGGCAACAGTCGGCGTCCTTGAAGCAATGCTGGCCGGTCGGGTCGAGCTTGGTCAGGTGGCGTTCCGGCAGGCCGTGAAAGCTGAGCAACAGATGATCATGCTCCCGGGCCAGGTATGGCTTGGCGCTGGCCGCCAGGGCCTGGATGTACTCAGGCTGATCGTAGAACGGCTGTAGCACGCTGAATTGCACGTCCAGCTTGCGCTCGCGCACCACGCGCCTGGCCTCTTCGATCACGGTGGTCACCGTGCTGTCGGCGAACTGTGGGTAAAGTGGTGCCAGGGTAATCTTCTTCTGTCCCTGTGCCACCAGCTTGAGCAGCGCCGACTCGATCGAAGGTTCGCCATAACGCATCGCCAGCTCGACCGGCCCCTGCTTCCACTGCTCGCTCATTACCTTCTGCAGACGCCGGCTGAGCACCACCAGCGGCGAACCCTCTTCCCACCAGATCGACGCGTAGGCATGGGCCGATTGCTCTGGCCGCTTGATCAGGATCAGCGACACCAGCAAGCGTCGAACCGGCCAGGGCAGGTCGATCACATAAGGGTCCATGAGGAATTGGTTGAGGTAGCTGCGCACGTCCGCCACCGAAGTGGAAGCCGGCGAACCCAGGTTGACCAGGAGCAACGCGTGATCGGTCATGCAACGTCCTATTTCAGAGGCGGCTGGACACAGGCGTCCAGGGCCGCAGGCAAATCAGTGAACTGGAAAGTGAAACCCGCTTCCAGCAACCGCGCGGGAACGGCACGCTGGCCTCCCAGCAACAGCAACGACAATTCACCCAAGGCCAGGCGCAGGAAAAACGCCGGCAGCGGTATTAGTGCGGGTCGGTGCAGCACCCGCCCCAAGGTCTTGGCGAACTCGCGGTTGCGCACCGGTTTTGGCGCGCAGGCATTATAAGGACCCTGCGCCCCAGGCTGATGCACAAGAAAATCAATCAGGGCGATTTGATCGTCGATATGAATCCACGGCATCCATTGTCGGCCGTTGCCGATCGGCCCGCCCAGCCCCAGCTTGAAGGGCAGCAGCAGGCGCGACAAAAAGCCGCCCTCGGGCGACAGCACCAAACCGGTGCGCACCAGCACCACACGCACGCCCATGGCTTCGGCGCGCTGGGCAGTTTCTTCCCAGGCAATGCACAACTGGCTGGCAAAGTCCTCGTTGACCGGGGGCGAATCCTCGCTCAGCTCCCGTTCGCCACCGTCGCCGTACCAGCCCACCGCCGAGCCCGACACCAGCACACCGGGTTTGTGTTCGCGGCTTTCGAGCCAGGCCAGCAGGGTTTCAGTCAGGGCAATGCGGCTGTGCCACAGCAGCGCCTTGCGCTTGTGGCTCCAGGGCCGATCGGCGATCGGCGCCCCGGCCAGGTTGATCACCGCGTCCACCGGGATCTGGTCCAGCTCTTGCAACGCCTTGACAGCCCGCACCTGGGGACCGCACAGGGCGGCAACCTTATCGGGTTGGCGAGTCCATACACTCAACTGGTGACCCTGGGCCTGCCAGTGACGACACAGGGCACGCCCGATCAAACCAGTACCGCCGGTCAGCAATATATGCATGACATCTTCCTCGCGTGGCGTTTTACCCGAATCACTAGTCTATTTTTATAAGCAGGGATCTTTTCAATCGGACAGGCTGTGTTTTAACGATAGACAACCTGAACAACCGATGACGCCGAAAGCTATACCAAAAAACAATATTGTACAGGTTTTGGCGGCGGCGTAATCTGTACAGAAAGGTAAACGAGGCCCCTATGACAGTACCCATCGCAATCATTGGTACCGGCATCGCCGGACTCTCCGCCGCCCAGGCGCTACGAGATGCCGGGCATACCGTCCACCTTTTCGACAAAAGCCGCGGCAGCGGCGGGCGCATGTCGAGCAAACGCAGCGATGCCGGCAGCCTAGACCTGGGGGCCCAGTACTTTACCGCCCGCGACCGTCGTTTCGTCACCGAAGTCCAGCGCTGGCAAGCCAAGGGCTGGGTCGCCGAATGGACGCCACAACTCTACAACTCCCACGGCGGCCAGCTCAGCCCCTCGCCGGATGAACAGACCCGTTGGGTCGGCACTCCCCGCATGAGCGCCATCACCCGCGCGCTGATCGGCGACCTAGAGGCCCACTTCGCCTGCCGCATCACCGAAGTCTTCCGCGGCGAACAGCATTGGCATCTGCAGGACGCCGAAGGTTTCACCCACGGCCCTTTCAGCCACGTCGTGATCGCCACGCCAGCGCCACAGGCCACCGCCCTCCTGGCCGCCGCACCGAAGCTTGCAGGCGTCGCCGCCGGGGTGAAAATGGACCCGACCTGGGCCGTCGCCCTGGCCTTCGATACCCCTCTGGAAACCCCCATGGAAGGCTGCTTCGTGCAGGACAGCCCGCTGGACTGGCTGGCCCGCAACCGCAGCAAGCCCGGGCGCGACAGCCACCTCGACACCTGGGTCCTGCATGCCACCAGCGCCTGGAGTCGGCAGCACATCGACCTTTCCAAGGAGGCCGTGACCGAACAATTGCACGGGGCCTTCGCCGAGCTGCTGCACAGCGTCATGCCCGCCCCGACCTTCAGCCTGGCCCATCGCTGGCTCTACGCCCGCCCGGCCACCAGCCATGAATGGGGCGCCCTGGCCGACGCCGACCTGGGGCTGTATGCATGCGGCGACTGGTGCCTCTCCGGTCGGGTCGAAGGCGCCTGGCTCAGTGGCCAGGAGGCCGCACGCCGGCTGCACGAGAGCCTGCAGTGAATCGACTCAACCCACGCAAACTGCTGCTGTCGAAATGGACGGCAGCCCATCCGCAGCGCCGCGAAAAGCACTTTCTGGTTACCGAACTCTTCTGCGATGAAGAAGGCACCGTGCTGGACATCGAACTGCAAGCGGTGCTCACCCGACGCTGCCAGCGATTGAGCTGGCAAACCCTCCAAAACGACAGCGAGTGGCGAATGGGCTGGCGGTAACCGGCGCAACCGCAGGGCAATACCTATACAAAAAATTTGACTTGTACAACTTTAATTCTATGATGAAGACAGGTTGTACAACGTTAGGTTTTTGTACAGGTAAGCCCTGGAGGTTGCAGCATGTCCGCCAAGCCGAAAATTGCCATCAGCGCCTGCCTGATGGGTGTGGAAGTCCGCTACAACGGTGGACACAAAGAGTCCCGGCTGTGCAGCCGAGTCCTCACCGAACACTTCGACTTCGTGCCCCTGTGCCCGGAAGTCGCCATCGGCATGGGCACCCCCCGCGAACCTATCCGACTGGTCGGCGACCCCGAGCAGCCGCGGGCCGTGGGCACCGTGGACCCCAGCCTGGACGTCACTCTGCCCCTGGCCGAATATGGCGAGCGCATGGCGGCCGAGGTCGATGACATCTGCGGCTACATCTTCATGCAGAACTCGCCCTCCTGCGGCCTGGAGCGAGTCAAGGTGTACCAGGCCAACGGCATTCCCCATCGCAACGGCGGTCGCGGCATCTATGCCCAGGCGTTCTGTCAGAAACATCCCGATCTGCCAGTGGAAGAAGCCGGGCGCCTGAACGATCCGGTGCTGCGGGAAAACTTCCTGACTCGGGTCTACGTCTATCGCGACTGGCAGGCGCTGCTCAAGCAAGGCCTGACTCGCCGCGCCCTCACGGACTTCCACTCGCGCTGCAAATACCTGCTGATGGCCCATCACCCGGTGCAGTACAAGACCCTGGGCAATCTGCTGGGCAGCATGGGCAAGAGCGATCCGAGCCTGATCGGCCCGCGCTATTTCAGCGAGCTGATGGCGGCGCTGAGCAAATGCGCGACCCGCGGCACCCACAGCAATGTGCTGCAGCACCTGAGCGGCTACCTCAAGCAAGCCATCAGCAGCGCGGACAAGCAGGAAGTGCAGCATGTCATTGGTCAGTACCGTCACGGCATCGTGCCTCTGGTGGTGCCCCTGACCCTACTCAAGCACCACTTCCGCCAGCACCCCGATCCCTACATCGCCCAGCAGTTGTATTTGCAACCGCACCCGGAAAACCTCAGCCTGCGCAACGCGATCTGAGCCATGAAAGCACTCGACCAACAGGCCGAAGACAACAGCGCCCACTACCGGCGCGCCCTGGATGAAGGCTGGCTGCCGATTCGCGAAGTGGCGCGCCAGACCGGGGTCAACGCCGTCACCCTGCGCGCCTGGGAGCGCCGTTACGGACTGATCGTGCCCCTGCGCACCCCAAAGGGCCACCGCCTGTACTCCCAGGAGCAGGTGCAGGAAATCCTCACCATCCTCACCTGGCTCAATCGCGGGGTGGCGGTCAGCCAGGTCAAGCACCTGCTGGACAGCGCCCCAAGCGCCAGCACACCGGCCGAGAACGACTGGCAGCGCCTGCGCCAGACCCTGAGCCTGGCGATCAGCCAACTGGCCGAGCGCAAGGTCGACGACACCTTCAACCAGGCCATGGCCCTGTATCCGCCGCGCACCCTGTGCGAGCACCTGCTGATGCCGTTGCTGGCAGAACTGGAGCAGCGCTGGCAGGGTCAGTTCGGCAGCCAGATGGAGCAGGTGTTCTTCTACTCCTGGCTGCGCAGCAAGCTGGGGGCACGGATCTACCACAACAATCGACAGCTGCAGGCCCCACCGCTGCTGCTGGTCAACCAGTCGGACCTGCCGCTGGAACCCCACCTGTGGCTGACCGCCTGGCTGGCCAGCAGCGCCGATTGCCCGGTGGAAGTCTTCGACTGGCCACTGCCCGGCGCCGAACTGGCCCTGGCCGTCGAACGCCTGCAGGCCCGAGGCCTGCTGCTGTATTCAAGCAAGGCCCTCAACCCTGCGCAGTTGCCCAGGCTGCTCAACGGCATCGACTGCAAAAAATTCATCGCCGGACCCGCGGTGTGCATCCATCCCGCCGAGTGGTCCGTATGTCTCTCTGAAATCGCCGATCTGCACCTGGCCCAGGACCCGATAACGGCCTGCCAAGCGCTGCTTGAGCGAGGACTCTTCTGAACCGGGAATCAGCATGCAATTGATCTGGCTGCGCAGCGACCTGCGCCTACATGACAACACCGCCCTCTGCGCCGCCACCCAGCGTGGCCCGACCGTAGCGGTGTACCTGCTGAGCCCGGAGCAGTGGCAGGCCCACGACGATGCGCCGTGCAAGGTTGACTTCTGGCTGCGCAATCTGCAGTCGTTGAGCAAGTCCCTGGGCCGGCTAAACATCCCCCTGCTGATCCGCAGCGCCGCCACCTGGGACCAGGCCCCCCAGGTCCTGCTGGAACTGTGCCGACAACTGCAGGTACGCATGCTGCATTTCAACCAGGAATACGGGATCCACGAAAGCCGTCGCGACGCCGCAGTGACCCGGGTTCTGGAAGAGGCCGACATCAGTGTCCAGGCCCACCTCGATCAACTGCTGTTCCAGCCCGGTAGCGTGCTGACCAAGAGCGGCGGCTACTTCCAGGTCTTCAGCCAGTTCCGCAAGGTCTGCTACAGCCGCCTGCACAGCGCACTGCCGGCCCTGGTCGCCAGTCCCAAGGCGCAATTGCCGCTGTCGATCCAGGCCGATCCCGTGCCCCGTCATATCGACAGCTTCCCATCCCCCAGCCAATCACTGCGCGACCTCTGGCCGGCCGGCGAAGATCAGGCCCTGGGCCGCCTGGAACAGTTCACCGACGAGCAGATCCACTACTACCAGAGCGAACGCGACTTCCCGGCCAAGCCCGGCACCAGCCAGCTTTCGCCCTACCTCGCCGCCGGAGTGATCTCGCCGCGGCAATGCCTGCACGCCGCCTTGCGCTGCAACCAGGGAGAGTTCGAAAGCGGCAATCCCGGCGCCGTCACCTGGATCAACGAACTGCTGTGGCGCGAGTTCTACAAACACATCCTGGTGGGTTACCCACGGGTTTCCCGGCACCGCGCCTTCCGCCCGGAAACCGAGGCGGTGGCCTGGCGCGACGCCCCCGAAGACCTGACGGCCTGGCAAGAAGGGCGCACCGGCCTGCCGATCATCGACGCCGCCATGCGCCAACTGCTGGAGACCGGCTGGATGCACAACCGCCTGCGAATGGTGGTGGCGATGTTCCTGACCAAGAACCTGCTGATCGACTGGCGTGAAGGCGAGCGCTTCTTCATGCGCCACCTGATCGACGGCGACCTGGCGGCGAACAATGGCGGCTGGCAATGGAGTTCCTCCACCGGCACCGACGCCGCGCCGTACTTCCGCATTTTCAACCCCGTGAGCCAGTCGGAACGTTTCGATGCCGAAGGGCGCTTCATCAAGCACTGGCTGCCGCAACTGGCGGGGTTGAACAAAAAGGATATCCACAACCCGGGGGCCATGGGCGGCCTGTTCGCAGTCGCCGACTACCCGGCGCCCATGGTCGACCTGGCCATGTCCCGGGATCGCGCCCTGGCCGCCTTCAAGGCCCTGCCTGCGCGGCCGGACGCGGGGGGGACCCATGACTGACTTCCTCCAGCGCTTCGCCCGGGACTTCGCCAGCCTCGACAAGCACAACCTGCAGCGCCTGGATCAGCTCTACAGCGAGGACATCCAGTTCACCGACCCGCTGCACGAGGTCAATGGCTTGCCGCGCCTACGGCACTACTTCGCCGAGCTGTACGCCAATGTCAGCGAACTGCGCTTCGACTTCCACGGCATCGATACCTGCGGCGAAGGCCAGGGCTACCTGCGCTGGACCATGAGCTACCGCCACCCGCGCCTGCGCGCTGGCCAGCTGGTCCGGGTCGCCGGCTGCTCGCACCTGCATTGGCGTGACGACAAGGTCTACCGGCATCGCGACTATTTCGACGCCGGCGCGCTGCTCTATGAACACCTGCCGGTACTCGGCACGGTGATCGCCTGGTTGAAAAGGAGGCTCGGATGAACCCGGCAATGCCACGGCGGATCTGGCTCACCGGTGCCAGCAGCGGCATCGGTGCGGCGCTGGCCGAAGAGCTGCTCAAGGCCGGCGCCCAGGTGGCCGTCAGCGCCCGTTCACGCGAGCCCCTGGAGGCCCTGGCCCAGCGGTATCCGGGTCGGGTGCTGGTGGTGCCCGGCGATCTCACCGACGCCCTGCAAGTGCGCGAGATCGGCAAGCGCATCGCCCAGGCCTGGGGCGCCCTGGACACGGCGATTCTCAATGCCGGCACTTGTGAATACATCGACGTGCAGCAATTCGAGGCGGCGCTGATCCAGCGTGTGCTCAACAGCAACCTGCTGTCCGCCGGCTATTGCATCGAAGCCGCACTGCCCTTGTTGCGGGCCGGCAATCAGCCCCATCTGGTGGGCGTGGCCAGTTCCGTGACCTATCTGCCGCTGCCCCGGGCCGGCGCCTACGGCGCCTCCAAGGCCGCCCTGCGTTACCTGCTGCAATCCTTGCGCATCGACCTGGCCGCCGAGGGCATCGACGTCACCGTGGTCAGCCCGGGCTTCGTCGATACCCCGCTGACCGCGCGCAACGACTTTGCCATGCCCATGAGCTGGCCCGCCGCCAAGGCCGCCCGACATATCCACAAGCGTCTGTCACACCGGGATCTGGAGATCGCTTTCCCCGCCCCGTTCATCTTCGGCCTCAAGCTGCTGTCCTGGCTGCCCGGCCGCTTGCAACTGGCCATCGGCAAACGCCTGGCCCGCACGGGGAGTGCATCGTGAAAATCGCCATTATCGGTAGCGGCATCGCCGGCCTGACCTGCGCCTACGTTCTCAACCGTCGCCATGACATCCGGGTCTTCGAGGCCGGCAGCTGGATCGGCGGTCACACCCATACCGTGGAAGTCAGCCACAACGGCGAAACCCAATCCGTGGACACCGGGTTCATCGTCTTCAACGACTGGACCTACCCCAACTTCATCCGCCTGCTGGGCCAGATCGGGGTCAAGTTCAAACCCACCGAGATGAGCTTCTCGGTGTGCGATCCGGCCTCGGGCCTGGAGTACAACGGCAACAACCTCAACAGCCTGTTCGCCCAGCGGCGCAACCTGCTGTCGCCCGGGTTCTGGGGCATGCTGCGGGACATTCTGCGCTTCAACAAAGCCGCCTTGCTCGATCTGCAGCAGCAGCGGATCGCCGCCGACACCACCCTTGGCGACTACCTGAAAAACCAGGGCTATGGCGAGCGTTTCATCCAGCACTACATCGTGCCCATGGGGTCGGCGATCTGGTCGATGTCACGGGTGCAGATGCTCGGTTTCCCCTTGCAGTTCTTTGTGCGTTTCTTCAAGAACCACGGCTTGCTGTCGGTGAACAATCGTCCCCAGTGGTGCGTGATCGAAGGCGGCTCAAGCCGCTATATCGAACCGCTAACCGCCTCTTTCCGCCAGCACATCCGCCTCGACTGCCCGGTGCAACGGGTCGAGCGCGACGAAACCGGCGTGCTGATCCACAGCGCCGCCGGCAGCGAACGCTTCGACAAGGTGGTGTTCGCCTGTCACAGCGACGAGGCCCTGCAACTGCTGGCTAGCCCCAGCCGGGCCGAGCGGGAGATTCTCCAGGCCCTGCCCTACGCCGACAACGACGTGGTACTGCACACCGATACCCGGCTGCTGCCCCGCCGGCGCCTGACCTGGGCCAGCTGGAACTACCGCCTGGACGCCAGCGGCGACAAAGCCGCCGCCGTGACCTACGACATGAACATCCTGCAAGGTCTGAAGAGCGACACCACCTTCTGCGTCAGCCTCAACCAGACCGCGGTCATCGACCCGACGCAAATCCTTGCCCGCTTCACTTACGCCCACCCCCAGTACAGCCTCGAAGCGGTGGCGGCCCAGGCCCGCTGGAGCGAGCTGCAAGGCGCCCAGCACAGCTTCTACTGCGGCGCCTACTGGGCCAACGGCTTTCACGAAGACGGCGTGGTCAGTGCGTTGCGCGTGGCCCAGGCCTTTGGTGAACAACTGTGAACAGTGCCCTGTACAGCGGCTGGATCAGCCACCGGCGCTTCGCCCCCAAGGACCATGCCTTCCGCTATCGGATCGGCCTCTTGTACCTGGACCTGGACGAGCAGGAATCGGTGCTGGGACTCTCGCCCCTGGCGGGCCGCAGCCGTTTCGCCCCCTTCGCCTTCCGCGAAAGCGATTACCTGAAGGACTTCACCGGCCAGGGCATGCGCCTGATCGACGCGGTACGCCAGCAAGTGGCCGCAGCCATCGGCCGTGTGCCGGGCGGCGCGGTGCGCCTGTTGACCCAGGTGCGCAGCTGGGGCCTGGCGTTCAATCCGGTGAGTTTCTTCTACTGCTTCGAGGCCGACGGGCAACTGGCGGCGATTCTCTGTGAAGTCACCAATACCCCGTGGCGCGAGCGCTATCACTACGTGCTGCCGGCCCGCCCGGACAGTGCCGGCGCTGCCGAGCACCAGCACTTTGCCGTGGCCAAGGCCTTCCACGTCTCGCCGTTTTTACCCCGTGACCTGGAATACCGCATGAGCTTCAGCCCGCCGGCCGATCGCCTGGGCGTGCACATGGCCGACTGGCAGGGTGATCTGAAGGTATTCGACGCCACCCTCAGCCTGCAGCGCCAGACCCTGGATCGCCGCAGCCTGCACCAGTACCTGCGCAGTTTTCCATGGATGACCGCCAAGACCTGCCTGGCCATCTACTGGCAGGCCCTGCGCCTGACCGCCAAGGGCATCACCTTCTTTCCCCATGAGGCCGCCGACGGCGCCTATCGCACAGCCGCTGTACAACCCAAGGATCGCCGCCATGAAATCCTCTAGCGTATCGGCCAGAAATACCCTGTTCAGCACCCACAGCCTTACCGCCAACCTGTTGCGTCGCGGTGTGCTGCGGCAACTGGCGCACCTCAAGCACGGCCAACTGCTGGTCATCGAAAACGCCGAGCGCCTGGTCTTCGGCGACCGCACGGCGGCCTTGGTGGGTGAGATCCATATCCACGACAGCAGCGCCTGGGGGCTGGTGGCCAGCAGCGGCTCGATCGGTGCCGGCGAAGCGTTCATCCACGGCTACTGGAGCACCCCGGACCTGACGGCGGTGATCCGCATCTTCGTCAGCAACCTGGACGTGCTGGATGCCATGGAAGGCGGCCTGGCGCGACTCGGCCGGCCGTTGGTACGCGGCCTGCACTGGCTCAATCGCAACACGCGCAAGGGCTCGCAGAAAAACATCGCCGCCCACTACGACCTCGGCAATGAACTGTTCGAGCAGTTTCTCGACCCCACGATGATGTATTCGGCCGCGCAATTTCGCAGCGAGGACGACAGCCTGGAGCAGGCCCAGTTGAACAAACTGGAACGCATCTGCCAGAAACTCGCCCTCAAGCCCGAGGATCACCTGCTGGAAATCGGCACCGGCTGGGGCAGCATGGCGCTGTATGCGGCGCAGAACTACGGGTGCCGCGTGACCACCACCACCTTGTCCAAGGAACAGTTCGCTTATACCCGCCAGCGCATCGACGCTGCCGGCCTGCAGGACCGGGTGACCCTGTTGCTGGAGGACTATCGCGACCTGGACGGGCATTACGACAAGCTGGTGTCCATCGAAATGATCGAAGCCGTGGGCCACCGCTTCCTGCCCACCTACTTCCAGCAGTGCGCGAAGTTGCTCAAAAGCAACGGCCTGATGCTGCTGCAAGCCATCACCATCCGTGACCAGCGCTATGAACAGGCGAAGAACGGCGTGGACTTCATCCAGCGCTACATCTTCCCCGGCGGCGCCCTGCCCAGCGTGCAGAAGATGCTCGAAGTGGTCAGCCGCGACACCGACATGAACCTGCTGCACATGGAGGATTTCGGCCTGCACTACGCCCGCACCCTGCGCCTGTGGCACGAGAACTTCCGCCGCGCCCACGGCCGCCTGAGCGAGCTGGGCTATGACACGTACTTCCTGCGCCTGTGGGAGTTCTACCTGTGCTACTGCGAAGGCGGTTTCCTGGAGCGCAGCATCGGCACCGCGCAAATGCTCCTGGCCAAACCCTCGGCGGTGCCGCAACCCCTGCTGGGACGTTTCGATGCGTAAACAACTGGCCAACGCCCTGCTGTTCCAGCTGGGCTGGTTCATCTGTGTGCTGTCCGGCGACAGCGCCTGGCTGCTGCTGGGGGTGGCGATCCTGCTGGCGCATTTTCGCTGGATCGGCAGCTGGGCCGCGGAAGGCCGGATGATTTTCGGGGTCGCCCTGACCGGCATTACCCTGGACAGCTTCCTGCACTGGCTGGGGGTGTTCCAGTTCCAGCAAGTGAGCCTGCTGATTCCCCTGTGGCTGATCGTGCTCTGGGCCTTGCTGGGAACCACTTTGCGCCACTGCCTGGCGTGGACCGCCCGGCCCTGGTGGCTGACCTGCCTGGTTGGCGCACTGTGCGGACCGCTGTCCTATTACGCCGGGGGCCGCCTGGCCGGAGTGAGCTTTGCCTATGGCCTGTGGCCAACCCTGCTGGGGCTGGGACTGCTGTGGAGCATGCTGCTGCCGCTGCTGCACGTGCTCGCACGCCCCACTGCGGAAGAACCGCAGGCAGCCATCCCGGACTGAGCGTCCGTCCGGGCTTTCCCACAGCAGGGGCTCACTGCCTTACACTGCGCGCCTATGACCACCATCCCCGTTACCTCCATCGCCGCCGAACCCGCCGTCAGTTGCTCCACCTGCGCCGCCTGTTGCTGCCAGCTGGAGGTCATGCTGATCACCGACACCGGGGTGCCCGAGCGCTTTATCGATACCGACGATTGGGGAGGGGAAGTCATGCGCCGCCTGGATGACGGCTGGTGCGCGGCGCTGGACCGCGACAGCATGCGTTGCAGCATCTATGAGCTGCGGCCGCTGATCTGTCGCGAGTTCGAGCTGGGCGAGGCCGATTGCTTGAGCGAACGCCGGGGAATTGCCACGGCGTATCGCTGATAGCGGCCTTAGAGCGGCATCGTGTAATGCAGCGCGTAGCTTTCGATACCGTCGTTGGGGGTCTTGATGCCGGCGTTGGAGTAGTGCGTGGCGCGGATACCGACTTCATGGCCACCGGCGAAGCGCAGGCCGAAACCGATGCGGTCTTCGAACTGGAAGGATGACCCCAGCTTGTTGTCCTCGACCTGGGTATGGGCAAAGGCCGCTACCCCGATGCCGGCCTCGATGTAGGGCTTGACGCTGGCCCCGGCGAATTCGTAGACCAGCACCGGGGAGAACGACAGGCTGTGGTTGCTGGAGGTCTTGTCGCCATCCCAATAGGTGTAGGCGCCGCTCCAGTAACCCGTGAGACGGCCGACGTCACTTTGCAGCCAGCTCTTGTCCCAATCCCATTGCATACCCAGCCGATAGGCCTGGGTCGAATCGCCGGTTTGCCCCACGGAGAACTCGACTCCGGCCGCCTGCGCGGAAAAACTGTGCCCCAACAACCCGGCCGCAAGTGCAGCCAAACACAACAGTCGCTTCATCAGGAACATCCTTTTCGAACGGTTTTATATGGTGTTGTACAACCCTGTGGATAGGCTATAGAAGCCAGCGCGCATTCAGAAGTTCAGCGCCAGCGAAGGGATTTTTCACGATTTTTTCACAACTGCAAAGGCAGGACTTCAGCAGACTCTTTCCACAACAGAGGCAGCACCCGGGCAAAGTGCGGGACATCGCCACTGGTCCAGAAACAGGTTTCCCGGGCTGGCCCCTGGGCGCGCAGATCGCCTTCGTCGAGCAGCCGCTGCAATTGCCGGGCAACCGCGGCGCCGGTATCGATCAGGCTGATGGGCCCGGGCAGCATCTGCGCCAGCAGCGGCTTTAGAAACGGATAATGGGTGCAGCCCAGGATAATGGTGTCGCAGCCGGCAGCCAGCAGAGGCTCGAGGTAGCCGTGCAACAGTTGGCGCAGAGCGGCACTGTGCAAGTCGCCATTCTCGATCATCTCCACCAGCCCCGGGCAGGGCTGCGTGACGACCTTCACATCAGTGGCGAAACGGTCGAGCAAGGCGGCGAACTTGGCACTCTGCAAGGTGCCGGTGGTGGCCAGCACCCCGACCACGCCGCTGCGGGTCGCGGCCGCCGCCGGCTTGACCGCAGGCTCCATGCCAACGATGGGCCAGTCCGGATAATCGCGGCGCAGGTCGGCCACCCCGGCCACGGTAGCAGTGTTGCAGGCCAGTACCAGGGCCTTGGCGCCCTGTTCACGAAAGAACCGGGCCATCAGGCTGCAACGCTGGCGAATGAACTCCGGGGTCTTTTCGCCATAGGGAATATGCCCGCAGTCGCCGAAATACAGCAGCGACTCGTGGGGCAGCAACTGTTGTATTTCCGCCAGCACCGAGAGGCCGCCGACGCCGGAGTCGAACACCCCGATCGGCGCTTCACTCACGATGGGTACCACAGACGCTGCACCCCGGATCGCGCTTGACCCGCAACTCGCGAAAGCGCGTGCCCAGGGCATCGATCAACAACAACCGGCCCACCAGCGGCTCGCCAAACCCGGCCAGCAGTTTCAGGGCTTCCAGGGCCTGCAGGCTGCCCACGGTGCCCACCAGCGGGCCGAGCACCCCGGCTTCGCTGCAGGTCAGTTCGGCTTCGCTGCCATGCCCGTATAGACAGTGGTAGCAAGGGCTTTCCGGGCGCCGCGGGTCGAAGACCGACAATTGCCCTTCCAGGCGGATCGCCGCACCGCTGACCAGGGGCTTGCCGGCCGCCACGCAAGCGGCGTTCACCGCCTCGCGGGTACTGAAGTTGTCGGAGCAATCGAGCACCAGGTCCACCGCCGCTACGGCAGCGGCCAGGGTATCGACATCCAGCGCCTGGCGATGGGGCACCAGGCGGACCTCCGGGTTGAGGGCAGACAGGCGACTGATGGCCGAGTCCACCTTGCTGACCCCGACGCTGTGGCTGTCGTGGATGATCTGCCGTTGCAGGTTGGTCAGGTCCACGCTGTCGAAGTCGGCCAGGTGCAGCTCACCAACCCCCGCCGCCGCCAGGTACAAGGCTGCGGGAGCACCGAGACCGCCGAGGCCGACGATCAGCACGCGGCTTTCCTTGAGGCGCAGCTGGCCGTCGATATCGACATGCTGCAACAGAATCTGTCGGCTATAGCGCAACAGCTCCTGGTCGGTCAGCACGGCCGGCACCCGAGGCTAATGCGCTCATGCCCACCGAGGTCGACCCGGCTGTGGACTTCGATGAAACCCTGGGCAGCCAGCAACTCGCGGACCGCCGCGGCCTGATCGTAACCGTGCTCCAGCATCAGCCAGCCACCGGCCTCCAGGTGCTGCGGAGCCTGGGCGACGATCAGCCGCAGGTCGTCCAGACCATCCTTGCCCGCCACCAGGGCGCTTTCCGGCTCGAAACGCACGTCGCCGGCCACCAGATGGGGGTCAGCTTCGGCAATGTAGGGCGGGTTGCTGATGATCAGATCAAAGCGCCGGGACTCAATGGAGCTGAACCAGTGGCTGCTGAGCACGCTGACGTTGTCCAGTTGCAGGCGCTGGCGGTTGCGTTCGGCCAGGGCCACGGCTTCCAGTACCCGGTCCACGGCCGTGACCTGCCAGGCCGGGCGCTCGCTGGCCAGGGCCAGGGCGATGGCACCACTGCCGGTGCCCAGGTCAAGGACCGTGGCTGGGGTCGCGGGCAACAGTTCCAGCGCCGCTTCCACCAGTAGTTCGGTGTCGGGGCGCGGGATCAGGGTGTGGGGCGCCACCTCCAGGTCGAGCTTCCAGAAGCCCTGCTGGCCAAGGATATAGGCCACCGGCTCGCCGGAGCGGCGTCGCTGCAGGTAGTCGGTGAACACCAGGGCCGCCTCGCTGGGCACGATGCGCTCCGGCCAGGTGTGGAGAAAGCTGCGGGGCTTGCCCAGGGCCGCGGCCAGGAGCAGCTCGGCATCCAGGCGCGGGGTCGGCGAGTCGGGCAGTTGGGCTGCGCGCAGCAGGCTGGCGATGATGGTCATTTACTCACCCAATGCCGCAAGTTGATCGGCCTGATATTCAGCCAGCAACGGCTCGATGACGGCTTCCACGCCCCCGGCGAGGATTTCGTCCAGGGAATACAGGGTCAGGTTGATGCGGTGATCGGTGACCCGGCCCTGGGGGAAGTTGTAAGTGCGGATGCGCTCGGAACGGTCCCCCGAGCCCACCAGCAACTTGCGCTCGCTGGCAATGGCATTGGCCGCGGCGCTGGTCTGCTGGTCGTTGAGCTTGGCCGACAGCCAGGACATGGCCCGCGCCCGGTTCTTATGCTGGGAACGCTCTTCCTGGCACTCCACCACGATCCCCGAAGGGATATGGGTGATGCGGATCGCCGAGTCGGTCTTGTTCACGTGCTGGCCACCGGCACCCGAGGAGCGATAGGTGTCGATGCGCAGGTCCGCCGGGTTGATCTCGATGGCCTCCTGTTCATCCGGCTCGGGCAGTACTGCCACGGTGCAGGCCGAAGTGTGGATGCGGCCCTGGGATTCGGTGGCCGGCACTCGCTGCACGCGGTGCGCGCCGGATTCGAACTTGAGCTTGCCGTAGACGCTCTCGCCTTCGACCCGGGCAATGACTTCCTTATAGCCGCCGTGCTCACCCTCGTTTTCCGAGAGGATCTCCAGCCGCCAGCCACGCCGCTCGGCGTAACGGGAATACATGCGGAACAGGTCGCCGGAGAAGATCGCCGCCTCGTCGCCGCCAGTACCGGCGCGGATTTCCAGAAACACGTTGCGACCGTCGTTGGGGTCCTTGGGCAGCAGCATGCGCTGCAGGCTGCTTTCCAGTTCGGCCAGTTGTTCCTTGGCCTCGCGCACTTCCTCGGCGGCCATTTCCCGCAGGTCCGGGTCGTTGTCCTTGAGCAGCGCCTGGGCGCCTTCAAGGTCCGCCTGGACCTTGAGCACCTGTTTATAAGTAGCCACGATCGGCTCGACTTCCGCGTATTCCTTGGAATAGGCGCGGAACTTGGCCTGATCGGAAATGACCTCAGCATCGCCGAGCAAGGCGGTCAGTTCCTCGAAACGGTCCTGGAGAATGTCCAGCTTACTGAGCAGTGACGCTTTCATTACGGGGTTTTATCCGATGAGCCCTCACCGAGGGCAAAGAGTTCTTGGGCCATGGCCAGCGCATCGAGGCGGCCTTCGGCGGAGAGCTTTTTCAACTGCACGCTCGGCGCGTGCAACAGTTTATTGGTCAGGCCGCGGGCCAACTGGGCCAGCACGTCCTCGGCGCCGCTGCCGTTGGCCAGCATGCGCAGGGCTTTCTGCAGTTCTTCATCGCGCAGGCGTTCGCTCTGCTGACGATAGGCCTTGAGCACATCCACCGCCGCCAGTTCCCGCAGGCGCACCATGAAATCCTCGGCGCCGATGTTCACCAATTCCTCGGCGGCCTGGGCCGCGCCCTGGCGGCTCTTGAGGTTTTCTGCCACCACTTCGTGCAAGTCGTCGACGGTATAGAGGTAAACGTCGTCCAACTCGCCGACTTCTGGCTCGATATCCCGAGGAACGGCGATGTCCACCATGAAAATCGGCTTGTGCTTGCGCAGCTTCAAGGCACTTTCCACTGCGCCCTTGCCGAGGATCGGCAACTGGCTGGCGGTGGAACTGATGACGATGTCGCTGTGCACCAGTTCCTGGGGAATATCCGAAAGCAGCACGGCATGGGCACCGAATTGCTCCGCCAGGAGGCTGGCGCGCTCCAGGGTACGGTTGGCCACCACGATACGCTTGACTCCCAGGTCGTGCAGGTGCCGGGCCACCAGGGTGATGGTCTCCCCGGCGCCGATCAGCAGTGCCTGGCTGCGTTGCAGGTCGCTGAAAATCTGTTTCGCCAGGCTCACCGCGGCGAAGGCCACGGACACCGGGTTCTCACCGATGGCGGTGTCGGTGCGCACCTGCTTGGCGGCGCTGAATGTGGCCTGGAACAGCCGGCCCAGCAGCGGCCCGACGGTGCCGGCCTCGCGGGCCACGGCGTAGGCGGACTTCATCTGCCCGAGAATCTGTGGCTCGCCCAGTACCAGCGAATCCAGCCCCGACGCCACCCGCATCATGTGACGAACTGCCGCATCGTCCTCATGCACGTAGGCACTGGCGCGCAGCTCGTCTAGGCTCAAATGGTGATATTCCGCCAGCCAGCGCAGCACCACATCCGCAGAAAGATGATCCTGTTCTATATAGAGCTCACTGCGATTGCAGGTGGAGAGGATCGCAGCTTCGCGGCTGTCGGTGAGTCGGCAGAGCTGCTGCAAGGCCTCAACCAACTGCTCAGGGGTAAAGGCCACGCGCTCGCGGACGTCTACAGAAGCAGTCTTGTGGTTAATACCGAGTGCAAGGAAGGCCATTCAAGGTCGCTGATGATGTCGAGAAGCCGGCAATTGTCCTACTTCGCCCGACTCAGAACAACTACCGCCGACTATTGTCCTAATAGACTGCCTCTGTTCTGGCATCCCGTTGAGTCTCGGTTATGTTTGGCCGAAGGCTTGTGTCATGATGATCCGACCGCAGGTTAGTCGCCCTCTTCCTATATGAATAGATCTTCCGCGTTGCTCCTCGCCTTTGTCTTCCTCAGCGGTTGCCAATCTCTGGCACCCGTTTCACCGGACGCTACGTCGCCGGTGGAAGACAGCACCTCCGCCCCTGAAAAGCCCAAGGTCTACTCCTCGTTCAGCGAAGACACCGTCTTCAGCCTGCTGAGCGCTGAACTCGCGGGCCAGCGCAATCGTTTCGACATTGCCCTGGACAACTACGTAACCCAGGCCATCAACACCCAGGATCCGGGCATCTCCGAGCGGGCCTTTCGCATCGCCGAATACCTGGGCGCCGACCAGGCTGCCCTGGACACGTCGCTGATCTGGGCGAAAAACGCCCCCGACGACCTGGAAGCGCAGCGAGCCGCCGCGATCCAGCTGGCCCGGGCCGGGCGCTATGACGACTCGATGGTCTATATGGAGAAGGTCCTACAAGGCAAGGGCGATACCCACTTCGACTTTCTTGCCCTGTCCGCAGCCGATACCGACCAGGACACGCGCAACGGCCTGATGAAAAGCTTCGACCGCCTGCTGCAGAAACACCCGCACAACAGCCAGTTGATTTTCGGCAAGGCCTTGCTCATGCAACAGGACGGCGACGCCAAGGAAGCCCTGGCCCTGCTGGAACAGAACCCACCGGAAGACGGTGAAGTTGCGCCATTGCTGCTGCGCGCCCGCCTGCTGCAAAGCCTGAACCGGGGTAAAGAAGCCCTGCCGCTGCTGGAAAAAAGCATCCGCAAGTACCCGGACGACAAGCGCCTGCGCCTGACCTACGCCCGCATGCTGGTGGAGCAGGACCGCATGGAGGATGCCAAGACCCAGTTCTCCAGTCTGGTCCAGCAATATCCGGAAGATGACGAACTGCGCTATTCCCTGGCACTCGTCTGCCTGGAGGCCAAGGCCTGGGAAGAAGCCAAGGGCTACCTGGAAGACCTGATTGCCCGTGAAAGCCACGAAGACTCCGCGCACCTGAACCTGGGCCGGATCGCCGAAGAACTCAACGACCCGCAAGGGGCCTTGATCGAATACGGCCAGGTCGGCCCGGGCAATGACTACCTGCCCGCACAGTTGCGCCAGGCCGATATCCTGATGAACAACGGCCGCACCGACGAGGCGCAAAAACGCCTGGTGGCGGCCCGCGACGCCCAACCCGACTACGCCATCCAGCTGTACCTGATCGAAGTCGAGACCCTGTCAGCGAACAACCAGGGCGAGCGCGCCTGGAAAGTCGTCCAACAGGCCCTGCAGCAATACCCCGACGACCTGAACCTGCTGTACACCCGCGCCATGCAGGCGGAAAAACGCAATGACCTTGCGCAGATGGAAAAGGATCTGCGCCTGATCATCCAGCGCGAACCGGACAACGCCATGGCATTGAACGCCCTGGGCTACACCTTGTCTGACCGCACTACACGCTATGCCGAAGCCAAGACCCTGATCGAGCAAGCCCACCAGTTGACTCCGGAAGACCCGGCCGTCCTCGACAGCCTGGGCTGGGTGAATTTCCGCCTGGGCAACCTGGACGAAGCCGAACGCCTGCTGCGCCAGGCCCTGGAGCGCTTCCCCGATCAGGAAGTGGCGGCGCACCTGGGTGAAGTGCTGTGGAACAACGGCAAGCAGCGCGAGGCCAAGCAGATCTGGAGCAAGTTCCTCAAGGATCAGCCCGACAGCCCCGTACTACGCGGCACCATCAAACGCCTGACCGGATCAGAGACTCTTTAAGACCATGTTTTTGCGCCACTTTATTGTTTTCAGCTTTATCGCCCTGCTGGCCGGCTGCGCCGGCTTCGGTGCCCGAGAGTCCGTCCAGGGCCAGGGCAACCCTACGCAATGGCGCTTGCACAAGGATCAACTGACCGGCCTCGACGGCTGGCAGATCAACGGCAAGATCGGCATTCGTGCCCCCAAGGATTCCGGCAGCGGCACTCTGTTCTGGCTGCAACGCCAGGACTACTACGACATCCGCCTGTCAGGCCCGCTGGGCCGTGGCGCCGCACGACTCACCGGTCGTCCCGGCCAGGTCAGCCTGGAAGTGGCCAACCAGGGTCGCTATGAATCCGCAAGCCCGGAAACCCTGCTGGAAGAACAGCTGGGCTGGAAGCTGCCGGTCTCGCACCTGGCCTGGTGGGTTCGCGGCCTGCCCGCGCCCGACAGCAAAAGCCGCCTGACCCTGGACGGCGACAGCCATCTGGCGAGCCTGGAGCAAGATGGCTGGCAGGTGGAATACAGCAGCTACTCGCAGCAGAACGGCTATTGGCTGCCCGAGCGGATCAAACTGCACGGCAGCGACCTTGACGTCACCCTGGTGATCAAGGAATGGCTGCCGCGCAAGCTGGGGCAATGAAATGTCCGTGGAAAAACTGACCCTGCCCTCCCCGGCCAAACTCAATCTGATGCTGCACATCCTCGGTCGCCGTGAAGATGGCTATCACGAGCTGCAGACCCTGTTCCAGTTTCTCGACTACGGCGATGAAATCACTTTCGCCCTGCGCGATGACGGCGTGATTCGCCTGCACACCGCGTTCGAAGGCGTGCCACACGACAGCAACCTGATCGTCAAGGCGGCGAAGAAACTCCAGGAACAATCGGGCTGCACCCAGGGCATCGACATCTGGATCGACAAGATCCTGCCCATGGGCGGCGGCATCGGCGGCGGCAGTTCGAATGCCGCCACCACCCTGCTGGGCCTCAATCACTTGTGGCAACTGGGCTGGGACGAAGACCGACTGGCCGCACTGGGGCTGACCCTGGGCGCCGATGTTCCGGTTTTCGTCCGCGGGCATGCTGCCTTCGCCGAAGGTGTGGGGGAAAAACTGACCCCTGAATATCCCGAAGAACCCTGGTATCTGGTACTGGTCCCGCAAGTGTCTGTTAGTACAGCAGAAATTTTTTCAGATCCTTTGTTGACACGGAACACCGCGCCCATTAAAGTGCGCCCCGTTCCCAAGGGAAACAGCAGAAACGACTGCCTTTCGGTAGTCGCAAGGCGTTATCCAGAAGTACGTAACGCATTGAATTTGCTAGGTAAATTTGCCGAAGCAAAACTGACTGGAACTGGAAGTTGTGTGTTTGGGGGCTTCCCAAGCAAAGCTGAAGCTGATAAAGTCTCGGCCCTTCTTACAGAGACCCTTACAGGGTTTGTAGCCAAAGGAAGCAACGTTTCGATGTTGCATCGCAAGCTGCAAAGTCTGCTCTAAAGGAACCGAGTGCCAGGCATTCGAAGCAACAGATACAGGGGCGTCGCCAAGCGGTAAGGCAGCAGGTTTTGATCCTGCCATGCGTTGGTTCGAATCCAGCCGCCCCTGCCATTTTCCTATACTCATCCAGGTATACCCTCAGCCTTCAGGTACTGCGCGTGTCCAAGATGATGGTCTTTACGGGGAACGCTAACCCCGATCTGGCTCGGCGTGTCGTACGTCAGCTGCATATCCCTCTCGGTGACATCTCTGTTGGAAAATTTTCCGACGGCGAAATTACTGCCGAGATCAATGAAAATGTCCGCGGTAAAGACGTCTTCATTATTCAGCCGACTTGCGCTCCGACCAACGATAACCTGATGGAACTCGTGGTGATGGCCGACGCCTTCCGCCGTTCCTCAGCTACTCGTATCACTGCTGTTATTCCTTATTTTGGTTATGCCCGTCAGGATCGCCGTCCGCGTTCCGCACGTGTGGCTATCAGCGCGAAAGTCGTCGCTGACATGCTCACCGTAGTCGGCATCGACCGTGTTCTCACGGTTGATCTGCATGCTGACCAGATTCAGGGCTTCTTCGATATTCCGGTAGATAACATCTACGGCTCCCCGGTTCTGGTGGATGACATCGAAGATCAGCGTTTCGAAAACCTGATGATCGTGTCCCCGGACATTGGCGGCGTCGTGCGTGCACGTGCCGTGGCCAAGTCCCTGGGTGTTGATCTCGGGATCATCGACAAGCGTCGTGAGAAAGCCAATCACTCCGAAGTGATGCATATCATCGGCGACGTCGAAGGACGCACCTGCATTCTGGTCGATGACATGGTCGATACCGCCGGCACCCTGTGCCACGCGGCCAAGGCCCTGAAAGAGCATGGCGCAGCCAAGGTCTTTGCCTACTGCACACACCCTGTGCTGTCGGGTCGGGCCATCGAGAACATTGAAAATTCCGTGCTGGACGAGCTGGTGGTGACCAACACCATCCCGCTGTCCGCTGCAGCACAAGCCTGTGCGCGTATCCGTCAACTGGATATCGCACCGGTAGTTGCCGAGGCGGTTCGCCGTATCAGCAACGAAGAATCGATCAGCGCGATGTTCCGCTAGGGCCCGTCCCTGGCAGAACATCCCGATGACGAAAAGCGCCCCGTCCCAACCTGTGTTGGGACGGGGCTTTTTTGCCCATATCGCCTTTAGCGCTGGTCGCAAACGCTGGGGCGAGTGTGGTTATTTTGGAGATACAACATGAACGATTTTACTCTGAATGCTGAAGTGCGTTCCGACCTGGGGAAAGGTGCGAGCCGCCGCCTGCGTCGTCTCGCAAGCCTGGTTCCAGCTGTAGTTTACGGTGGCGACAAAGCCCCTGAATCCATCAGCATGCTGGCCAAAGAAGTTGCCAAGCTGCTGGAAAACGAAGCTGCCTACAGCCATATCATCGAACTGAACGTTGGTGGCACCAAGCAGAACGTCGTGATCAAGGCCCTGCAACGTCACCCGGCCAAAGGCCACGTGATGCACGCTGACTTCGTTCGCGTGGTTGCTGGTCAGAAACTGACCGCCATCGTTCCAGTGCACTTCATCAACGAAGCTGCTCCGGTCAAGAAAGGCGGCGAGATCTCGCACGTAATCGCGGAAATCGAAGTTTCCTGCCTGCCCAAAGACCTGCCTGAATTCATCGAAGTCGACCTGGCTGACGCTGAAATCGGCACCATTGTTCACCTGTCCGACATCAAGGCCCCTAAAGGCGTTGAATTCGTGGCCCTGGCACACGGCAACGACCTGGCAGTAGCCAACGTTCACGCTCCACGTGTTGCTCCAGAAGCTGCAGAAGGCGCTGCAGAGTAATTCACTCTGACGCGGGAGTTAAGCGGAGTACATCGCGGACTGGAACGTAGCGAGAAAGCGGGCGAGAACGCGAAGTTTGCCGCAAGGCAACCCAGCTTTTGTCGTCCACTTTCGCCGTAGCACCGGTTGCGGCGATGTCATCCACCACTCCAAAGAAGGGCCCCCATCGTGACTGCCATCAAACTGATCGTTGGCCTGGGTAATCCAGGCACCGAATACGAACAGACCCGGCATAACGCAGGGGCCCTTTTTGTTGAGCGCATCGCCGAAAAACAAGGGATCAACCTTGTCGCCGATCGCAAATATTTCGGCCTGACCGGGCGCTTCAGTCACCAGGGTCAGGACATTCGTCTGTTGATTCCCACCACCTACATGAACCGCAGCGGCCAGGCCGTGGCGGCGCTTGCCGGCTTCTTCCGCATCAAGCCGGAAGAGATCCTGGTGGCCCACGACGAACTCGACTTGCCGCCAGGCGTCGCCAAGCTCAAGACCGGCGGCGGCCATGGCGGGCACAACGGACTGCGGGACATCATCGCGCAGCTCGGTAATCAGAATACCTTTCACCGCCTGCGGCTCGGCATCGGCCATCCGGGCGTTGCCAGTATGGTTTCAAACTTTGTCCTGGGTCGTGCGCCACGCGCCGAACAGGAAAAACTCGATGCCAGCATCGATTTTGCCCTCGGCGTGCTGCCGGATATCTTCGCCGGTGAATGGAACCGCGCGATGAAAAACCTGCACAGCCAGAAGGCCTGACTCTACTCCTCGGGGAATACACCATGGGATTCAATTGCGGCATCGTCGGCCTGCCTAACGTCGGCAAGTCCACCCTGTTCAACGCCCTGACCAAATCCGGGATCGCGGCCGAGAACTTCCCCTTCTGCACCATCGAGCCCAACAGCGGTATCGTGCCGATGCCCGACCCGCGCCTGGACGCCCTGGCCGCCATCGTCGTGCCCGAGCGCGTGCTGCCCACCACCATGGAGTTCGTCGACATCGCCGGCCTGGTGGCCGGTGCTTCGAAAGGTGAAGGCCTGGGCAACAAGTTCCTGGCCAACATCCGCGAAACCGACGCCATCGCCCATGTGGTCCGCTGCTTCGAAGACGACAACGTGATCCACGTGTCCAACAGCGTCGACCCCAAGCGCGATATCGAGATCATCGACCTGGAACTGATCTTCGCCGACCTCGACAGCTGCGAAAAACAGTTGCAGAAAGTCGCCCGCAACGCCAAGGGCGGTGACAAGGATGCCGTGGCCCAGAAAGCCCTGCTGGAGCAGTTGATCGCCCACTTCACCGAAGGCAAGCCGGCCCGCAGCCTGATGAAGGACATGAGCGCCGATGAGAAGCTGATCATCCGCGGCTTCCACCTGCTGACCACCAAGCCGGTGATGTACATCGCCAACGTTGCCGAAGACGGCTTCGAGAACAACCCGCTGCTGGACGTGGTCAAGGCCATCGCCGAAGAAGAAGGCGCCATGGTGGTGCCGGTATGCAACAAGATCGAAGCGGAAATCGCCGAACTTGAAGACGGCGAAGAAAAGGACATGTTCCTCGAGGCCCTGGGCCTGGAAGAGCCCGGCCTGAACCGGGTGATCCGCGCCGGCTACGAAATGCTCAACCTGCAGACCTACTTCACCGCAGGTGTGAAGGAAGTCCGCGCCTGGACCGTGCGTGTCGGTGCTACCGCGCCCCAAGCGGCCGCGGTGATCCACACCGACTTCGAGAAAGGCTTCATCCGTGCCGAAGTCATCGCCTACAACGACTTCATCCAGTTCAAGGGTGAAGCCGGAGCCAAGGAAGCCGGTAAATGGCGTCTGGAAGGCAAGGAATACATCGTCAAGGACGGCGACGTGATGCACTTCCGCTTCAACGTGTAATGCCCCTTCAGCCCCATTGCCTGGCAATGGGGCTGATTCCCCCCGCTACATCCAGCGGCCTCAGAAGTAAGTGGTCGCCCCCGCGAAGAACGCCCGCCCGGGCACATAGAAGTTGGTCGATCCGTCCCGCAGGTCTTTATCCAGCAGGTTCTGCACGCCGCCATTCAGGGTCAGCCACTTGGTCAGCGCCAGGTTCGCCGTCAGGTCGTAGGTGGTGTAGGACTGCACGAAATCATTGCCCATGCCCCGCTGCTTGCCGACGTGCTGAGCCGAAAGCTCGGTGCTCAAACGGTCGGTGACCTGCCAGTCCAGCGCACTGAATGCCGACAGTTTGGGTGAACTGATCAGGTCTTCACCGGTGGACAGGTTCTTGCTTTCCAGCATGTAGGTGGCGTTGGTGCGCCAGTTCACGGAGTCGCCCAGCGGCACCCGGGCGGTGCCTTCCCAGCCACGGGTACGGGCCTTGTCGACGTTTTCCAGCATGGTCCACCAGCGGCCCTGGTACTGGCCCAACGGGCCGTATTCGATCTTGTCGGTGAAGTCGGTGTGGAAGTAGGTCAGGCCCGCTTCCCAGCCATCGTGGTCGAACGATAGGCCGATTTCCTTGTTGGTGCTGGTTTCCGGTGTCAGGTTCGGATTGCCCGCCATCCAGCAACTACCAGTGACATAGCCCAACGGCCGTAACGAACCACAGCCCCGGCCTGCGGATTCGGTAGCCGCCCCCGCACTGCCCTCCTTCAGGCTTGGCGCACGAAAACCCTTGGAAACACCGCCACGCACGGTCCAGTCCGGGTGCGGGTGATAGACCACATACGCCCGCGGGCTGTTGTGGTTACCGTACTTGTCGCTGTGGTCGAAGCGGTTGCCCAGGGTCAGGGACAGGTTGTCCAGCAGGAACAGTTCATCCTCGATAAAGGCCGCCGAGTAATCGCCCTTCAAGGTCGAGCCACTGACCGGCGCGCCCTGATAATCCACGGGTACCGTGCCCAGGGTATCGGTGTTGGTCAGCTCTTCACGCTTCCATTGCCCGCCCACCGTCAGGCGCTGGTCCAACAGCAATTGGAAGGGAATATTCAGGCTGCCCTCGACGATCTTCTCTTCCGAGTTGGCTTTGCCCAGGTCAAGGTCGTTGCGGTACTTGTTCAGGTAGGCATCGAGCTTCGAGGTACCAAAGCTCCAGTCGCCGGTATGGGACAGAATGTAGCTGTCGCGGGTCAGGCGGCTGGGGCCGAAGGCGCCACCAACGGTCTCGTTCCAGTCACCAAAGGTCTTCTTTGATGCCCAGGAATGCTCAACGCCATGCACCGCCTCGAAGGACAGGCTCTGCTCCTGGTTGATCTGCCAGTCCAGCAGTGCATTCACGCTCTGATCCTTGGAGCCGCCCGCGCCATCGTCGTACATGAAATCGCCCTGGGCATCGCGCCGCGCCTCTACCTCATCCGCAGCCCGACGCGTGACGTTGGCCCCCAGGCGCAGCCCCAGGGACTCCGTCAGCGGACCTGCCGCATTCACGCTGTACTGAGTGGTCTGGCCGCGGTCGGAATCCTTGGGCACGGTGATATTGGTGCTGGCCGAGCCGGTCCAGGTCCGCGAGACCTTGCGGGTGATGATATTGATCACCCCGCCCATGGCGTCCGAACCATACAGCGACGACATAGGCCCGCGGACGATCTCGATGCGCTCGATCATGTTCGGCGAGATCCAGTTCAGGTCCTGGCGCGCCAGGTCGCGGCGATAACTCAGGTCCGCGGAACTGCCGACCCGCTTGCCATCCACCAGGATCAGCGTGTACTTGTCGTCCAGCCCCCGCAGCTTGATCTTCGACTGCTCGCCCACCGGGCCGAAACCACCGGTCACCCCCGGCACCCGGCGCAGCAGGGTATTGAGGTCATAGACCGGCTGGCGCTCGATTTCCTCGCGGGTGATGACGCTGACACTGGCCGGGGCATCCTTGAGATCCGTGGCGCCGCCAGTAGCCGTGACAAAGGCGGTATCCAGTTCCAACGATGCAGGCTTGACCTCTTCAACCACATCGCCGGCCTGCGCCAGCGGGGCCAGCAGGCCGACACCGGCGCTGAGCAGAAGCGAATTGAACAGGCAGGAGCTGACTTTCATTACAAACGATCCTTGTCGATTCAATGCACCCGGATGGTGCATCAAGGGAGAGAGGGATCGGAGTGTAATGCTAATGAATATCATTTATAAATAGGAATGTTTCCGCACTGTTACATTACGGCTTGCCGCCCGTTGCAGGCAGCGCCCTGAAACGGCCCACTGCATGCGGGTCGCTTCAGGGTCGTGGGCTCAGCAGATTTCTTCGTAAGGCAGGCCCACATAGTTCTCGGCAATGTTCACCAGGCCAGCGTGGGAGTTGAGGAAATATTCGCGATCGGCCTGCTGCATCTTGTGGTCCCAGGCATCCTGCCGGTCGCCGAAATCGTGCAGCAGATTGGTCATGAACCAGCTGAAGCGTTCGCCCTTCCACACCCGGCGCAAGGCCAGTTCGGAATACTTTTCCAGCAGCTCGGTACGCCCTTCGCGGTAGACCTTGACCAGGATCCGGTACAGGTAGCACACATCGGAGGCCGCCAGGTTCAGGCCCTTGGCACCGGTAGGCGGAACGATATGGGCCGCGTCCCCCACCAGGAACAGCTTGCCGTACTGCATGGGCTCCACCACATAGCTGCGCAGCGGCGCGATGCTTTTCTCCAGCGCTGGCCCGGTCACCAGGTCAGCCGCCACCTCTTCTGGCAGACGGGCCTTGAGCTCGTTCCAGAAGCGCTCGTCGGACCAGTCCTCGACCTTGTCGCTCAGCGGCACTTGCAGGTAGTAGCGGCTGCGGGTCAGGGAGCGCTGGCTGCACAGCACGAAACCACGTTCATGCTGCCCATAGATCAGTTCGTGATTGACCGGTGGGGTATCGGACAGCAGCCCCAGCCAGCCGAAGGGGTATTCGCGCTCGTAGTGGGTCAGCACGTCTTCGGGGATGCTCTTGCGCGCCACGCCATGAAAACCGTCGCAGCCGGCGATGTAATCGCAGTCGATGCGCTGCAGCTGGCCGTCTTTTTCATAGGTGATATAGGGCTGCGCGCCCTTCATGTCATGGGGCTGCACCTTGTCCGCCGAATAGATGATCGGCGCTGCGCAGGCAGCGCGGGCCTCCATCAGGTCGCGGGTGACTTCGGTCTGGCCATAGACCATCACCGTCTTGCCGCCGGTCAGGGCCTTGAGGTCGATGCGCACGCGCTTGCCGCCCATCAGCAGCTCCACCCCTTCATGGACCAGGCCTTCAGCGTCCATGCGGCGGGCCACACCGGCCTCGCGCAGCATGTCCACGGTGCCCTGCTCCAGCACACCGGCACGGATGCGGCCCAGCACGTAGTCCGGGGTCTGGCGCTCGACAATCACGGTGTCGATGCCGGCCTTGTGCAGCAGTTGGCCCAGCAGAAGGCCGGAAGGTCCGGCGCCGATAATCGCAACCTGAGTTTTCATTGTTGTCGTCTCATGAGGGCATTCCAGTCACCGTGCAGGCGAAATCCGGAATTTATGGTTATTGTTGTACCCCTGCATTTTTGCCGACAAAAATCGCAAAAAATGGTGATTAACCGCCGTAAAAATGCACTTTTGAAAACAGCGTTCGATTATCGAGCATTCCAATCCCTCACCCCCAGGGCCGCGCCCGATGAAAGCCAGTCGCTCCAGCATCCCCGTATTCAAGCTCTACGGCGAAAACCAGGCCTGGCCGACTCCGGACCTGCTGCACTGTGAATCCATCCCCAAGCGCAGCAGCCTGCACCACTGGGAGATCAAGCCGCACCGCCACGCCGACCTGTATCAACTGCTCTATGTGCAAAGCGGACAGGCCCTGGTGGAAGTCGAAGGGCGCCGCGAGGACGTGCGCGAAGCAACCATCCAGGTGGTGCCGCCGCTGATGGTCCACGGCTTTCAGTTTTCCGAGAATATCGAGGGCTACGTGCTGACCCTGGGTGCGCCGCTGGTGGCCCAGCTGGAAAGCCAGCTGGGGGCGCCGCTGGCGGTCCTGGCCGCGGCCGGGCGCTACCCGGTGGGCCGTGACCGGCAGCGCCTCAACAGCCTGTTCAAGACCTTGCTGGAGGAATACGAAGGCAGCGCCTCGGCGCGGGACCTGCTGCTGCATTCGCTGGTCAACGTACTGCTGGTGTGGATCAGCCGCCGACGCCAGCAGAACGTGACGCCCAGCAACCGCAGCGAGCGCAACCAGCAACTGTTGGGGCACTTCATCAAGCTGGTGGAGCAGCATTACCAGGAGCACCCGACGGTGGAAGCCCTGGCCCATCGCATCGGCCTGTCCAGCGTGCACCTCAATACCCTGTGCCGGGAACTGGCCGGGCAGACCGCGCTGCAGATCATCCACCAGCGCCTGATGCTGGAGGCCAAGCGCAACCTGATCTACACCAACATCAGCATCAGCCAGCTCTCGGACAACCTGGGCTTCAGCGACCCCACCTACTTTTCCCGCTTCTTCAAGCGCCTCGGCGGCCAGACACCCAACGCCTTTCGCCAAGGCACCGGGCACACCCGCCAGGGCGGCTGAAGCCCAGGCAAAAAAAAGCCCGGGGCCAGTACCCCGGGCGTTCTATCGCCAGCACGCCTCAAGCCATCAGGCTTTGCGGGTACGCGGCAGGAAGATCGCCAGCACCCCGAACAGCGGCAGGAACGAGCACAGGTAGTACACATACTCGATGCCATGAATATCCGCCAGGTGCCCCAGCAGCGCCGCACCGATCCCGCCAAAACCGAACATCAGGCCGAAGAACACCCCGGCGATCATGCCAACGTTGCCCGGCACCAGTTCCTGGGCGTACACCACGATGGCGGAGAATGCCGAGGCCAGGATAAAGCCGATCACCACGCTCAGGACGCTGGTCCAGAACAGGTCGACATGGGGCAGCAACAGAGTGAACGGCGCCACCCCGAGGATCGAGAACCAGATCACTGCCTTGCGCCCGATCTTGTCGCCGATCGGGCCGCCGAAGAAGGTTCCCGCCGCCACGGCCCCCAGGAACAGGAACAGATGCAGTTGCGAGCTGGCCACCGACAGGTCGAATTTCTCGATCAGGTAGAAGGTGAAGTAGCTGGTGAAGCTGGCCATGTAGAAATACTTGGAAAACACCAGCAGCCCGAGGACCACCAGGGCGCTGATCACCCGGTTCCTGGACAGGCCGTGAGTCGCCGCCTGGCCCTGCTTGAGCTTGTACAGGCGCAGGTGGTTGGCATACCAGCGGCTGATGGCGTACAGCACCACCAGGGCAAACAGCGCGAACAGGCCGAACCAGGCCACATTGCCCTGGCCGTAGGGAATGATGATGGCCGCAGCCAGCAAGGGGCCGAAGGCGGTGCCGGCATTGCCGCCGACCTGGAAGCTCGACTGGGCCAGGCCATAGCGCCCGCCCGAGGCCAGCCGCGCGACCCGCGAAGCCTCCGGATGGAAGGTCGAGGAGCCAATGCCGATCAATGCTGCTGCCAGCAGGATCAAGGGAAAGCTGCCGACCTGGGACATCATCAGGATGCCGATCAGGGTGCAGATCATTCCCGCCGGCAGCAGGAATGGTTGAGGCCGGCGGTCGGTGTAGTAGCCGACCCAGGGCTGCAACAGCGACGCGGTCAGCTGGAAGGTCAGGGTAATCAGGCCGACCTGGGTGAAGGTCAGGCCGTAGCTGTCCTTGAGCATCGGGTAGATCGCCGGCAGCACTGCCTGGATCAAGTCGTTGATCAGGTGCGCCAGGGCCACCGCACCAATGATGCGCAGGACCAGGGGACTGCTTTGCGAAGCCGGGGAAGCCGTCGCGGCGACGCTCGGGGAGTTGCTGCTAGCCATAGGATTTTCCGTACAACGGGTGGGTGCACAGGGGCAGGTGCGTCAATGTGCCATTTTTCGGTGCAGTCGCGCCATCCCATTAGCTTGCTAACGAACCCCGATTCGCGCCTCGGGGAAATCCGCTTCCAGCTCGGCCTTGAGCCACTGGATAAACCATTCAACGTCCTCCGACCACTCGCTGGCCGGGGTCAGCACCCGGTAGCTTTCCAGCTGCACCTGGTCTTCCAGCACCCGCACCAGGGTGCCGGCCTTGAGCTCCTCGCGCACCAGCACTTCGTTGGCCAGGGCAATACCACCGCCGCTTTCCGCCACCGACAGCGCATGGTCGTTGTTCACGTAGATCAGGTCGGACGTGAGGTGGATATCCAGGCCATTGGCGGCAAACCACAGGTTCCACCACTCACCGTCATCGAAGTGGATCAACTCATGGCGGGCCAGGTCCGCCGGCTCGCGAATCGCCTCGATACTGGCCAGGTAGGCCGGGGTGCAGATGGGAAACACCCGGGGGCAGATCAGGCTGACCCGGGACTCGGCGTATTGCCCGTCCAGGCCGTAGGCGATCCCCAGGTCGCTGCTCTTGGCATCCACTTCGCTAAAGGTCGAGTTCGGCTCGATGGCGAACTTCAGGCCCGGGCGCACGTGGCGCAGCGCCTCCAGGCGCGGGGTCAGCCAGCGCTTGGCAAACCCCGGCACGACCATGATCCGCAGCCAGCGCTCGGCGGCCCTGGGCTGTACCTCGCGCCCGGCCTCGATGATCAGTTGCAGGGCGGCGGCGATCTTGCGGTGGTACTTCTCCCCCGCCGGGGTCAGGTTCACGCCGCGGGACGTGCGCTCGAACAGCTGCACCCCGAGCCAGTCCTCCAGCAGCTTCACGTGGCGGCCAATGGCCGGCTGGGTCACATGCAAGGCCCTTGAGGCTTCGACATAGCTGCCAAGACGGGCGGCGGCATCAAAAGCACGCACTGCATTCAACGGTGGCAAACGCTGCTCGACCATGATTTCGCCCGCCCCTTGCTATTAAATTTTTTAACAGCCGGTATGTTAAAATTGATGTTTCGCCCCCGCAACCCCTCACTGATAATCAGCCCCAGCAGAACCCGGTAAAACCCGCGCAAAGCCTGCAAAGACAAGCTTTCCACGCACCCGACACATTTCGATCCTGCCCAAGAAAAACAAGATCCATGGCCTGCACGACAGCTCATGGGGGAATCGGAGGTAAGGCATGAATGCCCTGCATGCGCTGCAAACGCTGGCGGTGTCCATCCGTTCAGTGCGCAAGGTCTACGGCGATCCACACAGCGGCCCGGTGGCCCTGAAGAACATCGACCTGGATATCCGCGACAACGAATTCTTCACCCTTCTCGGCCCCTCGGGCTGTGGCAAGACCACCCTCTTGCGGATGATCGCCGGGTTCGAGTTCCCGACCCAGGGCGAGATCCTTCTCTATGGCGAGAACATCGCCGACCGGCCGCCCTTCGAGCGCCCGGTGAACACGGTGTTCCAGCATTACGCACTGTTCCCCCACATGACCCTGGCCGAGAACCTGGCCTTCGGCCTGGAATCGCGCCCTATGGGCCAGGTATTGAGCAAGGCGCAGATCGCCGAGCGGGTGCGCGAGATGCTGGCCCTGGTGCAGATGGAGCGCTTTGCGGCGCGCAAGCCCAACCAGCTGTCCGGCGGCCAGCAGCAACGCATCGCCCTGGCCCGAGCCCTGGCCCCCCACCCCAAGGTACTGCTGCTGGACGAGCCGCTGTCGGCCCTGGACCTCAAGCTGCGCCAGGCCATGCGCGAAGAACTCAAGGCCATCCAGGCCAAGACCGGTATCACCTTCATCTTCGTCACCCACGACCAGGAAGAAGCCCTGACCCTGTCCGACCGCATCGCCGTGCTCTCCGAAGGCGAAGTGCAACAGGTGGGTCGCCCGGAAGAAATCTACGAGCAGCCGCGCAATCGCTTCGTCGCCGACTTTATCGGTGAAACCAACTTCATCCCGGCCACGGTCAGCCGCATCGAAGCAGGCCTGGCCTGGTTCAGCGGCCCCGCCGGGCAGGCGCTGCCGGCGCAACCCTGCACCACCGCCAAGGTCGGCCAGCAGGTCACCCTGTCGGTGCGCCCCGAGCGCTTGCACCTGCGCGGTGATGCCTCGCAAGGCGCCCTGGCGTGCCGTATCGAAGCGCTGATCTACCTGGGTACCGACCTGCAATACCAGGTCAGCCTCGGCGACGGCACGCGCCTCACCGTGCGCACGCCCAACAGCCTCGAACACCACCCGCGCCTGAGCGTAGGCAGCAGCGCCGGGCTGCTGTTCGAACGCGGCAGCGCCAGCGTCCTGCTGGATTGACCACGAGGATTCGCCATGCACGCCTCATCGATTTCCCATCATCTGGAACGGCGCAAAGCCTTGCGCAGCTTTCTCGGGGTCAGCCCGGCCCTGGTCGCCATCGGCCTGTTCCTGATCGTGCCGATCCTTATCGTCATCGGCTATTCGTTGATGGAAGCCAACCCCTACGGCGGGGTGAACAAGGTCTTCAGCAGCGACGCCTACACCTCCCTGCTGTTCGAACGGCAACTGGACGACAGCCTGGCCTTCGCCGACTCCTACCTGCTGATCGCCCTGCGCTCGATCGGCATCGCCGGGCTGACCACGGTGATCACCCTGCTGATCGGTTTTCCGGTAGCGGTGTGGCTGGCGATGCAGCCAGTGCAGCGCCGCGGCCTGCTGATCTTCCTGATCACCGTGCCGTTCTGGGCCAACCTGCTGATCCGCACCTACGCCTGGATCCTGCTGCTGCGCAACACCGGGGTGATCAACAACAGCCTGATGGGGCTGGGGGTCATCCACGAGCCGTTGCAGTTGCTGTACACCGACGGTGCGGTGCTGCTGGGGCTGGTCTACACCTACGCGCCCTTCGTGGTGCTGCCGATCTACGCCACCCTGGAAAAGATGGACACCCGCCTGCTGGAAGCGGCCCAGGACCTCTACGCCGGGCGCATTCGGACCCTGCGCAAGGTGGTGCTGCCCATTGCCAAGCCGGGAATTTTCGCCGGGGCGATCCTGACTTTCGTGCCCTGCCTGGGAGCGATGATCGCCCCGGAACTGCTGGGGGGCGGCACCCGGATGATGCTTGGCAACCTGATCTTCCGGCAGTTCAGCGATGCCCGTAACTGGCCCTTCGGCGCCGCCCTGTCGCTGGTGCTGATGGCCGCGGTGATGCTGGTACTGACCGTCTACGCCCTGCGCGCCCAGCGCCAGAAAACCCTTCAGGAGGGTGCATGATGATCCGCCTGTTCAAGCGCAACGGCCTCGGTGTCCAGGACTTTCCCGGCTTCGGCGGTTTCAGCTTCCTGTTCTACCTGTACCTCTACGCGCCGATCCTGGTGCTGGTGGTGTTCTCCTTCAACGCCAACCAGTCGGCCACGGTGTGGAGCGGCTTCAGCCTCGACTGGTACCGCGCGGCGTTCGCCAACCAGGCCCTGCGCCAGGCGGCAGGCAACAGCCTGCTGATCGCCGTGTGCGCCAGCATGGCGGCCACCGCCATCGCCACCCTGGCGGCCCTGGGCACCTCACGCGGGGCGAAGTTCAAGGGCCTGCAACTGTCCATGGGCGCCATCATGCTGCCCCTGGTGCTACCGGAAATCGTCGTCGGCGTGGCCACCCTGGCGCTGTTCTCTACCCTGGGGCTGTCCCTGGGCTACGGCAACCTGATCATCGCCCACACGGTGTTCTGCATCCCCTTCGCCTATTTGCCGATCCGCGCCCGCCTCAACGACATGGACCTGTCCCTGGAACACGCCGCGGCAGACCTGTACGCCGGCCCCTGGCGCACCTTCCGCAAGGTGACCCTGCCGCTGCTGATGCCGGGGATCGTCTCCGGGCTGATGCTGGCCTTCATCGTCTCCCTGGATAACTTCGTGATCTCGATGATGGTGTCCCAGGCCGGCACCACCACCCTGCCGATCTTCATCTTCGGCCTGTTGCGCATGGGCGTGACACCCGACGTCAACGCCGTGTCGACGCTGATCCTCGGCGTCTCGGTGCTGTTCGTCAGCCTCTCTTATCTGCTGAGCAAGAAACACGCTTGAACCTTCCACTGACCTTGGGGAAATGACATGAGCAAGTTGATCGCAAGCCTGGGTACCTCGTTGTTGCTGAGCCTGCCACTGGCGGTGCAGGCCGCCGAGAAACTCAACGTCGTGAGCTGGAGCGGCTACTTTTCGCCGGAAATTCTCGCCAAGTTCCAGACGCAGACCGGTATCGAGGTCACGGTGGATTCCTACGATTCCAACGAAACCCTGCTGGCCAAGCTGAAACAGGGCGGCACCGGTTATGACGTGGCGATCCCCTCCCACCAGTTCATCCCGATCCTGATCAAGGAGCAGTTGCTGGAGCGCTTCGACCCGGCCAAGCAGCCCTATTACGCCAGCGTGGTCGACAACCTGAAGAACCCGACCTGGGACCCGGAAGGCGCCTACTCGGTGCCCTTCATCTGGGGCACCACCAGCGTGGTGCTCAACGGCGAGCGCTACAAAGGCCCGAGCGACAGTTACAAGGTGCTCTACGAGCCGCCAGCGGAGCTGCAGGGGCGGATCAACATGTTCGACTCGGTGAGCGAAGTGATCGATATGGCAAGCCTGTACCTGAACATTCCGCTGTGCAGCGAAGACCCCAAGCAGATGCAGCAGATCCTTGGCCTGCTCAAGGCGCAGAAGCCCTTCGTCAAGACCTACAGCTCCAAGGCCGGGGCGATCCGCGAGAACCTGGCGGCCGGGGAAATCGACATGTCGATGTTCTGGGGCGGATCGTCCATGCGTGCCCGGGAGATGAAGCCCGGCCTGAAGTACCTCTATCCGAAAGAAGGCGTGCTGGCCTGGGTGGACAACATGGTCATCCCCAAGGGCAGCAAGAACCCGGCAAACGCCAAGGCCTTCATCGCCTTCCTCAGCCAGCCTGAGAACGCCGCCATGACCCAGAACTTCCTCAAGCACCAGAGCCCGATCAAGGGCGTCGAACCCTTCCTCGACGCCGGCCTGAAGGACGCCCCCGAGCTGCACATTCCCGAGGGTACCAAGGTGGTCTTCAGCCAGACCTGCGGCGAAGGCGCAATCCGCCTTGCCGACCGCCTGTGGACCAACCTGATGCGCTGAGCAGTGTTGACTTGCCGCCCCGGTCTGGATGCCGGGGCGTTTCTAAAGCCGTTTGAAAGGCCCTCCTGCCATGATCGCCAAGCCCCCCAGCGAACTGGTCCTGCTTCAGGCCCATGAACTCGCCGAGCGTATCCGCCTGCGTCAGGTTTCCTGCCGGGAAGTGATGCAGACCTACCTTGCCCACATCGAGCACTACAACCCCCTGGTCAATGCCCTGGTCAGCCTGCAACCGGCCGAAGCCCTGCTGGCCGAGGCCGACCGGCGCGACGCCGAACTGGCCCGTGGCGAATATCGCGGCTGGATGCACGGCCTGCCCCACGCGATCAAGGACCTGTCCCTGACCCACGGCATCCGCACCACCCTGGGTTCGCCGCTGTACCGGGATTTCATCCCCGAGCGCGACGGCATCATGGTGGAACGGATCAAGGCCGCCGGGGCGATCCTGATCGGCAAGAGCAACACCCCGGAATTCGGCCTCGGCTCCCAGACCTACAACCCACTGTTCGGCGCCACCGGCTGCGCCTATGACCCGAGCAAGACCGCCGGCGGCAGCAGTGGCGGCGCCGCCGCAGCCCTGGCCCTGCACCTGGTACCGGTGGCCGACGGTAGCGACATGATGGGTTCGCTGCGCAACCCGGCGGCCTTCAACAACATCTTCGGTTTTCGCCCGTCCCAGGGCCGGGTGCCGTTCGACGACAGCAGCGACCTGTTCATCGACCAGCTCGGCTACGAAGGCCCCATGGCCCGCAGCGTGCGCGACGCAGCCCTGCTGCTGTCGGTGCAGGCCGGGGGCGATGCGCGGGCGCCGCTGTCCATCGCCGAATCCGGCCAGGGCTTCGCCGCCCCGCTGGAACGTGACTTCAAGGGCACGCGCCTGGGTTGGCTGGGGGACTTCAACGGTTACCTGCCAATGGAAAAGGGCCTGCTGGAGCTCTGCGAAAAGGCCTTGGGCGATTTCCGCAGCCTGGGTTGCAGCGTAGAACCGGCCAGCCCCGACTTCGCCCCCGAGCGTCTGTGGAGCAGCTGGCGCACCCTGCGCCACTGGATGGTCGCTGGGTCCCTGGGCAGCACCTATGCCGATCCACAGAAACGCACACAGCTCAAGGACGAGGCCATCTGGGAAGTGGAGAACGGCCTCAAGCTCTCCGCCAGTCAGGTATTCGAAGCCTCAGTGATTCGTAGCGACTGGTACCGCGCCATCTCCCGGCTGTTCGAACGCTTCGATTACCTGCTGCTGCCCAGCGCCCAGGTCTTCCCCTTCGACAAGAACATACCCTGGCCGCGCAACATCGAAGGCGTGGCCATGGACACCTACCACCGCTGGATGGAGGTGGTGATTCCCGGCACCTTGTCCGGCTGCCCGGTGGCCAGCGTCCAGGCCGGATTCAATGCCAACGGCCTGCCCATGGGCTTGCAGATCATCGGCAAGCACCAGGCCGACTTCGCCGTCCTGCAATTGGCCCACGCCTACGAACAGGCCAGCCGCTGGTTCCAGCGCTGCCCATCGCCACTGATTTTCGGGGGAAAGGGATAAACGGTTGATAGCGTAGATAATTTTTTTATAAAAACGCTTGACGCATTGTCGTTCCGAGCGAATAATGCGCGCCACTTGGCTACATAGCTCAGTTGGTTAGAGCATAGCATTCATAATGCTGGGGTCCGGGGTTCAAGTCCCTGTGTAGCCACCAAGTACAGATCCATAGATGTCTATAGCAGTCTATGAATCACCTCAAGAAGCCCGCCTAGTGCGGGCTTTCTTGTTTCTGGCTGTCCACCTCTATCTACCCCTATCCTTCCCCTCCGTGTATGCCCACATGTATGCTTCATAGATAATTGAACTGAAGGCATACAAGGATGAAACGCACAGATATCAAGCGACGCCCTCTCGCTGACACGACACTTTCCAGCCTGGAGCCTGAGGCCGGGGCATACCGCGAACTAGACAGCCCAGGGCTGTATTTCAGGGTCAAGCCAAACGGCCAAAAGTCCTGGGAGTTACGCTACAAGAAGCCGGACGGTAAATGGTCATGGCTTGGTCTTGGCGGCTACCCGGAAGTGGGTGGCGCTTTCGCTCGACAGAAAGCGGCTGATCTACGCTCCGACGCATCGGAAGGTAAGAACCCGATCACCTCCAAGAAAGCTCGCCAAGCCGCCGAGATCGATGCGGCCAACGACACCTTTGAAGCATTGGCAAGGGAGTGGCACACGTCTCGTCTTAGCGGATGGGATGCCGGTACGGCCAAAAGGATACTTGGCGCACTCGAACGCCATGTATTCCCCTCGCTCGGCAAACGACCCTACACCTCAATCATGTCGATGGAGTGGATGGAGCTATTGAGAGGGCTTGAGCGTCAGGGGATTCTGGAACAGATGAGCCGTGTGAGGGCTTACTGCAAAGATATCTATGACCTGGCTCGAGTGACCGGTAGAGCAGTCAACAATCCGTTGGAGGGTGTGCATAAATTTCTGTCCTCTGGAAAGGCAGAGAACTACGCCCACGTCTCCCCTGATGAGCTTCCAGGGTTACTCCGAGCGATACGCTCCTACCCCCACGCCAAAGATGTTCAGCTTGGCCTGCGGCTGTTGACCCTGATAGCTGTACGTCCCAGCGAACTCCGAGAGGCACATTGGGTAGAGTTCGACTTCGACAAAAAGCTATGGACCATTCCTGTCGAGCGCAAGGGACGGAAGAAAGGTCGTGAGCATCTGGTGCCACTATGCACCCAAGCGGTCGAAGCACTATCGGAGCTACGGCAATTCACCGGCGCTTACCCACTCCTATTTCCAGGTAGAAGCGACCACACCAAACCCCGCAGCGATACCGTTTTCCTCATGGCACTCAGACGCCTAGGTTACGAAGGTCGCCAGACTGGGCATGGCTTCCGCCACATCGCCAGTACAATTCTTAACGAGCATGGCTATCCTGCTGACCATATCGAGGCCCAACTCAGCCACAAGGCACAAGGTGTAAGGGGGATTTACAACAAGGCTCAGTACCTCGAGCAACGCACACAGATGATGCAGTGGTATGCAGATCACCTTGACGCATTAGAGACCGACAATGTTGTGCGGGGCCAATTTGGAAAGGCGATATGAGAGCACATACCCTGCCCCCCTCAAAACGAGGTGTAACTGGTGTTACTCGTGTAACAGCTCTCGCCAAACGCCCGGTTTCATTGGCCTTCACCACCGTTACACAATTGAGCGGCCCGGCGTATCTCCGATGTAACGCGGCCCCGGCGTGTAACGCCAAAGTCAACGCCCGGGCGCTGTGGACAGATGGTCTGCAACCGAGCCTACCAAGCGACTTTCGCTGGCTCCGACTTTCAAGCGCAGGGCGTGGGACTCTTCGTTACACGGCGCCTGAGACACTCGGTAATGGTTGATCACCACCTCACATTGTATTCGGTGTTAAGCCGCGGCCTGCTCAAATATCACTCAGCGCAACCGCTCTATGATCTCTGCCGTGGACAGGTCGCTGACGCCTGCCACCTGATCGACCAGTGTTGGCTGCGCATTCATTGCGACGATATCAATAAAGATCTCGCCAGCATGTGCATCCATACGTCGATCCATGAGGAGACCATTTTTCAATATGCCTCAACCGATACTAGGGGACGCCTCGCGTATTGGGTCCGTCAGTACAGCAAATGTGAATCCGCTTCGGAGCGCGACGCGCATACCGCGTACATCATGGCTTGTGCCGTAAAAGCGCTGGAGACATTAGCTAACTGGATGCAAAAAGCCGATCAAGAGGCTTGGTCACATACCACTGCCTCCCCTACCGACTGGCCTTGGGACCTCTACTGCCAGTTCGTAGAGATGCAGGCCGATCCGAACAAGCGTATTGAGGCGCTTGATCAGTACGCACTCTATCTGGAACCGATCACGTCCCTACCCTGCCTGATTGACGATGAACTGATACCCATTGCCGACCGAGCGATTAAGAATGCGATCCGCAAAAAAGGCGGAATAATCAGCAGCATTGAGCGTAGTGAGGAAACTCACGCTCGAGATGCCGCGATAGTTAAACAGGCGCGTCACTACCTATCGGCAGGGATGTCAGAACGTAACGTCGCAACAGCGGTGCATGCCTGGCTAACGCGTGCAGTCGCCAAACCACACAAGCAACGCCCTGAGTGGGTCACTCTCGAAACCGAAAAGGCGCTGACTCGCAAAAGCATTGAGGCCATTCTCAAACGAAATTTCGTGGTGTAACTGAAATTTCAATTGGAAGTGAACTGCTCACCGCCGATTAATCTCTAGACCATTGCTCTCGCCAGTCCAAACCTATCGAGAGCAATGCCTATGAGTACCTCTGTAACCGAGATTTCCCGCAAAGCACCTGCCAACTCTCCCTCGCTGTTTGATGCCGCCTCGACCCTGATCCGCATGCGCGAGGTTGAAGGCATCGTGGGCATGAAGCGCTCGACCATCTACAAGCTCATGCAGCGTCCCGACTGCGGCTTTCCCCAACCCGTCAAACTCAGCAACAGCAACGCCCGTGGCGCTCCCGTGGCCTGGGTGCTTTCTGAAGTACAAGCGTGGGCACGCAGCCGCATCGAGGCCCGTGATCAGGTGGCCGCATGAATCGCGAGATTGCCCAAAACGCCAAGATGCATCCCTTCTCCAAACTGCGCCAGATCGGCTTCTCGCAACGCCTCATGCAACGCCTAGAGCGCTACCGCACTCAGCAGGAAAAAAAGGGCCGTGTGGTCAGCGTGCTGAGCTGGGACGACGGCACCTGGTGCGCCCTCTCACTTCACTGCGAAGAGTTCGCGATGGTGATCGTCGATGAAGGCCAGCAGATCGACGCCTACGAAGACGCTCGCTCCTGCATCGATGGCGACTTCCTTCCGCTGCTGTCCCTGCGCTGGGAAATCCATGCCTGAAACGAAAACGCCCCCGGGGGCAATCCGGAGGCGTTGAGGTCAATCTACATGCACAGACAATTTATGCCGCACCTGAAAAGCCCGCAAGCCATCGGCGCAGTTGCACTTTCAAAAAACGGACGTTACTCTCTGGTCGTCGCTGCAAATTCAGCGACCGGGTTTGGCGACCCGATCAACAATAGGCGCACAGGCGCCCCCATTACGATTGCAGGCGCTTTTTTTGTGCCCGCATTCCTGTTTTATGGCGGCTGTGCGTGGGAGACCTTCGGGTCTGCCGGGTTCCTATTGTCCCGGTTCGCCAACCTGCGCACAGCTGCCACCCTAATTCGTTTGGCGACGAAGCGTGGCAGCTCCTCAACAATAGGAGTTCCACCCATGCACGCCCTCAATCCGTCCAAAATTCGCGCCGCTGCTCATCGAGCAATGGCTCTCGCCGCTTTACACGCAAACTCCAGCCTCGCTACACGCCTTTCCCGTTACAACGCCCATATGTCCAAGGCTCGTGCCCTGGAAGCCGCAGGGGGTGCCCAATGAGCATGCTCCCAGGCTTTTCACTGCCCGAGGATCTACTCTGCGTCAGCCAAGATGCTGAAGCCGGTATTCCCATCGACGCCATCACCTGCGCCTTGGACCGTGCCGATTCAGTTCTGATGCTGCTGGAAGATCACTTAGACGGCGATAAACCCGCGCTCTCTAACCGCGTGCTGTCATCCGTAATCTGGGACGTACGCGGCACCTTGGGCTTGATCAAAACACTCGCCTTGTACGGTGACGCCTCCTCTGTGCCAATGGGCCAGAAAGGCGGTGCCCTGTGAACACTGCCACTACTCTTGGGCGTGCCGAGTTCTCGTGTGCCAACGACACCCAGCAGAAATTATTTCGGGTGAATGCAGGCGTGCCTCTTGAGGATGCGCTTGAAGCAATTTCACTGTTTCAGCACTACGCCAATCAACTGACCCTCGATGCCGCCATGAGTGACGAAGGCGAGCGTTTCAGTTGGCCGGCGTTCTATCTGGGCGAGATGGCTAAAGCGCTAATTGATGACGTGAACGATGCACTGTGTGCAGCGAGTACAGCGCCATGACTCAGCGCACCGGCAACACCTCAAAACGCCCCAGCTTTGCCGACGTAAAAAGCGCTGCTTTGAAGAACATCGAATGCGTTCTTACTCATTGGCTGCCAAACGGCAAACGGGTCGACGGCGGAAAGGAATACACCGCACCGAACCCCACGCGCACGGACAAACGCGCTGGCTCACTCAAGGTGAATTTGAGCAAAGGCACCTGGGCGGATTTTGCCACCGGCGATAAGGGCGGCGACCTGATCGATCTGGTGCGCTACATCGACGGCGGCACCGACGTTGAGGCCTGTAAAAAGCTGGCGAATCTGCTCAGCGTTTCCGCAGGATCTGCAACCGCCAAAAACGCACCGACCAAGCCAGCAGCGCCGGAGTGGATCGCGCTTCAGCCGGTCCCGGTCGAGGCCATGAACAAGTGCCCAGCCAAGCACCGACAACACGGCGCCCCGTCCAAGGTTTGGATCTATCGCGATGCGCAGGGCCAACCGGTCATGGCGCTGTATCGCTTCGACTTAGGTCCAGATGAAGACGGCAAGCCGCGAAAAGTCTTTGCGCCGTTGACCTGGTGCAAGCGTTCCGATGGGCAAACCACACAATGGCGCTGGCAAGGCCTGCCTGAGCCTAGGCCACTGCTGCGCCTGGATGAGCTAGTACAGCGCACCGATGCGGCTGTGGTGTTGTGTGAAGGCGAAAAGGCCGCTGACGCCGCTGCTGAACTCATGCCCGACCACGTAGCCACCTGCTGGCCGAACGGCTCCAACTCTTGGCATAAGGCTGACCTGACGCCACTCAAAGGACGCACGGTGGTCCTGTGGCCGGATAACGATGCCAGCGGCAAGACCTGCATGGACGCCATCGAGCTCAAGCTGAATGAGCTGAGCGCCGCCTCAGTAAAACGAATATCGCTCGACGTGTTCAAGCTCAAGCCCAGCAGCAAAGGCGGCAAGCCTACGCTGATCAAGGGTGGAAAATGGGCAGACGGCGATGACGCAGCGGATGCGTTAGCCAAAGGCTGGACCGCTGGTCACGTCGCCGAGCTGGTGCGCAGCGGTGAGTTTTTCGGCGGTGCCTCTGAGCCAACTGAACCCCAAGAACAGACGGCCAAGGCGCCCGCCAAACGTCCTGCCAAATCGAAGCACGACCTGTTGCCAGGCGGCTTTCGCCTGACGCCTGAAGGGGTGTTTTATTCCGGCGATGATGGCGAGGCGCGTCCTGTGTGTTCGCCTCTCGAAATCATCGCCCGCACTCGCGACGACAAGGGCCACAACTGGGGCTTGCTGGTTGAATTCGACGACCCAGACGGAGCCAAAAAACGCTGGAACATTCCGGCCAGGACCATGACCGGCGACTTCGGCAAAGACGTACTCGGCCCGCTGGTAGACATGGGCCTACGCCTTGCCGGAAGCCGATCAGGGCGCAACGCACGCAATGACCTGCAGAGTTACCTTGGCGGCTTCGACAGCGCCCAGCGCGCACGCTTGGTGACGCGCTTGGGCTGGCACGACAATGCGTTTCTATTGCCCGAACAACAGATCGGCTCGCACGCCGAACACCTGCATTTTTATGAAGCCGGGGCGCAGCTTCCACCCATCAACGAGGCGGGTTCTCTGGAGCAGTGGCAGCAGCAAATCGGCGCGCTATGCATCGGTAACCACCGCTTAGCGTTTGTCGTCTCTGTGGCGTTTGCAGGGCCTCTGCTGAACCTGCTAGGTCATGAGTCGGGTGGCTTCCACCTATACGGCGACAGCTCCGGGGGCAAGACCACTCACCTGCAAGTCGCTGCTTCGGTTTATGGCGGGCCGCGCCTGGTGCGTTCATGGCGCTCGACAGATAACGCCCTGGAGTCCATCGCAGCCGCCCATTCAGACGGGCTCCTGGTGCTGGATGAAATCGGCATGTGTGACCCACGCATTATTGGCGAGACGGTGTACATGCTCGGCAATGGCACGGGTAAAGCCCGGGCGAATGATCGAGGACAAGCGGGCCGACAGGTGCAGGAGTGGCGCTTGCTGTTTCTCTCGACCGGCGAGAAGACGTTGGCGCAGCACATGGCGGATGCAAACAAGGAGCTGAAAGCGGGCATGGAGGTGCGCATGCTTGCGGTGCCTGCGGATGCGAACAAAGGCCTCGGCATGTTCGATGTGCTGAATGGTTTTGAGGATGCTGCTGCCCTCTCCGATGCGCTCAAGGCCCGTGTAGCCAAATACTACGGCACGCCCCTCACCGCCTTCCTGCACGCACTGTGCGCGCCAGGAGAAATGCTCAGATGGACGGTGATCATTCGCCGCACGGTGGAGCAGCTCATCACGCAAAACCTACCTGCATCGGCCAGTGGGCAAGCCCAACGTGCAGCCCTTCGCTTTGGCATCGCAGCAGCGGCCGGAGAGTTGGCCACCGCCTTTGGCGTCACCGGTTGGCCTGATGGTACGGCCACGACTGCTGCGCGGGTTTGCCTGCATGCATGGCTGGCTGAGCGCGGCGGCGCCGGTAACTTCGAGGGCGATGCGATTTTGGCGCGGCTGAGACAGGTCATCGAGCGCTTTGGAGAAAGTCGCTTTACCCGCTGGGAATCTGCCGCCGCCAAGATCGATGAGCACGGCCCACGCACGATTGATCGGTTGGGCTTTCGCAAGACGATGGAACACGGCATGGGCGATGCACTGCACACCACCAACACCTATTACGTGCTGCCGGAAGCATGGCGCTCCGAGATCTTCCGAGGAATGAACCTAAGTGCGGTCAACAAAGAGCTTTTGCGAAGGGGTGTTCTAGAGCCAGGAAAGGACGGCAAAGCTTCAACCGCAGTGCGGCTACCCGGACTGGGCTTGCAACGCTGCTATGTGGTTATCGCAGTGCCCGAACAAGGTGATCACGGCGCCCAGGCGGCCTAAGAATGGCCCCGCAATGAGGAATGCAGGCTCACTTTGGCCTGGCCCGCCAGCGGAAAAAAATCAATCAACCTCTCACCCTTGGGACTCAACATGAACCAGCTAAAACAGCAACAAGCCGCACTGATTCAAGAACTGGAAGCCTTGGAACAAAGCCTTCCACAACTGGAAACCGAGTGGCGTAACGCGCCGTGTGGCTTCAGTGCTATTGGCAACCCAATTGGAAGCCCGGAAGCCAGCGAAGCTGCGGATAAAATATCCAGTGCCGAAGCTCGTATACGAGCGATACCTCACGACTTGGCAGCAATTGATCGGAAGATTCAACACCTAGAACGCCTGGAAAAAAACGATCAAATTAAAGTCGAATCCATCCAAGCAATGACCGATGCGACAGCCGAAATAGAAGCGTTGGAGCGAAAAAGAGCGCACTTAAGTGAGCGGTTTAAGGCGATTCAATCTGAAGCCGATCAAGCACTGGAAAACGCGCAACAAGCCGAGCGCGACGCTGCAACGTCCTACGCCAAAAGCCTCGCCAGTGGTGATACCGAAGGGGAAAAATCGGCAAGCGGCGAAATGCAAAAGGCCGCTAAGCAACTGGCGACAACGGACGAGCAGGTCAGAAGGCAAGACCTGATCCTCGGTGCTCTGCAAGTAGAGCTCGATACTCTTGAGACTCAAATTACGAATGCCCGCCAACGGTGCGATGACGCCAGGGTCACAGCACTGAGTGCAGTAGATTTTGCGCTTAATGAGGAGTGGAATGCTGCAACCGAACGGCTGATGGCTTTGGGAGCACGCATATTAGCCGTCAGCCACCAAAAAGGGGGAATGGGCGATTCTTTGTCCGGATTGAAGGTGCCTCGCTTCGGCCCCTTCCATTCGAAACTTGAGCGTTCCGATCTATCAGCGTTAGCCCGTAACATCTCCCTGGAGGAACTACTCGCAGCGTAACCCCTAAGCAGCCCGCACCGGCGGGCTGCTTACTCCGTCCGGCATCCTACGTTACTAGGCAAATGCGGACAGTCATTAACACCCGAAAAAGACGCTCTGCTGAGTCCAACCCGAGCGCGCGCTCCTAATTCCAGCGAATACTGGAGACGAAACTCTCTCGTCGACAGACTCAGTGGGGCATTGGCATTGAACATTTCGCCCTGGCTTGGTTGTTATCTCAACCTACTGTTAAATTTCTTTTCAATTGAACATATCTACCCCTAAAAAAATGTACGGGCAGAGGATATCTGTAATGCCGACAAGCCATAACGACAAGCGGCCAATGTCTTAGCTTTACGGCGCTTAGGGAATTGAAGCCTTCAGCCTCCTCACATTCTTTGAAAACCATATCCAAGAATTGTGACATCCCGTCCTCCCCTTCCATAGACACGTGGGACAGAGTGGCACCATGAGAGGATTTATTACTATAAAAAGCATTTTCTGAGTTGACGTCAGGAAACCAAATTTGAAAATTACAGTGCTCCAAAAACTCTTTTTTTATAGTACGTACTCTATTGAAAGCCTCTTCATCACCAATCAAAGCCGCCAGAAGTGCCAGATAAGGGTAAAGAACTGACCCTGCTGTAACCTCCTGGAAGTAGGCATCGCTATTTTGAGGATGTTCAATTAGCTTGTAATAATCATCCAAATTACAAGGGTATTGGTTTTTTGTGGCGATCTGATAGTGCGCCGCCCCAAGAATCTGGTTAAGCCAATCACCAACAAATATATCCACTCCAAAATCCAAAGATAAAAACCAAGCAGCCAAAGCTATATCAATCCCCTGATCATCTTTACATGGGGTATTCAAAACTGGATTGTTAATAATCATTTCAGAAATGCAACACTGCAACCCTCTTATAGTTTCAACTACTGACACCCCGTACTCAGAAGACCTTTCATCCCGGGCCAGACTGTCAAGAACCCATATATTCCACAGACCTAAAGATGCTACGCGCCCGAGCACATCAAACATCTTAAGGTTCACATCCGTGGAGCAAGAAGGAAACACAGCCGCCGAAAGTGCATGAAGCTTATTCGTGTAGGGCAAGACACACCTGTCCATATAATTAGCGCTTATCTGGACATGCAATAGCTGTATTGCATTAAACGTATTACGGATTGATATATGAGTTTTGGTCGCTCCCGCAAAAAACTCTTTACACTTATCCCAAGAGTGCAACACGCACAACTCGCTAGAAACATAAGAGCTTTCTAAGTTATTTTGATCACGCGACCATGAAAACAAGATCCACAAGCAAAGATAAGCTTGACGCAAAGACATCAACAACTCTTCTTCCGAAGCAGCACCATCGGAAAGCAATAGGTGAATTAGTCGTTTGAAATTCGCATACGAAGCATCAGGCTCATCAAGTATTGCAATTGATTTTCGAAGTAATGCTCGACAACACTCAGGCAACAACTCCTCTCTCAAAAAATGTCGCTCGATTAGGTTCGCTAGTTTTTCGCCATTCCACTCACTAAAACTAATATTACCCTTGGTATTCTTATTAATATAGCTACTTACATCTAGCCTGACTGTTTCCTTTATATTACCACCAAAGCAGAGACATATATCAATTGGCTTATCTTGATAAGGCGCAGGCAGATGAGAACCAATATACGTATCGATAATTGAATTCAGCGATGGCCTTAGCGACTGAGGAGATGCACTATCCCAATCAGTTCTTCCAAGATCACCAGACTTCACGGAGAAGAGATAGACCGTTTCAGGCCCTCCATCAATACTCCCAATCGCTGCCACATCTACGCCGTATTGCCTACCGCCAACGCCAGGCTTAGAAAAAACATCTAGGCCCATCTGCGATAAAAGGTCAGGTAACAACGCATCTAATTCTTTACGTTCCCGCAACCCAGCTAAATACTCTCTAATTATTAACTTCATAGCCTAACGGCTCCTACTCTAAAAGCCCGCAGCATGTACTCCAGCCCCCCAGAGTCAAGATTACCTAGTGAAGGATACTCTACAGACGTACTAAAACTATGCATCGGATTTTCTTGGCGGACCTTTTCTCCATTAGGGCCGTGATACACATAATTTATAGAGCTGTTTCCGTACAAAATTACTGAGGGCCTCCCCATGAGAGCAGTCATCAGAGAATCTTTTTTAGCGGACTTAAATGATTCCTCCATTTGACGATTAAAACGACGTTGATACGCTTGCCGCTGAGACAGTGGAGCCTCCAATTCTTTTACGTTGGAAATGCTCTGAAGTCCCTCGTGATATGAATTTAATCTACACAACACCCGATCAATTATTATTGCAGATTCTTGTGAAAGCTCATCACGCTTAGATCTGAAGTATTCTCCGACACTTCCACCATAGCTAATCAATAATGGATTAAATAGCATTTCCTCTATCTTTGCTCGCTCAGCGTCTGAAGCAGTATTAAGTGACGAGACCATAAGGCTCGCAGCGCTCACCGGGTATGCAAACAACCAGCCACAGGCTCTCATTGCCAATAGCAAGTTAGCATTGGGTGGAATCTCGTCCAACAACCCCAAGTCAGCAGAAAGCCCTATATTTGACCCCCGACCATCTGAAACTATCTGGCCGACAGAGGAACAAAGTTTTCTTTTGCTAGATAATAGCCATCGGGTGACTATTTGTTGTCGTAAAATCGTACTTTGCGGCTCATCAAGACTCCACATAAAGTGTTCGAAGTCAGAGACAGCCAAATCAGCACCATTCTTTTCCAGTAGGTGTTCAATAAGCACCAGAATATCTCGCGCTTTGCCCCCGATCAAAAACGGTTCGAACCCTAAATCCAGAAACTTAATCGCCTCTCTATTAGTTGGCGATATCGTTTTGAACTCCTCTAGCAAAATTGAAACAATGGACTCAGGCGTATGAAGTTTACCCATCATGAATAATTTAGCTGCAGTGCAAATTACCAAATCACTTGGACACTTGAAAATCCGACCTACCAGAATCAAGCATTTACTTTCGACATCCTGGCTCATAGGAGCTAATGAAAAAATAGTCTCGAGGGCGGCAGAGAGAAAATCTTCGTCGCAATCTATTAAGCCTTTATCAATTGCGTCCAATGTTAGCTTTGCTCGAATTACATCTTCCTCGTATCCAAACCGAGAAAGAGACTGCAACGCTAAAGCTCGCAGACGCGGTTCGCTCGCATCAATTAAATTTATGGCTTTTAGTTGAAATTCGTCAAAATCTATTTTCGAGCCAGCGATTAAAACAACATTCAGAAAATTAGATTCCGGATATAAATTCTTTGCCAACTCAAATGCTTCTTCTAAACTCGCCGGGTTTGCCAAGCAGTATTTTTCAAAGGAAGACAACAAGTGAAAATCAGCACCACCGGCCCTACCAAGTCGATTTATACTAAACATTATATCGGCCACGGGCGCATCAATTAGTTCTAACACCCCCGCAAAAACCTCAATAATTGTAAACCACTCAAAGCCAAAAATATCTTGCTCTAGAGACTGGTACTCCGCCAAAACATCAATTAAATTTTCAGCATGCAAATTCGCAACTATACAAATTAACTCAGACTTTTGGTTCTCTTTCACCACAATATCGAAAAACGCAGAAAACACTAGGCGCTTTGCAACGGAATCAAAAACCTGCTCAACACTAACACTCATACAAAAGCCCTCGTATTAACTAGTCCTTCTTTGCATAATTACAGCATGCACACCACCTCATCTAGCATATTCACCTCACCAAAGTCCCCCCTTAAAAAACATGCGAATAAATACTAAAAAACACTACACACTGACTGATGCCTTTATAGTCAGAACAAACCGAAAAATTTTAATGGAGCGCAGACTCAAAATCTGTAATAGACACATAATGGTTTCTCAAGCCTCCTACGTGATTTTCTAGATCGGGCGCGCGCGCGTTAGAAGACCGCTAATAATTTTGGCGCCTTCAGATACAAAACCGGTCAATAATCCCGATGCCCAATCGAGTAGTGGCTGCAGCACGAGCATCACCTCGGGCGTCTTAACCAGGAACACGTAGCCCGTGATCGCCGTCAGCACAAATGAAAGAACCGTGAGCGACCAAGCCATTTTTAGGTTCAGATTGCAGTCGGATTTCAAACTGTCGAAGATCGTTGCCACCTCAGCGAAAAGCTTCGGCAGTTCATGACGAAAACGCTTTTCCTTCTGCACTATTTCATACCTGATTGCCTTGATGGCAATCACCTGGCTTTTGATAAGCCATACGATGATCGTAAGAAAAAAAAGCGACGACGCCATGACCGTACAGTTAATGGTGAGATGAATGTTGTCTGTCGGCTCTTTTAGCTGTGTCGTAGCTAGGATCGTGGACACGGGTATGGCCAAAAGCTTGCCTTGGATACCAATGAGCAACCCGTTGAGCTTGACGCTGAACTCTCGTTTCTGCTCATTGAGTTTGTCGAGGTCGTTATTGAAAGAGAAATTGGATATGAACAGCTCATAATTATTCTGAGCATTTTCAAGAATTTCATCGCAATGACTCAACAGATGCGACAGCCGGTTAGATTCTTCACAGGACTTCAAGCTGGAGATCATTGCATTGCGTATAAGCCTTTTCTTTTCCGCGCCGTGCAGCGTGTCGGACAGCATGTCTTCCAGCTTTTCCAGGCCACGAGCAACGACGTCGGCGGTACGTAGTACGGTTGTTGCGTTGACACCGTAGGTAAGGTAAATCTTCTGGTCGTACGTCATCAGCGTAAAGCGAGTACCTGTCACTTCCAATATGGAATTGTGCTCAAGCTGTTTGATGAAACAGGACGCAATAATCACAGAGGCTGGATTTTTTTCCGGTTTGACGCTCCACGATTTGTAGCCAGAGTCGATCAGTGCGAAATGCTCAGGCAAACAGTGCAGATTGAACACCGCGAGGAGGTCTTCCTCATCTTTGGCGAGGCAGTGCTGCGAGCCGCGAGGGGGGGCGATGGCTATTTCGACGCACTGCTCGGCGGCGGCGGCGAGCGTGATCAGCCGCCCATTCAGGCGCACCTCAATCTCGACAGCGTCGCTTTCGTTCAGTCTGTCCAGTATCACGCGTTGAGCCGCTTGCAGGCGCAATTTTGCGGTGAGTCGGTGACCTGACCATTGCATGGGACACATGCGGTTCAACCGCAGGATGTCTTCTATCCCCTCGATGGGCGTCAAGGAAGACCCCATCACGCTTTCGGAATGTTAGGCTTGATGCTATCAGGTACCTTGGTAATGACCAGGTGCCCCTCGGCATTCAGGTAAATGGTCTTATTCTCCAAGGCCGCCTGCTCGAACGAGAGCGTATATTCCTTATTCGGCCCTGAGACCCTGTACTTGAGCAGTGATTTCAGGTGCTTGGCTACAGGCTCGAACTCCGCAGGGATCTCAATTTTGCTGCGGGTAACAAAATCGATGAAGTTATTGGGATCGCCCGGTTCCAACTGGTTTGCTACTTCACGCAGGGTAATGCTTTCTCCCTTAGCGATTTTTCCGTCAGCCCACTCCTGGATGGCACGGCGGCTGTTCAAGGCCTCGTCCTCGCCCTTGAACTCCTCACAGTAGTTTTTTATCAATGTCACGAGTTGCTGGGTGTGCTTCGACGGATCGAGATAGGCTTCTTCATCGATCCCAAGGAGAGACTTGAAATAGCCCACCACAGTGTCTTTCCGATTTTTACCCTTTAGGAACGAAACATGGGGCGCCTCAAGGTCCATGTCAGCTTCTTGCCAACGGCGTATGTCGATATTCGCGGCAAAGTGAAGTTTATCGATGTCGAGTGTGTCGATTTCCTCAAGGTTGAGGTTCTCGTCAATACCGATGCCCTTGGCATTCTTGATGAGAACGATCATGAGATTAGGCTCCCCATCGATCAGGTAATCGATGATAGTCAAGAATCCCCCGGTGGCCAGTGGCGCCTTCTCGAGCTCGATTTTGAGCTGAGCGAGGGTGTCCATCGAGAACTGGTAAAACCCAAGTTCTTTAGCGAAGTAGCGCTTGGTTTTAACGTCGAACCAGCTGTCGGCCAGGATACGCGCGTACGCCATGTTACCCTCGCCCTGGTAACTCGTAAGAATCGTGCTGACGAGGGTATCGGCCTTGGGTTCCGGAAGGTCAATCTGTCGCTCGCGTGGAACTAATACAACGCCCTTGTCACGCTGGTTGGTCACGACTTTGTGAAACACAAACCCTTGTAGCTGAAATTCCATGATGATCCTTATCAGAAGCCGCGGGCCTTCCCGAGTAGGGGGAATTCTAGCTCATGCTGGCATGGAGCCACATTTCCTTATACAGCGATTCACGTAGTAAACGCCTGGCTCAGCTTGTCACACCTCCTCAACCACTGTATGCAAATACAGTATTTTGTTTTCACATTACGGGCAAGTCTCTGTCGATTGCGCAGTAAGCTTAATCGGCCTTACATAGCAAGGTAGACTGGAAGGGGAACTGTTCGTTACAGCACAGTCCAAGAAATGAGTCTTCCAAAAAAGACGCTATACGGGGGTATTACCTTAATTATCCTACCGCCCCGCTTAAGCCGATATAGCCCTCCACAGCTGAGAATTCTGATCCAATAGCAGTCTGCTGGATAAGCACAGACTGCTCGTCAAAGTACGGTATTGACGTCATACCTCTTGACCATGCAACACCTAAAAGTGCTACTGAACCATAGCGACGACAAGATAATTAAACCGTTTTAAATCAAATACTTATAATATTTTTAGCACATGCAACACAGGTAACAAGATTTTTTAGAGGGTCTGCCCCCGAGCCCCTCAAAGGCGTGTCCCACAGCGAGAGAACTCGTTCACGGCTGTCACTTAGAGGCGTACATGCGACCCTCGAAGACTATCTCAATCACTAGGTAGGAAACCCGCTGGACATCGTTGGTATCTGGACGAAAAAGCTAGTGGGCTGAGCCATCCATTCACAATTCCGATCAAAACCGAAGACCATTACCGAAGCTGTAAATATGTCCCTTTTTCGTGGAGATCATTTCAATTTCAACGATTGAAATTTCAGTAACTTCCCACGCCTCCCACTAACTAGATCCCGCGGGTTTCATGCCCCGTGTGAAGCGAAACCTCTCAGGGTCCCCAGCGTGATTTCCTCTCATCGAAAGGCGGAGCCGGCGAAATTCGCTTGGTAGGCTGGAGCGAAAAGCGCCTGCCCACAACACCAGGATGCTGACTTTAGCGTTACACGCACGGGTGGAGTTACATAGGGTGTACGCTATGTCGCTGAACTGTGTAACAGCCATGAGAGCCAATGAAACCGGGCGTTTGGTGAAGGGCGTTACACTCGTAACACCGGTTACACCAGTTTTGGAGGGGGGCTGGATATGTGCTCTCTTGCTGCCTTTCCAAATTGGACCTACACCACATTGTTGGCCTCTCGTGAATCAAGATGACGGGGTGATGAGGACAGCTGATATGCAATGCCACTGGCTCAAGGTGGATTGATACCTGACAACACGGCGGGAGAACATCATGAATGGGAATGCAGGATTCATGTCCCTTGCCCTCGCCTCACTGTCGGCAGAAGGTCGGACGAAGAGGTGACTACCTGACCGAATGGCTACACATTACCTTCCAACTGGTGGTGCTTTACCTAGCAGCGATACCACTACATCCGTAGGCAGAAACATGCAGCGTGTATGCCTACATGTATGCCTAAATGACCAACACCGCACGAAACCCTTTAAATACAGCACATTACAAGATCAGTTCAAATGACTGTGTACCACCAAGTACTAAAAACGGCTTACCGCAAGGTAGGCCGTTTTTTTATGCCCGCGAAAAAGTACCGGGGATTACGCCGCATTGATCCACAAACGCGACACCCGCATTGAGCACCGCCACTGGCTGGGATAGAACACTCCGGCAGTGTTTGTGAGAGCTGCGCAATCCTCACTTCAAGGGCTCGATAATGACAATAAAAAACCACAGGACTTCAGTCGCCCCCTGGCTGTTCTCGCTCCTGGCAATCACCTGTACCCCAGCCTTCGCCGAACAGGCCCCTACCCCGCCCTCCAACCTGCTGACCGCCGCCGTGGCCTGGAAGCAGACCGCCGCAGAGTTCGAGGCGCTGTACTACCAGGGCTTCAACATCGCCCGTCTGCAACTGGACCGCGCCCTGCAGGAACACAAGGCCGGCGACCGCCCCCTGGCGATCATCAGCGACGTTGACGACACCGTGCTCAGCAGCAACAGCTACTGGGGCTACATGATCAATTCGGGCAAGGAGTTCTTCGACGACGAGGCCTGGGACAAATGGGTCGCGGACAATGGCCCGGTGGCCACCCCGGGCGCCGTGGAGTTCCTCAAGTACGCCCAGTCCAAGGGTGTCGAAGTCTTTTACGTCACCAGCCGCGACCAGGGCGAAAAGACCTACGAATACGCCCTGGCCAACCTGCGCAAGAACCAGCTGCCCTATGCCGATGAGCAGCACCTGACGGTGTACCGCGACAGCTCCAACAAGGAGCCGCGGCAGCAGGAGATCGCCAAGGACCACAACGTGGTGCTGATGCTGGGCGACAACCTCAACGACTTCAAACGCAAGTACTACGTGGCCGACGTCAAGCAGCGCAGCAGCCTGATGACCGAGGACAAGGAGCAGTTCGGCCGCAAGTTCATCCTCTTCCCCAACCCCACCGACGGCCATTGGCTGAAGGCGATCTTCGGCGACTCCGAACCGCCGGCCACTCCGGAAAATCGGGCCAAGTTCAAGGCCGCGGCCAGCTCGACGGCCTGGCAGATGAAGCCCTGACAGGGCGTCGCAACATCAGCGCAACGCTGGCCCGCCATGGCCAGTGTTGCGCCAAGCCCCCAGGGATGTCATAAACGCCAGCCCCTGCACTCAGGCAGGAACAAGGAGTCGTTTTCTCATGCGGGCAAGGAAGCTGCTGTTGCTGATCTCGTGCGGGGTACTTGGGGCCTGCAGCACTCCCGAGCCGATCCAGTACCTGCCCGGCCGGGTCATCTACCGCATCGACTCATCACGCTTTTTCGAGATCGACCGGACCACCTTCAAGCTCTGCAACGGTTCCTCGCCGGTCATCGCCAGCAGTGGCGACATGGTGCACTACACCGACACCCGGCTCGGCATCCACACCCCGGTTGCACCCTTTGGCTCATTCAACGGCATCACCGTGCATGGCCGTGGTTCGCACTTGATGATCGATGCTGCCAACTCCAACTACCTGGTGATTCCGATTGCCCAAGGACCGGGCTTCAGCAAGGGCGGGGCCGGCTTGCCGCGCCTGTACTTTTCCCAGGATGCCGGGCGTACCTGGCTGCGCATCACCGCGCCCAGGTACCTGGAAAGCCCTGAGCGAACCTGGCTGACCGGCTCCGTCCTTTCGATCGAAGGCCCCCTCCTGCACGGCGCCGCGCAGATCGACCTGTCCTTGAACTACGAGACGCTCAAGGACCACTCGCCCTACTCGATGCTGTCTTACCCACAACGCTGGCAACGCACCGATAGCACTCGTACACCTGGCTACTTCGAACCCGCTCGCCAAGCCCCCATCGATGACCGATTCAATTGCGCCACGGGGGCCAGGCAGGGCTGACCCAGCACGTAGGGCTTGAAAAACCGCAGCAGGCTGCGGTTTTTTTCGCTCAGTTGAACGGCTGCGGACGCGGTGTCTGCGCCGAGGACGGCGGCAGGATCGGCAGCTTGAAGTCCGGCTGGTCACCGGTCAGGGTTTCAAGGAAGGCCACGATCTGGCTGACCTCCTCGGTACCCAGCTTGCGTCCCAGTTGCAGACGGGCCATCACGTCCACCGCCTCTTCCAGCTTCCAGTAGGCGCCGTCGTGGAAGTAGGGATAGGTCAGCGCCACGTTGCGCAGGGTCGGCACCTTGAACAGCATGCGGTCGGCATCCTTGCCGGTCAGCCCGGCCACGCCCTGGGCCGGGTTCTGGGTGACATAGGGCTCGATCATGCCCATCTTCTGGAATGAGCCACCGCCCACGGCCTCGCCGTTGTGGCAAGCCACGCAGCCGATGGACTTGAACAGTTGATAGCCCTTGAGCGCAGAGGGGCTGATGGCCGCCTTGTCGCCCTTGAGCCAGCGGTCGAACGGCGCATTGGGGGTAACCAGGGTTTCTTCGAACGCAGCGATGGCATTGGTCACGTCGTCAAACTTGATGCCGTCGTCGCCGTAGACCTGCTTGAAGGAGGCCCGGTACTGGGGAATGGAACGCAGCACGTCCACCGCCAGGTCATGGGTGAAGCCCATCTCCCCCGGGTTGGCGATGGGGCCACCGGCCTGTTCCTGAAGCGTGGCCGCGCGGCCGTCCCAGAACTGCGCGATGCTCATGCCGGAGTTGAGCACCGTGGGCGAGTTGATCGGCCCCTGGTGCCAGTTGTGGCCAATGGAGGTGGGCAGGTTGTCGCTGCCGCCCATGCTCAGGTTGTGGCAGGAGTTGCAGGATATGAAACCGGACTTGGACAGGCGCGGGTCGAAGAACAACTGCTTGCCCAGCTCCACCTTGGCCACATCGGTGATCTTCACCGGCTGTACCGGCTGGATCGGTTCGCTTGGCGTTTCCCCCCTGACCTCACCCCCCAACAGCAATCCGAAAACAAGTAACCACTTACAACGGTGCATGACGTCCCCTCATCAGGCTTATAGTTTGTTTCACCCTGTACCCAACGCCCCCCTCCCGCCCTGACTCAGATCAATCGACGGCCGGGTGAAAGACTGCCTGCGACCCTGTGTACAGGGGAGATGGCCCACTCCAGCCTCGTGCCCAGGGCTACATCCGGGTCCAACTGCCGGCGCCACTGCTGTACATTCCCCCGCACGGACGACCCCTCATTTCCCTGTGAACGGAGCTCAACGCGTGTTCTCGAACTTCCCTCCCCGTCACCGCCAACTGCTCGGCCTCAGCCTGCTGGCTGCCGCCCTCAGCCTTGGCGCCTGCCACAACCCGCCTTCTTCCAACGCTCTGCCTGCCGCCCCGGAAATCGCTTCGGGCTACCGCACCGACATGCAGACTCGCCATGCCGACAAGCACATGGCCGCCGCTGCCAACCCGCTGGCCGCCGAGGCCGGGCGCGAAATGCTGCGCAAGGGCGGCTCGGCCATCGACGCGGCGATTGCCATGCAAGCGGTGCTGACCCTGGTAGAACCGCAGTCCTCGGGGATTGGCGGCGGCGCGATGATCGTGCTCTGGGACGGCAAGGCCGTGCGCACTTATGACGGTCGGGAAACCGCGCCGGCCGGCGCCACCGAGAAGCTCTTCCTGCAGGCGGACGGCAAGCCCATGGCCTTCCCCCAGGCGCAGATCGGTGGACGCTCTGTGGGCACCCCAGGCGTGCTGCGCGCCCTGGAAATGGCCCACCAGAAACACGGCCGCCTGCCTTGGGCACAATTGTTCGAACCGGCGATCCGCCTGGCCGAGCAAGGCTTCGCCATTTCGCCACGGCTGCACACCATGATCAGCGCCGATCCTTTCCTGGCACGCTCGCCGGACATGGCCGCGTATTTCCTGAATGCCGACGGCACGCCGAAAGCCGTGGGCACCTTGCTGAAAAACCCGCCACTGGCAGCGGTGCTCAAACGCATCGCCGAGGAAGGCCCGGACGCTCTGTACAAGGGCCCGGTGGCCGCGGAAATCGTCGCGAAGGTCCAGGGCCACGCCAACCCCGGCAGCCTGTCGCTCAACGACCTGCAAGGCTACCGCGCCAAGGAACGCGCGCCGCTGTGCAGCGACTACAAGCGCTGGCAGGTGTGCGGCATGCCGCCGCCCTCCTCCGGCGGCGTGGCGGTGGCGCAGATACTCGGCACCCTGCAGGCCCTGGAACAGCGCGACCCGCGCTACACCCTGGCCAACCTCAAGCCGCAGAAAACCAGCCTGCCCGCCGGCCTGGAGCCCGCGCCACAAGCGGTGCACCTGATTGCCGAAGCCGAGCGCCTGGCCTATGCCGACCGTGGCCTCTACGTGGCCGACAGCGACTTTGTGCCCGTGCCGGTGGCCGGCCTGATCGCCCCGGACTACCTGGCCAAACGCGCAGCCCTGATTGGCGAGCGCAGCATGGGCAAGGCCGAACCGGGCAAGCCCCAGGGCATCCAGGTGGCCTACGCCCCGGACCGTTCGCCAATGCGCATCTCCACCTCGCAAGTGGTGGCAGTGGATGACCTGGGCGGCGCCGTATCGATGACCACCACCGTGGAAGCGGCCTTCGGCTCGCACCTGATGGTCCAGGGCTTCATGCTCAACAACCAGATGACCGACTTCTCGTTCATTCCCGAGGAAAACGGCCAGCCGGTGGCCAACCGCGTCCAACCGGGCAAGCGCCCGCGCTCGTCCATGGCGCCGACCCTGGTCTTCGACCGTGCCAGCGGCGAACTGCTGGCCAGCGTCGGCTCCCCCGGCGGCTCGCAGATCATCGAGTACGTGGCCAAGTCGGTGGTGGGCATGCTCGACTGGAACCTGGACCCGCAAGCCGCCGTCGGTCTGCCCAACTTCGGCAGCCGCAACGGGCCGACCGAACTGGAGAAAGGCCAGTTCAGCCCGGCCCTGAAGCAGGCACTGCAAGCTCAGGGACATGAGGTAAACGAGATCGACATGACCAGCGGCACCCAGGCCATCGTTCGCGTGCGTGATGCACAGGGCAAGACGTCCTGGGCAGGCGGCGCCGACCCACGGCGCGAAGGGGAGGCACTGGGGGATTGAGAGTAATCGGATGAACCCGAGGGCTGGCCGTGAGGCTGGCCCTTTTTTGTGGGCGGTGAGCGAGGGCTCTGTATGCAAGATTTTGCGGCGGTCTGTGTCTGACCCGGCCTTTGGATCTGCCCTAGCATCGTCCCTGTCCACCGAGGAACCGACGATGAACGAAATTGCCGCCAACCTTGATCTCCCGGGCCTGAGCCCACGACGCCTGACGCCCCAGGACCTTGAACTGATCTGCCGCCATCGCCAGGCGATGTTTCTCGATGCCGGCAAGGACCTCTGCACCTTGCAGGTGATGACCGAGCACTTTCGCCCCTGGTTGCGTGAACGCCTGGAGGACGGCCGCTACTACGGCTTCGCCCTGATGGACGCCGAGCAGAGCGTGGCCAGCATCGGCCTGATGAGCATCGACTGGCCGCCCCACCCTTCCCATCCAACCCAGGATCAACGCGGCTACGTGCTCAACGTCTACGTCGAACCGGCCTACCGGCGCCGCGGCCTGGCTTCGGCGCTGATGAAACTGGCGGAGACCGAGTTCCGCCTGCGCGGGCTGGGCTTTGCCGTGCTGCATGCGACCGAGGCCGGCAAGCCGCTGTATCAGGGGCTGGGTTGGGCGGCGACCAGCGAGATGGCGAAACAGGGCTTTCTGTAGCCGCTGCCGCAGGCTGCGACAAGGACCGAAGGGCCTTCGGCGCCTGGGAGATCGCTGCGACCGTTCCGGTCGTTCGCAGCCTGCGGCAGCGGCTACAGGGTTGGTTCACAAAATGTCGCAGTAATGCCGTTGCGGCGCCCCCTAGTCCAACCTATGGTTCGACCGTCGCTGCAAAATCAGCGAACAGGCTTGGCGGCCTGATAGAATCGAGGCGCAACAGCGCCCCACCCACATGCGGGCGCTTTTTTTGCGCCCGCATACCTGCGTTATGGCGGGTTGCGTGGGAGAACCTTCGGGTTCGCCGGTTCCTTGATTCCCGGTCCGCCAATCCTGCGCAATCCGCCACCCTGATCTGCTTGGCGGCAGACGGTGACGGTCCTTCGAATCAAGGAGTCGTGACCATGAACTGCTTCTGCAATCTGTTTCTCCATTACCTCCCGTCACAAAAAGCCGGAGGTGCCCGATGACCACTCAATCGGCCCTGACCACCCTCGGTGAAATCCGCTTTTCCCAGTGCGGCGAGCACCCGCATCCGCTGTTTCGCGTGAATGCCGATGTGCCGGTCAGCGATGCCCTGGAACATGCCTCGGCGCTGTTGCATCCGGCAAAGCAATTCACCCTGAAGGCGGCCATGGAGCCGGGCTGCGACCGCTATGCTTGGGCGGCACACTACCTGGCAGAGATGGGCAAGGCACTGATGGACGACGTGCACGCCACGCTCTCTGCATGACCTGATCGTCCCTGAACCGACGTCGCCTGCGCGGGCAGATCCAGCGATCTGCCCGTACATCGCTTGACGCACTCAGCGACTTGTTTAAGTCCCAGGACGGGACTAGGATCACGCCATGAGAATTATTGCAGTCAGTCAGTTGAAGGCCTTCTGGGAGAAGTACCCGGACGCAGAACAGCCCTTGCTGGCCTGGGTCGATGAAGCAAAGAAAGCCGAGTGGTCCAACCCTGCGCAGATCAAGGACCAGTATCGCAACGCGAGCATTCTCAAAAGCCGCAGGGTGGTCTTCAACATCAAGGGCAACGAGTATCGACTGATCGTTGCCGTGGCCTACCGCTTTGGTGCGCTGTACATCAAGTACGTGGGCACTCACCAACAGTACGACGCCATTGATGCCGACAGCGTAGACATGGAGCAACCCGCATGAACATCCGCCCTATCCACACCGACCAGGACTACCGCGCCGCGCTGAAAAGCGTCTCGCCCCTGTTCGACAACGAACCGCAGCCCGGAACACCTGAAGGCGATTACTTCGACGTCATGATCACCCTGATCGAGGCGTACGAAGCCAGGCAGTTTCCCCTGGACCTGCCCAACCCGATCGAGGCGATCAAGTTCCGCATGGAGCAATCCGGCTTGTCCGCCGCCGACCTGGCGCCCGCCATCGGCCGCACCAACCGCGTCTACGAAGTACTCAACGGCAAGCGCGCGCTGACCCTGCCCATGATCTGGAAACTGCACCAGCTGTTCGGCATTCCCGCCGAGAGCCTGATCAAGCCGATCAAATCGTCCTGAGCCGTGCTGCCGGGCTTGAGCTTGCCCTTGGGTAAAGGCTCAGCATGCCCCGCATCCCAACAACACCAAGGACGCTCCATGCTCACCATCGGACAAATGGCCCGCTGCCACGGCCTTACCACCAAGACCCTGCGCCATTACGACAGCATCGGCCTGTTCACCCCGGCCCTCACCGGCCGGGACAACGGCTACCGCTACTACAGCCCGGAACAGATCGTGACCCTGGGGCGCATCGTCTGGCTGCGGCAGTTGGGCATGTCCCTGGAAGACATCCGCCATCTCGCGGACCAAGGCGGCCTGGACAGCGTGCTGCACATGCAGCAGTCACTGCAGGCGCATGCCCGGCAGTTGCAAAGCGAGATCGCCCGCAGCCAGAAAGTACTGGGCCATCTGCAGCGCTACCTGGCCCAGCCGCAGCGCCAACTCCCAGCCGCGCAGACACCACAGAAGGTATTCCTGGCGTCGCAGCGGATCATCGGCATGGCCTGGCAGCAGGATGACCCGGGCACCATCGCCGAGCTCTGGCAACGTTTCGAACCTCGGGAACAGGAGATCCAGCGCCTGGCCGAGCCGGTGGGCACCTATGGCATCTGCCAGCCCCTGGAGGACGGCCAGTGGCGTTATGTGGCCGGCCTGCCGGTCGCCGCCGACGCGCCCCTGGTGCCCGGCATGGTGGAGCTGGAAATCCCTGCCCGCCATTACGCGCGAGTCGAGCATCACGGTAGCGTGGCCACCCTGCCGGAAACCTTTCGCGCCGCCTACAGCGAGTGGTTGCCCGCCGCCGGGCTGATGCCCATCGACGCGGTGGAGTTCGAGTACACCGGCGAGCGCTTTCTGGGGCCCATGCACCCGGACAGCGTAGTGGAACTGTATATCCCGCTGAGCGCCTGAAACGCCCGGTGAAGGGGCCGACCAGCAGGCTACCGCTGGTCTGCCCCGGCCTATCCAGCGTTGTCTGTCAGCAAAAGTACCTCGGATACCGCTATGCTCTGCAGCCATTCCCAGGTTACCGAGCGAAGGCCCGATGAGTTTCCAGGCAGGTGTGTTGAACCAGATATCCGGCATCCGTCATGCGTTTTCGACCCTCGGCGCCGCCCTGCCGGCCAACCTGTTCTTCTGCTCGCAGATCCACAGCGGCGAGGTGGTGCAAGCCAGTACCACGCTGCCCAGCGGAATCATCCGCGGCGACGCGGTACTCACCCATTCCAGCCGGCCCATCGCAGTGGTCACCGCCGACTGCCTGCCGTTGCTGATCAGCAGCGAGGACGGTTCCTGGGTCGCGGCAGTGCACGGCGGCTGGAAAGGCCTGCATGGCGGGATCATCGCCAATGTGCTGCAACACTTCGCCAGCAAGGGCATCACCCCACAGCAATTGCGGGTGGCCATCGGCCCATCGATCAAACCCTGCTGCTATGAAGTCAGCGCCGATTTCATCGACACCCTGTCCGCCACTCAGGACCCGCTGTGGCCGGCCGCACAGGCCCCCTGGAGCCGTGAGCAACCGGCCCCGCTGCTGCCGCCGCAGATTCCGCCACCGCAACCGACCCAGGCCGATTCCCTGTGGTTCGACCTGAGCCGCTATGCCGTGCACTTGCTGCACGCCGCTGGAATCAGTGATGAACAGATCGAAATCAGCGAGCTGTGCACCTACTGCTCGACCCCGGCCCTGGCCAGTTATCGTCGACGCGGGCACCGGGGTGAAGCCAAGGCCTTCCAGTACTCGTGGATCGGCCGGACATGAACCTCGAGAGTGCACTACTCCCAACCTCCCTGAGCGACCTGGAAACCCTGGTCCAGATGCGCATCGCGGCGATGCGCGAAAGCCTTGAGCGCCTGGGGCGCTTCGATCCGCAGCGGGCCCGGGAGCGTTTTGCCGCAAGCTTCGCGGCCGAACGCTGCCACTTCATCCTCAGTGACGGACAGCCCGCAGGCTTTATCCAGAGCCAATCACACGGCGATCATCTGCGCCTGCAGCACCTGTACGTCCTACCGCAATTCCAAGGGCGGGGCCTCGGCGCCAAGGCCCTGGAGCAGCTTTTGGAACGCTCCGCCAACGAGCAGCTACCCATCCACCTGGATGCGTTGCGCGGCAGTGACTCGAATCGTTTTTATCGACGCCTGGGTTTTGTTCAGGTGGGTGAAAGTGAATGGGATATTCACTACGTTCGGCCGGCGGATCCACCCCAGGCCTGAACCCGGTTCCGGTTGGCCACCGAGCCCCTGCTGGTTCTTGGCCAGCAACCTGAGCTAACGTTGCCTCCCCCCTCAGGCCCAACCCAAGGAGTGCCCGTGTCTGACAACCTCTATGCCCCGCCCCAGGCGGATCTGGTCGCCCCCTCGCCCGAAGCGGCGCAACAGCCGTTCTATGTGGTGTCCAAGGCCAAGTTCCTGACCCTGTACATCCTCACCTTCGGTATCTACCAGGTGTACTGGGCCTACAAGAACTGGCATCAGTTCAGGCACGCCAGCGGCCAGGAGCTGTGGCCGGTGGCCCGGGCCTTCTTCGCGATCTTCTTCACCCATGCGCTGTACCGCGAAGCCGATGCACAGCTCAAGCGCGACGGCCGCAGCCATGACTGGCGGCCCGGTGAACTGGCAACCCTGTTTGTGGTGGGGGTGATCATCAACAACGTGGTGGACGCGCTGTCGCGCAAGAACATCGGCTACCCGGTGACCGACATTGCCAGCCTGGCGCTGCTGCCGGTACTGGCGTGGATCACCTGGCTCGGCCAGCGCGGCCTGAATGCCGCCGCGAAAGATCCCGAAGGCCGCAGCAACGCCCGTTTCACGCCGCTGAACTATGTGTTCATCGTGCTCGGGGCGGTGCTGCTGGCCCTGGCGTGCATCGGTGTGATGCTGCCGCCGGAGTGAGCCGAAGACTCAGGCGCTGACGTAGACCCAGGCCTGGATGCCCGAGGCCAGGGTCACGCTGACCCGCTTGTAGTCCGAGACTTCATAGCTGTCGGCCGCTGCCAGCTCCTCGGGGGTGATGCAGAACACGGTGCCGGGAATCGGCGCGCTGTCCGCCGCCCCCGGGCGCAGGATCGGGTGGTGGGTCTTGCCGCTGGCCGCCAGCACCTCGGGGTCGGTGATTTCCACCCAGCTCTGTTCGTAGCCAAGCATGGCATCCGCGCTGCCACTCAACTCACGGCCAAAGTTGGCGATCTGCACCGCCTTGTCTTGCAGGGTGCCGTAGGAAAAAAGATAAACCGATGCATCTGTTGCCGAACTCATTCGTCACGTCCTTAACCACGATGATCCGCTTCAGCGGTTGATTTTCAGCCCTTGCCGTTCAGCGTGACGCTCCAGCGCCAGCTCGATCAGGCGGCTCACCAGCTCGCTGTAGCTCATGCCGGTGGCCTGCCAAAGTTTGGGGTACATGCTGATCCGGGTGAAGCCCGGCAGCGAGTTGATTTCATTGATCAGCACTTCCCCCTCATCGGTGAGAAACACATCGACCCGAGCCAGCCCGGAGCAGCCCAGCACCTGGAATGCCTCGACGGCCAGGGCCCGAATGCGCTCGCTGTGCTCGATGCTGATGTCCGCCGGCACCAGCACCTGGGCCGCCTCCCCGTCGATGTACTTGCTGTCGTAGGAATAGAAACCGTTGCTGACCACGATCTCGCCGCAGCCACTGGCAATGGGCTGGTCGTTGCCCAGCACCGCGCATTCGATTTCCCGCCCACGCACGGCCGACTCCACCAGCACCTTGTGATCGAAGCCCAGGGCCAGTTCCACCGCAGCCTCGTATTCGGCCTCATTGTCGACCTTGCTCACCCCCACCGATGAACCCTGGTTGGCCGGCTTGACGAACAGCGGCAGGCCGAGTGTTTCCCGGGCCCGGGCAAAACCGTAGCGAGCACGGGTGGCCCGGGTCAGGGTGATGAACGGGGTCACCGCCAGCCCGGCGTCGCGCAGCAGGCGCTTGCTGATGTCCTTGTCCATGCACACCGCCGAACCCAGCACGTCGGAGCCGACAAAGGGCAGGTCGGCCATGCGCAGCAGGCCCTGCAGGCAACCGTCTTCGCCCAGGGTGCCGTGGACGATGGGGAAGATCACATCGACATGCCCCAGCAGTTCCTGGCTGGAGGTTTCCACCAGTTGCTGGCTGGCCTTGCCCGGCACCACCGCCAGTTCGCGATTGGACTGGTTGAGGGCGATCAGCGCCGGGTTTTCCTGGTTGATCAGGAAGTTCGAGGTGTCGTTGAGGTGCCAGTGCCCCTGTTTGTCGATGCCGATCAGCACCGGCTCGAAACGCGTGCGATCCAGGGCATCGACGATATTGCGCGCCGACTGCAGCGACACTTCGTGTTCGGCCGAACGGCCACCAAAAATAATCCCGACCCGCAACTTGCTCATGACTGCTTCCCGTTGAAAAAATGATTGCTGACGGTTCTTCAATTCAGCTGGGGCTGTAACGCAAATGGATCAGCGCCACTCGCTCCTGTTCCTTGTTCTTGCGCTCTTCGATGGCGAACGGCACAAAGCCCAGCTTCGGATAGAGCAGCAACCCCGCCACGTTGCTGTTGAAGCACGACAGCGTCACCTCGCTGGCCTGGTGCTTGCTGTGGGCGATGTGGATCATCTGCCCGATCAATTGCGCCGCCAGGCCCGCGCCGCGCACCTCTGGGTCGACGATGACATTGCCGATGGTACAGGTGCCGCCGCGAGCCCAGCGGTAGAAGTTGGCAAAGCCCACTACCTGCCCGTCACGCTCGATCACCGTCGAGTCGCTGCGCTGGGCGATGGAGTCGCGCAACTGCTCGTGGGTCAGCGGCCAGGTGGCGGCGGGAAAGAAGAAATACAGCTCCTGGGGATTGCCCACGAAACTGCAGATCCGCGGAATGTCCGCCTCTGCCACCGGGCGAAAAACAACAGCCATGTTCGGTCTCCTGATACGGGGACGGGTCGTCCTTGTTGGGGGCGGATACTGGCCGGCGCAAGGCACCGGCCGTTCAGCGATTGGCCAGCAGATGCCCGCCGAACAGCACATAGCAACCACCGGCCAGGCGGTCCAGCCAGCGCCGGGCCCGGGCATAGAACCCGGCCACCCGGCTGCTGGCGAAAAACAGCGCCACGCAGCAGTACCAGGACAACGACAGGCCAGCCATGGTCAGCACCGCCAGCCCCAGTAGCAGAGGTGGCGGGGAGGCCGGCATCGAAGTGGCAAAAATGGTGGCCACGAACAGCGCCGACTTGGGGTTGGTCATGTTGCCGAGAAAACCCAGCCGGTAGGCCGAGAACAGGCTGCGCGCAGCATGGCTCGCGCCATCGGTGGTCGGGGTCTCCAGGGCCGGCTTGCGCTTGAACTGCTTGAGCCCCAGGTAGATCAGGTAACAGCCACCGGCAACCTTGAACAACACGAACAGCGCCGGCGCCGCGCTGAACAGCGATTTGATGCCCAAGCCTCCCGCCAGCCCCCAGAGCACGGTGCCGCTGGCCACCCCCAGGGCGGCGAACAGGCCATGGCGCCGCGAACAGCCCGCCGCCAGTTGTGCAGTGGTGAAAAAGTTCGGCCCGGGGGTGATCACCGCCACGCTCCAGAGCAGGGCCAGCGACAACAACGGGGCGAGGTAAACCAGGTGCGAGGTGTACATGGGAACAGATGGCCATGAAGAGGGTCCGGGGGAACGACGCTACTCCACTCGCGCCTGCCCAGGCAACCGCCGATTGGCCTCGAAACCCGGCTCAGGCAACAAGCCATCGTGCAGCGCCGGAACCCTCCTGCAAGCCGCCCGTCTTCGGGCAGAACCGCTACGGCGTAGAACCGAGGGGCAAGACAGCCAGCGCGCCCCTGAGTTAACGTACGGCCCTTGGTTTCATCCATCAGGACCGTTCCATGGCCAAACCCGCAGCTGTCACCGACTGGGTTCACCGCGCGCCGCCCGCCCGGGGCCTGGAGCGCATCGAGGCGTATTTCGCCGGCCATGGCTATGACATGCACCGCCATGACACCTACGCCATCGGCCGCACCCTGCACGGGGTGCAGAGCTTCCAGTACCGCGGCGGCTGGCGCCACAGCCTGCCCGGCGCCACCATGGTCCTGCACCCCGACGAAGCCCACGACGGCGAGGCCGGCACCCACGACGGCTTTCACTACCGCATGCTGTATGTCGAGCCGGCGCTGATCCAGCAGATCCTCGGCGGCCAGCCGCTGCCCTTCATTACTGGCGGCCTGTCCAACGACCCGCGGCTGTTTGCCGCCACCGAGGCCCTGCTGCGTGGGGTCGACAGCCCCCTGGACCCGCTGGAACAGGAAGACGCCCTGTTCGACCTGGCCCATGCCCTGAACAGCGTCTCCGGGGTCGCCCAATCACGGCAACGTTTCGACTATGTGGCGGCCGAGCGGGCCCGGGAATACATCCACAGTGCCCTGGACCGCACCCTGACCCTGGAGGAACTGGCGGCCCACAGCGGGCGCGACCGCTGGAGCCTGTCCCGGGATTTTCGTTTGCTGTTCGGCACCAGCCCCTACCGCTACCTGAGCATGCGCCGCCTGGACCTGGTCCGCGCGCTGCTGGTGCAGGGCCAGAGCCTGGCCAACGCCGCACTGATCGCCGGCTTCACCGACCAGAGCCACATGAGCCGGCAGTTTCGCCAGACCTACGGCCTGCCACCGGCGCGCTGGCTGAAGATGCTCGGCCGCTGAGGCCACACACGATCGTTCAAGAAGCCCTAGCCCCTGGCTGTTTACCCTCAGCGCTCATTCATCACTGAGGTGGACCACACCATGCAAAACCCTGCCCCGCAAGACGCCTACCAGAGCATCAACTTCGCCAGCAAACTCGGCCTGTTCAGCGAACACTGGACCCCCAAGGTGATTGCCGAGATGAACGACTACCAGTTCAAGATCTCCAAGTTGCAGGGCGAATTCGTCTGGCACTCCCACGCCGACACCGATGAAACCTTCATCGTGCTCGACGGCCAGTTGTACATCGACTTCCGTGACGGCCGGGTGGCCATCGGCAGTGGCGAGATGTTCGTGGTGCCCAAGGGCGTCGAGCACAAACCCTGGGCCGAGCAGGAGGTCAAACTGCTGCTGATCGAACCCAAGGGCGTGCTCAACACCGGCGATCAAGGTGGCGAACGCACCGCCCAGAACGACGTCTGGATCTGATCCTCACCGCTGAACCTGCGAGACGGAAAAAGGAATTTCTGCCTCTTGAACACAGTCAGACACAGCAACACGTCATCGATCGACTACCCTTGGCCGACCAATGGTGCGTCAAAAACTGTACGTCAGTGCAAAAAGCACAGGTAGAGTGACGCTCTTATTTTTCTGTGCGATGGCTCTAGTGCAGGGACTACAGCCTGGTCCCAGCTTTCGATGACGCCCATGGCGCGTCCATTACCTGTTGCGACCCCTGATCCCTGAATGCCCAAACCGCACCAAGACACCACCGCCCCCACCCTGCTTCAAGACCTGCGCGCCGGCACCGCGACCTTGCACGTGGCCCTGGAAAAGCGCCTGCCGTTCTTCTCCGAGCATCTCGATGCGGCCTGGTACCGGCGCCTGATCCAGGCCTATTTCGGCTTCTATCAGCCCCTGGAGGCGGCCCTGCATGACAGCGGCCTGATCCCTGCCGGCTACGACCCGGAGCAGCGCCGCAAGACCCCGGCCCTGGCCGGCGACCTGCAGGCCCTGGGCCTGGCCCCGGAGCGCATCGACGCCCTGCCCCGCTGCGACCATCTGCCCGCACTGGCCAGCCCCGGCGCGTGCCTGGGCGCCCTCTATGTACTGGAGGGCGCGACCCTGGGCGGGCAGATCCTGCGCCGGGAAATGGCCCAGCGCCTGGACCTGCACGGGGATAACGGCGGGGCTTTCCTCGACGTGTATGGCGCCGCCACCGGGCGGCGCTGGAAAGACTTTCTCGACTACCTGGGGCGCATGCCCGAGGACGCGAGCGCACGACAACAAGTGGTCAGCGCCGCGCAATCCACATTTGCCTGTTTCGAGCAATGGCTCGACAGCCGCGAGGTGCTGCTATGACCCCACAAGACGCCCAAGCCTTCGAACAACTGCTGGCCAACTGCGCCGATGAGCCAATCCGCTCCCCCGGGGCGATCCAGCCCCATGGCGTGCTGCTGACGCTGTCGGAGCCGGAGCTGCGCATCCAGCAGATCAGCGCCAACGTCGAGGCCCTGCTGGGCCAGCCTGCCGCGCAGGTCCTCGGCCAGCCCCTGGAGCAACTGCTGGGAGACACCGACGGCCAGCGCATCCGCGAGGTGCTGCAACTGCCGCGCTTGTCCGATGCGCCGCCGCTGCACCTGGCCGTCAATGGCGCGCGCTTCGAAGGCTTGCTGCATCGCCACCAGGGAGTGCTGATGCTGGAGCTGGAAATCCAGCTCGAACACCTGCAGCCCCAGCACCTGAAAGAGCAGACCGAGAACCTGGGGCGCCTGCTGCGGCGCTTGCAGACGGCCAAGACCCTGAATGAGCTGTACACCATCAGCGTCAGCGAAATCCAGGCGATGACCGGCTACGACCGGGTGCTGATCTACCGCTTCGAAGAGGAAGGCCACGGCCAGGTGATCGCCGAAGCCACCCGCCCCACCATGGAAGTGTTCAATGGCTTGTTCTTCCCGGCCTCGGACATTCCCCAGCAAGCCCGCGAGCTGTACCGCAGCAACTGGCTGCGGATCATCCCCAACGCCGACTACCAGCCGGTGCCCCTGCTGCCGGCGCTGCGCCCGGACACTCAGCAGGCCCTGGACCTGAGCTTCGCCACCCTGCGCAGCGTGTCGCCGATCCACTGCCAGTACATGAAGAACATGGGCGTGCTGTCCTCCATGAGCATTTCCCTGCTCAAGGGCGACCAGCTCTGGGGCCTGATCAGTTGCGGCAACCGCCAGCCGCTGCTGGTGCCCCACGAGCTGCGCATTGCCTGCCAGACCATCGGCCAGGTGCTGTCGTTGCAGATCAGCGCCATGGAAGCCCTGGATATCAGCCGCCAGCGGGAAGAGAAAGTCGCCGCCCTGGCCAGCCTCGACCAGGCCATGCGCGACACCCCCGACAGCGTCTTCGACGGCCTGACCCAGGTGCCGCAACTACTGCTGGAGCTGACCCAGGCCGGTGGCGTGGCAATCATCGAAGACAAGCAACTGCACTGCTTCGGCAACTGCCCGCCCCAGGACGAAATCCGCGCCCTGCACCGCTGGCTGCAAGGCACCGGGCAGGCGGTGTTCGCCAGCCATCACCTGGCCAGCGTCTACCCGCCGGCGGCGAGTTATCAACAGGTGGCCAGCGGGGTCCTGGCCATGACCCTGCCCAAGCCTGTGGATAACGGCGTGCTGTGGTTCCGCCCGGAAGTGAAGGAAAACATCAACTGGAGCGGCAACCCGCAAAAGCCCCTGGACCTGGAAAACTCCGACGCCGGCCTGCGCCTGCGGCCGCGTACCTCGTTCGAGATCTGGAAAGTGGAGATGGCCGGGATCGCCACCAAGTGGAGCCACGGCGACCGCTTCGCCGCCAATGACCTGCGCCGCTCGGCCCTGGAGCACGACCTGGCGCGCCAGGTGCTGCGCGAGCAACAGGCCGTGCGCGCCCGGGACGAACTGGTGGCGGTGGTGTCCCACGACCTGCGCAACCCGATGACCGTGATCTCCATGCTCTGCGGCATGATGCAGAAGGCCTTCAGTTCCGATGGCCCGCATACCTCACGGCGCATTTCATCGGCCATCGACACCATGCAGCAGGCCGCCAGCCGCATGAACAATCTCCTGGAAGACCTGCTGGACACCTCCAAGATCGAGGCCGGGCGCTACAGCATCGCCCCGCAGCCGCTGGACGTCAGCCAGATGTTCGAAGAGGCCTATTCATTGCTGGCGCCACTGGCCCTGGACAAGGCCATCGACATCAGCTTCCACGCCGAACCGGACCTCAGGATCAACGCCGACCCCGAGCGCCTGTTCCAGGTGCTGTCGAACCTGGTGGGCAACGCCATCAAGTTCACCCCCAAACAGGGCAAGGTCGGGGTGGTGGCGATGTCCGACGGCGAGCAGATCGTGTTCAGCGTGCGCGACTCCGGGGAGGGCATTCCCACCGACCAGTTGCCATTCATTTTCGACCGCTACTGGACCCTGAAGGAAGGCAACCCCAACGGCACCGGCCTGGGGCTGTACATCACCCAGGGCATCATCCACGCCCACGGCGGCAAGATCGAAGCCCACAGCGAAGTGGGCAAGGGCAGCGAGTTCCGCTTCAGCGTGCCGCGCGCCAGCCTCTGACCCATAGCCCGGGGCTGGCCATTGGGCCCCGGGCGCTCATTCAGCCGCCTGGGCCACCAGCCAGTCGCGAAACAACTGGCCGCTGGCGGACAGGCGCTTGTGCCGCGGATGCACCAGAAAATCCGCCTGCCCGGTGCGGAACGCCCACTCGCCAACCCGCAGCAACTCGCCCTGGGCCACCAACTGGCTGGCCATGAAATCCCAGCCCAGCCCCACGCCCATGCCCTGCTGCACCGCGCTGAACATCAGGGTCAGCTGGTTGAACCCCAGGGCCCCCGGTGGCGCGCTGTAGTCCAGCCCGAAATGATGGAACCAGTCCCGCCAGTCGATGCAGTTCCACTCCGAGGCGTCCAGCTGGATCAACGGCAGTTCGGCCAGTTGCGCCAGCTCCTTGACCACAGGCAGCTCCAGGCGCCGGCTGACGATGGGGTAGACCATCTCGGCGAACAGCGATACCGCCGCCAGGGACGACCAGTGCCCCGCACCATAGAGAATGCCGAAGTCATGCTCGGCCACGCTGGACTCGTCCATGTCGTTGTTGGCATGGATGCTCACGGTGATGTCCGGGTGCTGCTTGTTGAATGCCAGCAGGCGCGGGAACAGCCAGAACTGCGCCACCGCGTGGGTGCATTGCACGGTGATGGTATTGGCGTCGCGCCCGGCCCGCAGGCGGCTGACGCTGCGCAGCAGGGCTTCGAGCTGGGTGCTGACCTCGACGAACAGCGAGGCGCCGCTGGCGGTGAGCTTCACCCCCCGGGCCTGGCGCTCGAACAGTTCGGTCTTGAGCGACAGCTCCAGGGCACGGATCTGCTTGCTCACCGCGCTCTGGGTCAGGCACAGCTCGGTGGCCGCACGGGTGAAGCTGGCGTTGCGGCCCACCGCCTCGAAAGTGACCAGGGTTTCCAGCGGCGGCAGATGACGGGCGAAGCGGCTCACAAGGCATTCCCCAGGAGAATAGGTAGGTGCCTATATATCCTTTGTCCATCCGGTCAGCAATGACTAGCCTGCGCAGCTTGATGACTAGGTACGAGTGTTTGCATGAAACGTGGAGTTGCTTATGCCGCCCTGGCCGGTGCGGTCTGGGGCCTGGCGATTGTGGTGCCCAGCCTGCTGCCTGAGTTCAGCCCGTTGCTGCTCAGTTGCGCGCGCTTCAGCCTCTACGGTGCATTCTCCCTGCTCCTGGCTGCGCCTCAGGCCCGGGAGCTGCTGCAACGCCTGACCTGGGGCGATGCCGTACTGTTGGTGAAGCTGGCGCTGACCGGCAACCTGATCTATTTCATGCTCCTGGCCAGCGCCATCCAGTGGGCCGGCGTAGCCAGCACCGCACTGATCGTCGGCTTGCTGCCGCTGACCATCACCCTGGCCGGCCGCGGCGATGCCGATGCCGTGCCCCTGCGCCGGCTGCGCTGGCCGTTGTTGCTGGTGTTCGCCGGCATCTGCTGCATCAACCTCGACACCCTGCTCACCGCCCACAGCGATTCGGTGGAACTGGGCCAGCGCGCCCTGGGCCTGCTCTGCGCCTTCGGCGCCTTGCTGTGCTGGACCTGGTTTGCCACCGACAACGCCCGCTACCTCAAAGGCAGCCGTTTCAACAGCAGCCAGTGGTCGACCCTGTGGGGCATTACCACTGGGCTGATGAGCGCCCTGGTCTGGCTGCTGGCGGACGGGTTCTCATTGCCCGGCACCCGGGCCGAGGCCAGCGAGCAGCGCTGGATGCTGTTCTGGGGCCTGAGCCTGTCCAGCGCGGTGCTCGGCTCCTGGTTCGGCAATCGCATGTGGAATGCCTCGACCCGGCGCCTGCCGCTGACCCTGAGCGGCCAGTTGATCGTGTTCGAGACCCTGTTCGCCCTGCTCTATGGCTTCATCTGCCTGCAGCACCTGCCCAGCCTGCTGCAAAGCAGCGCCGCCCTGTTGCTCCTGGCCGGGGTGCTGTGGGCGGTGCGCCGCCACCTGCCACAGGCCCATGGCTGACGCCCTCAGCCCTGGGCCACGGAACAGGCCGGCAAGGCCACTCCAGCCCGGGGCAGGCGCAGCGCCAGCAAGGCCCCGAACAGCGCCAGCAGGGCACTGGCGGCGGTAGCCATCTCGATGCCATAGGCCTGATTGCCGCCGGCGCTCAAGGTGTTGGCCAGGGACACCAGCAGCGCCAGCCCCAGGGCGCCGCCGATCTGCTGGCTGGTGGAGGCCACGCCCGCAGCCACCCCTTGCTCGGACGCCGCGATACCCTGCCCGGCCGAGACCCACATCGAGGTCCAGGTCATGCCCTGGCCGATGCTCATGATCACGATCCCCGGCAGCAGGCCGACAAAGCCGCTACTGCCCGGCAGGGCCAGGTACATCAGGCCGATGCCCAGCGCCCCGAGCAGCAAGCCGCTGACCAGGGTCGCCCGCAAGCCTACGCGCAGCAGGGCCCGCTCCGCGACCCAGATCCCGGCCGTGCACAGCAGGGTCGAGGGCAGGAACGCCAGTCCGCTCTGCAACACACTGAACTGATAGACCTGCTGGAAATACAGGCTGAGGAAGTAGTACTGCACGCCGAAGCTGCTCATGAACAGCGCGGTAATCACCATGGCCATGCGCAGTTGTGGATAACCCAGCAGGCGCAGGGGCATCAGCGGGTCGGCGCTACGCTGTTCAAGGCGCACGAACAGCCCGAGCAGGGCCAGGGACAACGCCAGGCAGCCCAGGGTCGCCGGGGCACTCCAGCCCCACTCCGGGCCCTGGACGATGGAGAACACCAGCAGGGTGCCACCCAGGGTCACGGTCAGCGCGCCGCGCAAGTCGAACTGACGGCCGCGCTGGCGCGCAGGGTCGGCGGGTATCCAGTGCCGGGCCAGCAACGCACAGGCCCCAGCCAGGGGCACGTTGACCAGGAACACCGCCTCCCAGCCCCAGTACTGGGTCAGCACCCCGCCCAGCAGCGCCCCCAGGGCCAGCCCCGCCGCCGAGGCTGCGCTCCACACCGCAAAGGCCCGGTTGCGCGCCGGCCCCTCGGCGTACCAGGTGTTGATCAGGGCCAGGGTCGCGGGGAACAGCATTGCCCCGCCCACGCCCTGCACCGCCCGGGCCAGCACCAGCAGCAGCGCGCTGCCGCCCAGGCCGCCGGCCAGCGAGGCCAGGGCGTACAAGGACTGGCCGACGATGTAGAAACGCCGCTTGCCCAGGAGGTCCGCCGCCCGTCCGCCCAGCAGCAGGAAACCACCGAAAGCCACGCTGTAGGCGCTAACCACCCATTGCAACTGCTGGGCGGAGAAGCCCAGGTGGCTGCCGATTTCCGGCAGGGCGACAAACACGATGGTGGCGTCCAGGGCGATGATCAATTGCGCGGTGGCCAGCAGTAACAGCATCCAGCCCGACGGCTTGGCTAACGGGGTCGCGGACATCGCGAAGATCCTTGTGTGGAAATAACCGGCGGCCAGTGTCATCGATGCCGTTTAAATGATAAACAAGCCATTCTCTCTTTCAGTAATGACTTTAATCATGGATCTGAACGCCCTTCGCCTGCTGGTCCGGGTTGCCGAAACCCGCAGTTTCACCCGTGCCGCCGGTGACCTGGGGCTGACCCAGTCCGGCCTGTCCCGAGCCATTTCCCGCCTGGAACAGCAGCTCGGTGTACGCCTGCTGCAACGCAACACCCGCAGTGTCAGCCTGACCCCGGACGGCCAAGTGCTGGTCGAGCGCGCCGCGCCCCTGCTGGCGGAACTGGCCCATGCCGAACACCTGCTGCTGGACCGGCGCGAATCCCCCAGTGGAATGTTGAAGATCAGTACCCCGTCACTGTTCGGGCGCAAGGTGGTGATGCCGGTGATCGGCGAGCTGACGGCCCAGCACCCGGGGCTGAGCATCGAAGCGGTGATGACCGACCGGGTGGTGGACATCATCGATGAAGGTTTCGACGCGGTGGTGCGCACCGGGGTGATCCAGGACCAGCGCCTCATTGCCCGGCCCCTGGCGCCCCTGCGCTGGGTCACGGTGGCGGCGCCAGGCTACCTGGAGCGCCATGGCACGCCCCGGCACCTGGCCGACCTGCAGCAGCACAACTGCCTGGCCGTGCGTAACCTGCGCAGCGGCCGGCTGGTGGACTGGCAGTTCATGGACCAGGGCAAGCCCCTGGACCTGGCCGTCCAGGGCCGGCTGATCTTCGATATCGGCGATGCCCTGGTGGACGCGGTGCTCGGCGGCTTCGGCATTGCCCAACTGATGGAGTTCGCGGTACGCGAAGCCCTGGACACCGGCCGGCTGGTGCCGGTGCTGCAGGAGCATGCCGGGCGCAGCCGCGAGCTGTCGCTGGTGTATCCGCCCTCGCGCCAGTGCTCGCCGAAGCTCACCGCCTTTGCCGAGGCCCTGGTTCGGTTGAGCTGGTAGCCGCCTTCAACCGGGCTGGGCGCTGTCGCTCTCCAGGTCCCGGGTCACGCTCAGCAGCAGCGGCTGGGCGACCCTCAGGTAGTCCTGGGTATCGAGCACCATGGAGGCATCCAGGCGCCCGGCGTTGAAGGCGATCTCGCTGTAGCGGGAGGTCAGTTGCGGGTCGACGATCAGCCGGATGCGCGGATCGAAACTCAGCGGAGCTATGGCGCCGATCACGCAACCAGTCAGCTCCCTGGCCAGCTCCGGCGATACCAGTTGCGCCTTCTTGCCCCCCAGGGCCGCGCCGACCTTTTTCATGTCCAGCTTCTGGTCGCCGCTGAGAATCACCAGCCCATACACCTCGTCTGTGCCCTTGAGGCTGCAGAGCATGGCCTTGGCCCCCTGCCCAGGTTCGGTGCCGCGGATCTCGGCAACCCGCGCCGACTGCCCTTCGGCCGGGTGAAAAATCACCCGATAGCGCGCCTGGTGGCTGTCCAGCAGGCTCACCAGTCGTTGGAAAACTGCATGCATGTTCTGTCCTTGGAAAAGTCGCCAGGGGGTTGATTCAAGCATCCGTCGCCACGCCTGACCAGTGGCGGCTACAAGCGCACCCGCTGCGCCAGGAAGTCGATGAACACCCGCACCCGCGACGGCACGTGGCCGCCCTGGCCGACATACAGCGCATAAAAACTTTCCAGCGGCGCCTGGTTGAAGGCTTCCAGTACCGGTACCAGCCTGCCGCTGTCCAGGTCATCGGCGATGGTGAAAGCCGCCAGTTGCGCCAGCCCGGCACCGTGTAGCGCCAGATGGCGCAAGGCTTCGCCGTCGCTGGCCTGCACCCGGCCATTGGGCTGCAGCAGTTGGCTCTCGCCCGCCGCGCCCAGGCGCCAGCCCGGCACGGCCCGCGCGTAGTCGAAACCGAGCAGGTGGTGCGCGGCCAGATCCTCCGGGGTCTGCGGTACGCCACAGCGAGCCAGGTAGGCCGGGGAGCCAACGACAACGCCACGGGTTTCCCCGAGCTTGCGGGCAATCAACTGCGAATCCGCCAGCGGCCCGGTGCGGATCGCCACATCGGTCTGTTCCCCCAAGAGGTCTACCAGGGCATCGCTGTGCACCAGGTCCAGGGACACCTGCGGGTACAGCTGGAGAAACTCCGCCACCAGGGGCGCCAGTACATGCAGGCCAAAGGAGGCGCTGGTGTTGACCCGCACCCGGCCCACCGGAGCCCGGGCGCTGCTGGCCTCACCCTCCACTTCTCGCAGGTCTGCCAGCAGGCGCACGCTGTTTTCATAGAAGCCGCGGCCTTCCGCGGTCAGTTGCAACTGGCGAGTGGAGCGGTTGAGCAAGCGTACGCCCAGGCGTGCTTCAAGCCGCGCCAGCAGCTTGCTCACCGAGGAAGGCGTCACCTGCCTCAACCGCGCAGCGGCCGACAAGCCGCCACACTCCACCACCGCGACAAAGGTTTCCATCTCGGCAAACCGGTTGATCTCGCTGCCCGCCATATGAATTCAACTCACAGCTGCTGTTCCGGCCGGCAGTCTATTTCACTCAAAGACCCGAATCTATGCTGGCGATCCCTTTATTCGAGGTATCCCAGATGAGCGTTTCAACTTCCCCGGACCGTCACTTGCTGGTGATCGGCGGCTATGGCGTGGTGGGCACCGCAGTGGTCGAGCTGATGCACCGTACCCCGGGCTGGCAACTGACCGCCGCCGCCCGTCGCCGCCCACCGACCAGCCTGCTGGACGGCAGCCCGGCACCGGCGCACATCAGCGCCGACCTGCTGGACGCCGCCGGCACCGCTCGCGCCTTTTCCGGACTGGGCAGCGTCACCGACCTGGTGTTCTGCGCCTACAGCGAGCGGGAAAGCATGGCCGCCACGGTGGCGCCGAACCTGGCGATGCTGGAGCACAGCCTCAAGGCCCTGCGCCAGGCCGGAGCCAGGTTGCGCCAGGTGGTGCTGATCGGTGGCGGCAAATCCTACGGTGAACACCTGGGGCCCTATAAGACGCCAGCCAAGGAAAACGACCCGCGCTTCATGGGGCCGATCTTCTACAACGATCAGGAAGACCTGTTGTGGCATGAAGCCGAACGCGAGGGTTTTGCCTGGACGGTATTGCGCCCGGACGGGGTCATGGGCCCCAGCCTCAACTCACCGATGAACATCCTCACCGGCATCGCCAGCTTCGCCGCCATCAGCCAGGCACTGAACCTGCCACTGCGTTTTCCCGGCAGCCTGCAGGCCTGGTCGGCGCTGCACCAGGCCACCGATTCCCGGGTGCTGGCCCAGGCCGTGCTCTGGGCCCTGACTTCACCGAATGCACAGCAGCAGGTCTTCAACGTGACCAATGGCGATCACTTTCGCTGGCAGCACCTGTGGCCACAGATCGCCGGGTTCTTCGGCCTTGCCAGCGCCGCGCCGCAACCGATGAACCTGGGGGTGCAGATGGCCGACAAGGCGCCGCTGTGGGCGCGCATTGTCCAGGAACAGCAACTGCGCCCCACGCCCTGGGAGCAGATCGCCGCCTGGCCCTTCGTCGATGGCTGGCTCAATACCGGCTACGACATGGTGCAAAGCACCATCAAGATCCGCCAGGCCGGCTTTACCGGTTGCATCGACAGCCACCAGAGCGTGCTCGAACAGTTGCAGCGGCTGCGTGATTACCGGCTGATTCCCTGACTCAGGGCTCGCCGACCAGGGGCAGTTGCCGACCGTCAACGGCGTCACCGATGGTCAGGAAATGCCCGCCCGCAACATGGTGCAGGGTACGCAGCCGGTCGTGCCCGTCGAAGTGCCAGCGCCCTTCGCTGAACACCCGGGCATCGGCCTGGGCGGCAATCACTTCGCCAAGGAACAGGTCGTACTGCTGGTGGTTGTGGGGCTCGGGCAGCAGCCGGCATTCCAGCCAGGCCACGCAACCTTCCAGCAGCGGCGCCGCCAGTTGCTCGCCGGCAAAGGCCTGCAGACCGTAGGCGGCGAACTTGTCGCTACCGCCCTGGCTCAGCTCAAGCCCGGAGCTGTTGCCCAGGCTCTGCACGATATCCACCTGGGCCACGCAAGGCACATTGAGCACGAAGGTGCCCGAGGCCTCCAGCAGTTGTCGGGTCCAGGTGGACTTGTCGAGCACCACGGCGACTTTCGGCGGCTCGAAATCCAGGGGCATGGCCCAGGCCGCGGCCATGATGTTGCGCTGCCCGCCATGGGCTGCGCTGACCAGCACCGTTGGGCCGTGGTTGAGCAAGCGGTACGCCTTATCCAGCGGTACCGGGCGACGAAGATCGGACATGACTGGCTCCTGAAAAAAAACTGCGATTGTAGCCCCATCGCGGCCGTCGGCAGGCAAGGTCATTGGCCGGATTTTCTGGATAATCCGTCCCGCCGCCGACGGCTTATCAACAGCGGTGCAGACACTAGACTCAGCCTTCACCCCAATTGTTGAAGGACCCGCGCCATGACCGATCACTCCCTGAACAACAAAGTCGTGCTGATCGCCGGTGGCGTGAAGAACCTCGGCGGCCTGATTGCCCGCGACCTGGCCAGCCACGGTGCCCGGGCGGTGGCCGTGCACTACAACAGCAACGCCAGCCGGGCCGACGCCGAGGCCACGGTGGCGGCACTCAAGGCCCTGGGTGTGGAGGCCCAGGCGTGGCAGGCCGACCTCACCCGCGCCAGTGCCGTAGAGCAGCTGTTCAACGAGGCCAAGGCGCGCTTCGGCAAGATCGACATCGCCATCAACACCGTGGGCAAGGTGCTGAAGAAACCCATCATTGAAATCAGCGAGGACGAGTACGACCAGATGTTCGCGGTCAATGCCAAGAGCGCCTTCTTCTTTATCAAGGAAGCCGGCAAGCACCTGGAGGACAACGGCAAGCTGGTGACCCTGGTGACTTCGCTACTGGGGGCCTTCACTCCGTTCTATGCCGCCTATGGCGGCTCCAAGGCGCCGGTGGAACACTTCACCCGGGCCGCGGCCAAGGAGTTCGGTGCCCGCGGCATTTCAGTGACTGCCGTCGGCCCCGGGCCCATGGATACCCCATTCTTCTACCCGGCCGAAGGCGCCGACGCCGTGGCGTACCACAAGAGCGCCGCAGCCCTGTCGCCTTCGAGCAAGACCGGGCTCACCGATATCGAGGACGTGGTGCCCTTCATTCGCCACCTGGTCACCGAAGGCTGGTGGATCACTGGCCAGACCTTACTGATCAACGGCGGCTACACCACCAAGTAATCCTGGCGCCCAAGGGGTAAATTGGCCTGCCGAGCCGCAGCATCGATCGCCTCGGCCGATGCTGCGATCCACTGCCGTCAGGCGCCCCCGAACCAGGATCGTTCAAACGATGGATAAGCTTGAGCAATACCGCGTGTTCATCCAGGTGGCCGACATGGGTAGCTTCATCAAGGCTGCCCATGCCCTGGAACTGCCACGGGCCACCGTCTCTTCCGCCGTGCAGCAACTGGAAACCGGCCTCGGCACCCGACTGCTGCACCGCACCACCCGCCACGTGCAGTTGACCGCCGACGGCGCCATTCTGCTGGAACGGGCGCGGCGCCTGCTGGCAGACGCCGCCGAACTCAACCAGTTGTTCCACCACCGCCAGATAGACGTCAGCGGGCGCTTGAACATCGATGTGCCCAGCCGCATCGCCCGGCGCCTGATCGTCCCCGCCCTGCCCCGATGGCTGGCGCAATACCCCGGCCTGCAACTGGCCCTGGGCGCCAGCGATCGCAGCATCGACCTGGTCCAGGAAGGCATCGATTGCGCGATCCGCGTCGGCAGCCTGGCCGACAGCAGCCTGGTCGCCCGCCCCCTGGGGCAACTGGCGCTGATCAACTGCGCCAGCCCCGTCTACCTGGCCGAACAGGGCGAGCCCCACACCCCCCAGGACCTGCAGAACGGCCAGTGGATGGTCGGTTATGCCTCCCCGGACACTGGCCGCGAGCAGCCCTGGGAATACCTGCTGGAAGGTCGCGAGCACCTGCTGGGGCTGCCCAGCCGGGTGATCGTCAACAACGTCGAGAACTACATCGCCTGCTGCCGTCAGGGGCTGGGGCTGATCCAGGTGCCACGCTTCGACGTGCAGCACCTGCTGGACCGTGGCGAGCTGGTGCAGGTGCTCCGTGAACTGCCGGTGGCGCCCATGGATATCTGCGCGCTATACCCCGACCGGCGCCATCGCTCGCGCCGCCTCAACGTGTTCATCGAATGGTTCGCCGAACTGATCAAACCGCACCTGGAGGCTTGCTGAACACCCGCGGATCGTGAGAAGAAAGCGCCTTCACGGATTGAGGCACTGGCACCATGACCCACCTGCACATCAGCGCTCCCCACCTCGACGACCTGGATGACCTGCTGGCCTTCGAAGGGGAAAACCGAGCGTTCTTCGAAGCCTCGATCAACGCCCGGCCTGCCACCTACTACTCCCGCGAAGGGGTCGCCGAAGCCATAAACCAGGCGTGCGAGGATGCCGAGGCAGACCGCGGCTATCAGTTCCTGATCCGCGACAACGCAGTGCTGGTGGGGCGCGTCAACCTGCACCGGGTGCAGCGCCCCTACTTCAATTGCGCGGAACTGGGCTACCGGGTCGGCGCCCGCTTCAACGGCCGCGGCATTGCCCGCACTGCGGTGCAGCAGGTGCTGCTGCGCGCCTTCGGCGAACTGCAACTGAGCCGCATCGAAGCCAATGCGCGGCCGCAGAACACCGGTTCGGTGCGGGTGCTGGAAGCCTGCGGCTTCTCTTGCTACGGCCATTCGCGGCGCAGCTTCCTGTTGCACGGCGAGTGGTTCGACCGCTTGCACTACGAGTGCCATGGGCCTGCGCCACGCTAGCAACCCGGGCGTGCGCCCCCAAGGCGCACGCCCACGCCCTCAGGCCGACAGCTGGTTGGCGAACTGGCCGACCGCGCTGACCACTTTCTGCGCACCGTCCTGAATCTCGACGATGACCGTGCCGGCCTCCGCTGCCAGGGTCAGGCCCTGTTCCGCCTGCTGCCGGCCCTCGGCCATCAGCTCCACCGCCGAGCGGGCCATGTCCTGGTTCTGGCGCACCACGCCGACGATCTCGTCGGTGGCATTGCTGGTGCGCGAGGCCAGTTGCCGGACCTCATCGGCGACCACCGCAAAACCCCGCCCCTGTTCACCGGCCCGGGCCGCTTCGATGGCCGCATTGAGGGCCAGCAGGTTGGTCTGTTCGGCAATCCCGCTGATGGTCTTGACGATGCTCGCTATCACCAGGGACTGCTCGTTCAGGGCTTCGATGCCGTCCCCGGCCTGCTGCATGCAGGTAGCCAGGTCACGCATCACGTCCAGGGTCTCGGTGACCACCGCCGAGCCGCGCTGGGCGCTGGTGTCGGTCTGTCGGGAGATGCTGTAGGCGATGTCCGCCGCCTCGGCCACCCGTTGCTCCTGGTTCACCTGATCGGTGATCAGGATGGCGAATTTCACCACCTTGTAGAGCTGGCCGCTGGCGTCCAGCACCGGGTTGTAGGAAGCGTCGAGCCACACCACCCGGCCCTGGCTGTCGATGCGCTTGAACCGCTGGGCGATGTATTCGCCGGCGTTCAACCGTGCCCAGAACTCCTGGTAGCCGGGCCCTTCGTATTCCTGCGGTTCACAGAATAGGCGGTGGTTCTGGCCCTGGACCTCATCCAGCCGGTAGCCCATGCAGGCGAGAAACCGCGAGTTGGCCGTCAGCACCCGGCCTTGCAGGTCGAACTCGATCACCGCCGAGGAGCGCAGCAGCGCCGCCATCAGGTTTTCATGCTCGCAGGCACTTTCCACCGAAGCGCTCTGGTCGGTGCAGATCAGGTTGTAATGATCGAGCCGCCCGGCGCCATCGCGGATCGGCTGCACGCAGACCTGCAGCCAGGCCTCGCGGCCGCCTCCGCGTTGCAGGCGCAATTGGCCGGTGTAGCTTTCGTTGCGCCCCAGGGCCGCCTTGAATTCGCGATACAACGGCACAGCCTGCGGGTGGCGCGAGATGATGCTCTCCAGGGCCACGCCGGCCAGTGGCTGGCCATCGAGTTCCAGGGCCTGGATGAAGTTCTGGTTGGCCCGGCGGATGGCCCCCTCGCCATCGAGTTCGAGATTGAGCACCTGGCTTTCCAGGCAGGCCTTGAATTGCTGCAGAGCGTTCAGCTCGTCGCTCAGGGTGGCAAGTTGCTGCTTCAAACGTTTGTTGAACATGGATACACCGACAGACTAGGAGTGGATACAACAACCCCTAGCCATCGGCGCAGTTTGGGCTTTCTCCAAGCCCCGCAGCGCTTTCCAGATACTTCCTACAAGCCTCTAGGAAATTTCTTGGTTTTTCTTGGGCGCAGCCGTCGCCCGGGGCCCTATCGGTCATGCCCGAGTGTCTCAGCGTGGGAAATGAATGGCGCCAAGGGCGCCGGGGCTGGCCGATGCCGCCCTGAAATCCACAGTGCCCCGTGACGGGAGCACTGTGCTGGGGAGCAATCAGGAGGACAGTTGGTTGGCGAACTGGCCGACCGCGCTGACCACCTTCTGCGCGCCGTCCTGGATCTCGACGATCACGGTGCCGGCTTCCGCCGCCAGGGCCAGCCCCTGCTCGGCCTGCAGCTTGCCTTCGGCCATCAGTTCCACGGCTTCGCGGGCCATGTCCTGGTTCTGGCGCACCACGCCGACGATTTCCTCGGTGGCCTTGCTGGTGCGCGAGGCCAGTTGCCGGACTTCATCGGCCACCACGGCGAAACCACGTCCCTGCTCACCGGCCCGGGCCGCCTCGATGGCCGCGTTGAGTGCCAGCAGGTTGGTCTGTTCGGCAATCCCGCTGATGGTCTTGACGATGCTGCCGATCACCAGGGATTGCTCGTTGAGGGCGCCAATGCCTTCGCCGGCCTCCTGCATGTGCTTGGCCAGATCGCGCATCACGTTCACCGCCTCGGTAACCACCGTGGTGCCGCGCTGGGCGCTGTTGTCGGTCTGCAACGAGGTGTTGTAGGCAATGCTCGCCGCCTCGGCCACGGCCAGTTCCTGGTTTACCTGGTCGGTGATCACGGTGGCGAACTTCACCACTTTGTAGAGTTTGTTGTTGGCGTCCATGACCGGGTTGTAGGAAGCCTCCAGCCAGACCACCCGGCCATGAGCGTCGATGCGCTTGAAGCGCTCGGCGATGAACTCACCGGCGTTCAGGCGTTTCCAGAAGGCCTGGTAGGCCTGGCTGTTGTACTCCTCCGGCTCGCAGAAGATGCGGTGATGCTTGCCCTGAATCTGCGCCAGGCTGTAGCCCATGCTGGAAAGGAAGCGGTCATTGGCCGTCAGCACGTTGCCGTTGAGGTCGAACTCGATCAGCGCGGTAGAACGCATCAGCGCGCCAATCAGGTTCTCGTGCTCCCGAGAGGCCTCGATGGTGCGGGTCAGGTCACTGGAGAAGATCGCGAAATACTTGATCCGCCCCTCGGAGTCGCGAACCGGCTGGGAGATGGAACGCAGCCAGGCTTCCTGGCCATTGCCGCGCAGCAGCCGCACCGCCCCGGCAAAGTGTTCGCCCCGGGTCAGGGTCGCCTTGAACCGCAGGTGAAACTCATCATGCTTGACGTGTTCCGGGACGATGTCCTCCAGGGCCCGGCCCACCAGATCGCCAGTCTTGTAGAGCATTTCCTGGGCGAAATTGTGATTGACCGACTGAATCCGTCCATCGGCGCTCAGGTTGATGACGAGCATCTCGCTTTCAAGGCTCTCCTTCACTTGCTGAAGGCTCGAAAGTTCTTCGCGTAGAGTCGACAACTCCTGCTTCAAGCGTTTATTGAACATGAGGATGTACCGGGGGGGGCTGAAAAAGTGGACTGCTTTGGGCCTAACATCGGCCCTGAAAGATTTTTCTTAATAGCCATTAAGGCTTGTCTGACAAAAATAATTCCGCAGCCAGCAAGGCCGCGGAATTCGGGCCCGCAGCCGGGGATTTCGCGCAACCAAGGAGCGCGTATAGTCGGCGACGGGAAATTCCAGGGCGATCGACGGAGTTGGACTATGGATGCATCACGCAAGGCACTTTTCCAGCAGGCCGCAGCACAGGTCGGACACAGTTTCGAAGGCGAGATGCGCATTGGCGGCAATTACGTGCCGGCGGTGCGCAATGGCGATGAGGTGTATGTCAGCGGGCAGATCCCGCGTATCGACAATACCGTGATGGTGGTTGGCCGGGTCGGTGCCGAAACCTCCCTGGAGCAGGCCCGGCACGGGGCGCAGATCTGCACCCTGCGGGCCCTGGCGATCCTCGAGCAGATGCTCGGCGACCTGCAGCGGATCAAGCGCATCCTGCGGATCAACGTCTATGTACAGAGCGCGGCGGACTTCACCCAGCAGAGCGAAGTGGCGGACGGCGCCTCCGCAGTCCTGTATTCGATCTTTGCCGACGCCGGCGTACACACCCGGACCTCGGTGGGGGTCTATCAATTGCCCAAGAATGCCTCGGTGGAAGTGGACATGATCGTCGCCCTGCACCCCGGCTCCGGCAACGACTGAGTGCAGCCACGCTGGCCGGGCCCACCCCTGCGGGCCCGGCACAGCAGCGCCGGCGGCCCATCAACTGCCGTTGTTGCGGCACTGGCCCATGACCTGGTACTCGATGGTCTTGAGCTGGCCGGCGGAATCCTCATACGTCATGCGCGAAGGCACCACCTCGCAGGACTTGATCGGCGGGGTCACGTTGACCACCTTGGCGACATCCAGCTTCATGCCGTAGCGGTACGCCTGCACCACCGGCGCCGGCTTGCCCTGGTTCGCCGCATAGCGCTCCATGGCCTTCTGGTTTTCCACCATGGCCCGGGCGAACGTACGGTCGCCTCCCCCTTCGGCCTGCGCCAGGGAAGCCAGGCTCAACAGCAGCGCGGCGAGACTCAGGTTGATTGCTTTCATCACAGTTTCCTCGTCCAGTTGACGCCAGCGAGGATAAGCAACCGACCCTGTCAGGATGATCGCGGGCAGATTACTTATCTGTAATGGGCGCTGCCGACAGCCCGCCCTACCCGAGATAACCCCCGGCCCGCCGGGGTTTTGGCCCGGGCCCTGGACGGCTTTCTTGCACAATTGTAATGACCGGGTCACCCCGCCGTTATCTGCCGTTTGCAACTATCGACAGCGACTGGGCAGGCGTTGCGACGCCTGCCGGTCGAGCCCAATAAGAACGCCTCTGGCGATATAAAAGTTGATAGCTGCCAACCCTCAGGAGCGACCCCCATGCGTATCAATCCCCCCTTGTCCCTGTCCGTGCTCGCTGCGGTACTGGGGCTCAGCCCTATGGCGGCAGTGGCCGCCGAGGAACGGCCCGAAGGCTTTGTCGAAGGCAGCCGCCTCGACCTGCTGCTGCGCAACTTCTACTTCAACCGCGACGACCGCAAGGGCCAGTCCAGCCCCACCGGCAACGGCTATTCCGAAGCCTGGGCCCAGGGCCTGATCGGCCAGTTCGAATCCGGCTTCACCCAGGGCACGGTGGGCTTTGGCCTCGATGCCTTTGCCATGTACGGCCTCAAGCTCGACTCTGGCACCGGCCGCAGCGGCGGCGGTGGCTCCTTCGGCATGCTGCCGCTGAACCACGACAACCGGCCCGCCGACAGCTACGGCAAGGCTGGGGGGGCGGTGAAAATGCGAGCCCTGGATACCGTGGTGAAAGTCGGCGATGTGTTTCCCAAGACCCCCGTGGTGCACTACGGCGACTCCCGCCTGCTGCCGGAAAGCTTTCGCGGGGTGACCCTGGAGAACACCAGCATCGACGGCCTCAACCTGCAGGGCGGCCGCCTGCATGCCATGAGCCAGCCCGACAGCAGTGGCATGCGCGATGGCTTCGCCACCTTCTACGCCGGCAAGGTGGACTCGCCCTGGGTCGGCTACTTCGGCGGCGACTACCGGCTCAACTCCAATCTCAACTTCAGCCTCTACAGCAGCCGCCTGAAGGACGCCTGGGACCAGTACTACTTCGGCGTCGCGGGCAACTACCCGCTGTCCGACCAACTGAGCCTGTTCAGCGGCTTCAACTATTACAAGGCCGTCGATGAGGGCAAGAAGCTCCTGGGCGAGCTCGACAACAACATCTGGAGCGCCAAGGTCGGCGCCACCTACGGCGCCCACACCCTGGCCCTGTCGCATCAGCGCAACAACGGTAACGACGACTTCGACTACCTGCGCCAGTCGGACTCGATCTTCCTCGACAACTCGATCCAGTACAGCGACTTCAACTCGCCCAAGGAACGCTCGTGGATGGTCCGCTACGACCTCGACATGCAGCCCCTGGGCATTCCCGGCCTGTCGTTCATGACCCGCTACGCCCGCGGCAGCGGCGCCGACTACAGCCACGCCAACTCGGTGTACATGCGCCGCGATGCGGCAGGTGACCCACTGACCGACCAGCGCCGCTGGGAGCGGGATATCGAAGCCAAGTACGTGTTCCAGGGCGGCAGCCTCAAGGATCTGTCCCTGCGCATCCGCCAGGCGACCATCCGTTCCAGCCAGTTCGAATCCGACCTGGAAGAGTTTCGCCTGATCGTCGAGTACCCCCTGGCCCTGCTCTAGAGAGCGGCTCCGGGCAGGCGCCAGGCCTGCCCGGTGTTAAAACTTCTTCACAGACTCATGCCTTTCAGAACTGTAATATCGGCCTCACCTTCTCGTTAGGTTGGCCTTCATATACTCCCGGACACACTGGCAGCCACCGTGTTTTTCACGGCCGCCCAACGTGTCAGGAGAAGCTCATGCGCCCAACCCAACTGTTATTGATCGGCCTACTGGCCACAACCAGCTCCGCCACCTGGGCCGCTGATGGCAGCGAACGCCCACAGCAGGTCCGCGAAGCTTTCCTGGCCAGCCAGGAACAGATCCACGGCGACGCCAACCAGGAAACAGCCGCCACCGGCAGCACCGGCAAAGCCCCTCGCGATGCTTCTGCGCCTACCACGGCCGAAGAAGACATCTGACAGCGATTGCCTACCGAGCACATTCATCTCTTGAAGCGTTTTTTCTGATGCTCCTTTGGAAAGAGATGAATTTTTAGCGCCCCCTTGGGGCGCTTTTTTTTGCCCGAAAATTGCCGCAGGACTGACACCTGTAGCCGCTGCCTGCGGCAGCGGCTACAAGAAGCGGCGCGCGATCAGTCTTCTTCCCTGCGATGCGCCCATTGGTACAGGGCAGGCAGCACCAGCAAGGTGAGGATGGTGGAGGACAGGATGCCGCCAATCACTACCGTGGCCAGGGGCCGTTGCACTTCGGCGCCGGTGCCGGTGGCCAGGGCCATGGGGATGAAGCCCAGGGAGGCCACCAGGGCGGTCATCAGTACCGGGCGCAGTCGGGTCAGGGCGCCTTCATGAATCGCCAGGGACAACGAGCGCCCTTCCTCTCGCAGGTTGCGGATAAAGGCAATCATCACCAGGCCGTTGAGCACGGCGACCCCGGACAAGGCAATGAAGCCCACCCCCGCCGAGATCGACAGCGGTATGTCCCGCAGCCACAGGGCCATGATCCCGCCGGTCAGGGCGAAGGGAATCCCGGTGAACACCAGCAGGCCATCCTTGAGGTTGTTGAACATCATGAACAACAACCCGAACACCAACAGCAGCGCCACCGGCACCACCACTTGCAGGCGCTGGGACGCTTCCTGCAATTGCTCGAACTGGCCGCCCCAGGTGGTCCAGTACCCCGCCGGGACTTTGACCTTCTCGCCGATCAACGCCGTGGCTTCCTCGACGAAGGAACCGATATCGCGCCCGCGCACGTTGGCGCTGACGATCACCAGGCGCTTGCCGTTCTCGCGGCTGACCTGATTGGGGCCCAGCACCAGATCGAGGCTGGCCACTTCCGACAGGGCGATGAAGCCGATCTGCCCGTTGGCCGTGCCCGCCGTCGCCGGTATGGGAATCAGCAGCCGGGACAGGCCGTCAATATCGGTGCGCAGTTGATCGGACAGGCGCACCACCATATCGAAGCGCCGGTCGCCTTCGTACAGGGTGCCGGCCTGGCGCCCGCCCACCGCAACGGCGATGGTGTCTTGCACGTCCCCCACGTTGAGGCCGAAACGCGCGGCTTTGTCGCGGTCGATATTGATGGTCAGCACCGGCAGCCCCGAGGTCTGCTCGACCTTGACTTCCGAGGCGCCAGGCAAGCTCTGCAATGCCGTGGCAATTTGCGTAGCGGTCTTGTTCAGCACCGCCATGTCATCGCCAAACACCTTCACCGCAACATCGCTGCGCACCCCGGAAATCAGCTCGTTGAAGCGCAGCTGGATCGGCTGCGACAGCTCGTAGGCGCTGCCCGGCACCAGGGCACTGGCACGCTGGATATCAGCGATCAGCGCCTCCCGCGACTTGTTCGGGTCCGGCCACTGGGCCTTGGGCTTGAGCATCAGGTAGCTGTCGGAAATATTCGGCGGCATCGGGTCCGAGGCGATCTCCGCGGTGCCGGTGCGGGCGAACACCCGCTCGATCTCCGGCACTTGCGCCAGCAGGGTTTTCTCCAGGCGCTGCTGCATGTCCACCGACTGAGTGAGGCTGGTGCCGGGCACCCGCAGGGCCTGCTGGGCAAAGTCGCCTTCGCTGAGGCTGGGGATGAATTCACTGCCCATGCGGCTGGCCAGCAGCGCACTGCCAGCGAGGATCAAGCCGGCCAGGGCGAAGGTCAGGCCACGCCGGGCCATCACCCAGTCCAGCACCGGGGCGTAGCCGCGCTTGGCGCTGCGCATCAGCAGGTTTTCCTCTTCCTTGACCTTGCCGGTGACGAACAGCGCGATGGCTGCCGGAACGAAGGTCACCGAGAGAATCATCGCCCCCAGCAACGCCATGACCACAGTGAAGGCCATGGGGTGGAACATTTTCCCGGCCACCCCGGTAAGGGCAAAGATCGGCAGGTACACCACCATGATGATCAACTGGCCGAAGATCAGCGCGCGCCGGGCTTCCTTGGCCGCGGCAAAGACTTCATGCAGGCGTTCGGAGCGGGTCAGCATGCGCCCGTGGTGCTGCTGGGCATGGGCCAGGCGGCGGATGGCGTTCTCGACGATGACCACCGCGCCGTCGACGATAATGCCGAAGTCCAGGGCACCGAGGCTCATCAGGTTGGCGCTGACCTTGTTGCTGAACATGCCGGTGAAGGTGAACAGCATGGACAGCGGGATCACCAGGGCGGTGATCAGCGCCGCGCGGATATTGCCCAGGAACAGGAACAGAATCACGATCACCAGCAGCGCGCCCTCGAAGAGGTTCTTCTTCACCGTGGCGATGGCCTTTTCCACCAGGTTGGTGCGGTCGTACACCGTGACCGCCACCACGCCTTCGGGCAGCGAGCGGTTGATCTCCTCAAGTTTCTTCGCCACCGCCTGGGACACGGTACGGCTGTTCTCGCCGATCAGCATGAACACGGTGCCCAGCACCACTTCCCGGCCATTCTCGGTGGCCGCGCCGGTGCGCAACTCGCGGCCGATCTGCACGTCGGCCACGTTGCGCACGCGGATCGGCGTGCCGTCGCTGCTGCTGATGACGATGTTGGCGATGTCCTCGATGGACGCCAGTTGCCCCGGCGCGCGGATCAGCAACTGCTCGCCGCTGCGCTCGATGTAGCCGGCGCCGACGTTGGCGTTGTTGCGCTCCAGGGCCGTCACCAGGTCGCTCAGGGTCAGCTTGTAGGCCGCCAGGCGCTTGGGGTCCGGGGCAATCTGGTACTCCTTGGCAAAGCCGCCGATGGTGTTGATCTCGGCCACGCCCTGCACGTTGCGCAGTTGCGGCTTGATGATCCAGTCCTGGATCACCCGCAGGTCGGTGGGGGTGTAGGGCGTGCCGTCCTCCTTGCGGGCGCCCTCCTCGGCCTCCACGGTCCACAGGAAGATCTCCCCGAGCCCGGTGGAAATCGGCCCCATCACCGCCTCCACACCGTCGGGCAATTGCTCGCGAGCCACTTGCAGGCGCTCGTTGACCAGTTGGCGGGCGAAGAACAGGTCGGTGCCGTCCTTGAAGATCACGGTTACCTGGGACAACCCCGAGCGCGACAGCGACCGGCTCTGCTGCAACCCCGGCAGGCCGGCCATGGCCGTCTCGATGGGAAAGGTGATGCGCTGTTCGGTTTCCAGGGGTGAGAACCCCGGCGCCGCGGAGTTGATCTGCACCTGGACGTTGGTGATGTCCGGCACCGCGTCGATCGGCAGCTTCTGGTAGCTGGCGATGCCGACGCCGGCCATCAGCAGCACCGCCAGCAGGACGATGATGCGCTGCTCGATGGCGAATTGAATGATGCGTTCAAACATGGGAAGTCACTCTCTGATGAGGCCGATCAATGGCCGTGGTCGGCCGCGCCCTTGCCCAGTTCGGACTTGAGGGTAAAGCTGCCGCGGGCGGCTACCTGGGCCCCGGCTTCGAGGCCCTCGCGGATCTCGACAAAACCGTCCTGGCTGGCCCCGGTGACCACAGGCGTGGCCTGGAACCCCTCGGCCACGCGGACGAACACCGAGGGCCGGTCTTCCACGGTCTGGATCGCCGTCTGCGGCACGCTGACCGGTGCGTCGAAGGCTTCGGTGGCCACCTGTACCGAGACGAACAGCCCCGGGCGCCAGGCGTCATTGGGGTTGGCCAGGGTCACCCGCACCGTGGCGGTGCGGGTCTGTTCCCCCAGCAGGCTGCCGACGTAGGCCACCTGGCCCTGGACCTGGGTCCCCAGCTCACTGGAGCTGACCTGCACCGGCTGGCCGACCCGGACCTTGTCCAGGTCCTTGGGAAACACGCCGAAGGTGGCCCAGACCCGGGACAGGTCCGAGAGGGTGAACGCGGCGCTGGTTTCGCCCACCACTTCGCCCACGCTCAGGTGTTTTTCCACCACCACACCGTCGAACGGCGCGCGCATTTCATAGCGATTGCCACCCACCAACTGGGCGCTGCCGCTCAGGGCATTCATCTTCTGCCGGGCATTGTTGAGGGCGATTTCCGCCTCTTGCAGGGCCTGGCGTGCCAGCAGGTAATCCTGCTCAGCGGAGATCTGGTCGACCCACAACTGGCGCTCGCGCTGGAAGGTGGTACGGGCCAGTTCCACCCGCCGCCCGGCGGCGGCCAGCTCGCTGCGCTGATCGGAGATCTGCTGGCTGGCGATCACCGCCAGCAGTTCGCCGCGCTTGACCGCCTGGCCGAGGTTGACCTGTACCGACTCCACCACACCGGCGGCCCGGGGCACGATGTGCGAGGTACGGTCCTCGTCGAAGCGGATCTCTCCCGGCAGGCTGAGTACCCGGTTGAGGCGCCGCGGACCGGCTGCGGCCAGCTCGATGCCGGCGGCCTGGATCTGTTCCGGGCTGAGTTCCAGATGGCCCTCGGGCTCCTGGGCGCCGTGCCCGGCCTCCTCGGCCTGGGGCACCGTTGCCGGGCTGGCGAACAGGCCCGGCAGCAGCAAGGCCGCCAGCCCGAGGCCGACCACTGCCGTGCTGGCCAGAACAAGGCTGCGTTTTTTATCCATGGGGACTCCTGAATCGATCGAGGGTCGGTAGCGCCAGGCGCTGCCTTACGGGGTAGAGGGAAACAGCCATTGACCAATGGCCCGATGCAGCTCATGCACGCACCAATGCGCGGGTGGGTCTTCGGGGGCTGTCGGGGGTGCGCCACTGCAGTCGCTCACCAGCAACGCGGCAAGGCACGCCAGGCCCATCAGCCAGGGTTTCACCAACGGCTGAGGTCGCCGTAGATGCGCTCGATCCGTACCCAGGCATCGGTGGTTTGCGCCACCGCGGCGAGGTACTGGGTACGCGCGCCGATCAGGGTGCGTTGAGCATCGAGAACGTCGAGAAAGCTGAACTTGCCCATCTCGAAGCCCTGGGTGGCGCTGTCCACCGCACGCTGGGCGGCGGGCAGGATGGTCTGGTTGAAGGACTGCACCTCGCCCCGGGCGGTGTTCCACTGTTCCAGGGCCTGGCGGGTTTCGGTACGCAAGCGCAATTCGGTGGCGTTGCGCAGGTCCCGGGCCTGGTCGGCGCGGCGGGCGGCGGACAGCACGTTGCCCTGGTTGCGATTGAACAGCGGCAAAGGCATCGACAGCCCTACCAGGTTGACCCGCTCCCGGGCGCTGGCGTCGTACTGGCTGCCCACGCTGACGTCCAGGTCGGGAATGCGCTGGGCCTTCTCCAGCCCCAGGGACGCCTCGCGCTGCACCACTTCCTGCTCCGCCAGGCGCAGTTCGGTGGTTTCCGGCAGGCGGCCAAGCAACTGTGCCGGAGCCGGCAGCGCCGCCAGTGCCAGGGGCTGCTCCTGCACCCCGGCAAAGTCGCTGGTGGCCGCGCCAGTGACCATGGCCAGGCGTCGGTAGGCATTGTCCTGCTCCATCTGCCCCCGGTTCAGTTCCAGGCGCACCTCGGCCAGTTGCACCTGGGCCCGGGTGGCTTCCACCGGCGAGGCCTTGCCGGCGTTGACCCGGCCCTGGGCTACCGCCACGCCCCGTTCGGCCAGGGCCAGGGAGCGCCCGGCCAGTTGGGTGCGTTCCTGGGCCCGCAGCGCCGTGTAATAGGCATCCAGAACATCCGCACGCAACTGGTTGCGACGCCGCTCCAGCTCCAGGGCCGCCAGTTCCTGACCGCGACTGGCCACGTCGATCCGTGCTCCGCGCTTGCCCCCCAGCTCCAGGGCCTGGCTGAGCTTGACCGAAGTGGTGCGCGAATCCCGGCGGGTGTCCTCGGCGTCCACCGACAGCACCGGGTTGGGGATGAGCCCGGCCTGCTGGCGGGCGCCCTGGGCGATGTCGATCTCCCAGCGTGCGGCGGCCAGTTCAGGGTTGTTGGCAAAGGCTCGGGCCAGGGCGCTGTCCAGGCTCAACAGCGGTTGCTCAACGGCGCTTGCAGATTGGCTCGCCAGGGCCAGCAACAGGGTCAGGACGCAGGTGCGTGCTGCCCGGGCAGATATTCTCGGGAAAGTCGGCATAACAAGTTCCGGCCCCTATGGAGGCAAAGTGTCTGCGAAGTTGCAGCGCACCATATCGACGCTTATCCACAGGAGTTCCGGCCGATATGAAACTGCAGCAGTTCGCCCATTGACAGGGAGAGTTTCAAGTTCGGCCAACTGTAACTTTCAGTGCTTATCAGCAGGGTGGCGCAAAGATTACAAATCCGTTAGCAAAGGCTCTGGCTCAAGGTTCTGTATTAACATCCGGCTATTCGAAGTGAACATCAAGAGCACTTTTCAAGTGCCAGCAAGCGAACTTTAAAGAACACGAATACGGCACGGGGCCGCACAACTTTCGAGCATTGGCCCGCTGATTATTCGCGTCTTTTCGTTACTGTCCCCCACCTGCCGAGAACCTCATTTTCATGCGTATTCTGGTCATCGAAGACGAACCCAAGACCGCTGACTACCTGCATCAGGGGCTGACTGAAAGTGGCTACGTGGTGGATTGCGCCAACAACGGCGCGGACGGCCTGCACCTGACTCGCCAGCATGCGTACGACCTGGTGATCCTCGACATCAACCTGCCGCACATCGACGGCTGGGGCGTGCTCGGGCAGATCCGCCAGGACAGCAGCACCCGGGTGATGATGCTCACCGCCCAGGGCCGGCTGGCGGACAAGATCCGTGGCCTGGACCTGGGCGCCGACGATTACCTGGTCAAGCCGTTCCAGTTTCCGGAATTGCTGGCCCGGGTCCGCACCCTGATGCGCCGCAGCGAACAGGCGCCGGTGCCGGATGTGCTGCGGGTCGCCGACCTGGAGCTGGACCAGGGCCGGCACCGGGCCTTTCGCGGCAAGCAGCGCATCGACCTGACCACCAAGGAGTTCGCCCTGCTGCACCTGCTGATGCGCCAGAGCGGCGTGGTGCTGTCGCGGACCCAGATCATTTCCTTTGTCTGGGACATGAATTTCGACTGTGACACCAATGTGGTGGAAGTCTCGATCCGCCGCCTGCGGGCCAAGATCGACGACCCTTTCGAACGCAAGCTGATCCACACCCTGCGCGGTGTGGGTTATGTCCTTGAAGAACGCGACTGAGGCACGGCCGTGTTCGCCGGCAAGCCGGCTCCTGCACAAGACGCAAGCGCGGCTCCCTCAATGTTCATGCACCTGCTCATGAAACCCTGCCTGCTCCACCTGCAAGGTGACGTGGGCAATGTCGAAGCGCTCCTGTAGCAGCTCGGTGACCTCGGCCAGGATCGCCTGTTCATCCCGCCCTTGCAGGTGCGCCACCAGATGCGCGCTAAGCACGTTCTTGCCGCTGGTCAGGGCCCAGATATGCAGGTCGTGCACGTCGCTGATCCCCGGCACCTGGCGTATGGCCTGCTCCACCTGGTCGATGTCGACCCCGTCCGGCACCCCTTGCAGCAGCACGTTCATGCTCTCCTTGAGCAGGGTCCAGGTCCGTGGCAACACCCACAGGCCGATGGCCGCGGCTACCAGGGAATCGACCCAGCCCCAACCGGTGAACATGATCACCAGCGCGGCGATGATCACCCCCAGTGAACCGAGCATGTCGCTCCATACCTCCAGGTATGCACCCTTGACGTTGAGGCTCTGGCTGCTGCCGGAGGCCAGCAGGCCCATGGAGATCAGGTTGACGATCAGCCCCAGCACCGCGATCACCAGCATTCCCGTGGACTGGATCTCGGCCGGTGCCTGCAGGCGTTGCCAGGCCTCGAACAGAATGTAGAACGCCACCACGAACAGCAGCAGGGCGTTGAACGCCGCGGCGAGGATCTCGAAGCGCGCATAACCGAAAGTACGCTTGCGGTCAGCCGGGCGCTTGGCGACCTGGATCGCCACCAGGGAGATGGCCAGCGCCAGGGTATCGGTGAGCATGTGCGCGGCATCCGACAGCAGCGCCAGGCTGCCGGTGACAAAGGCCCCGATGACCTCGGCGAGCATGAAGCTGCCGGTCAGCCCCAGGGCCATCCACAACTTGCGTTCATGCCCGGCCCGTACCTGGCCGTGACTGTGTCCTGCGCCCATGAAAGATCCTCGTTTGGCTGGTAAAGCGTGGCTCTGATGATAGTTCGATTGGCCAGGTGCCCAGGGCTGGATAAGCGAATTGTCATCTGCCGGTTATCCGCCGGTTATCCAGGGCAGGCCCATAGTTAGCCGGCTAACGAATGCACCAAAAGTGCGCATAAGCCCTCTGCGGCGGGCGCCTCGGGTATGCTCCCAAAAAAGTGAAACAAAACGTAACAGATAAAAATAGCCGATTGAGGAGTCCCGCCTTGGATGTATCGACTGCCGCCTGGATGGTCCACGACACCCGCCTGATCATCTGCTGCCTGGTGGCCATCGCCAGCATCATTGTGCTGATCAGCGCCACCAAACTGCCGCCGTTCCTGTCGATCCTGATCGGCACCTTCATTGCCGGGGTGGGCGCAGGCCTGCCACCGGAGGAAGTGGCCAAGGCCTTCAGCAAGGGCGCCGGGGCGATTCTCGGCGAGGCCGGGATCATCATTGCCCTGGGCTCGATGCTCGGCGCATTGATGGCCGAGTCCGGCGCCGCCGACCGCATCGCCTCGACCTTGCTGGGCCTGGGCAAGGGCAAGTCGCTGCCCTGGGTCATGGCCCTGGTGGCGATGGTCATCGGCCTGCCGCTGTTCTTCGAAGTGGGGCTGGTGATGATGGTGCCGATCATTTTCGTCATGGCCCGCCGCTCGGGCCTGCCGCTGCTGAAAATCGCCATTCCGGCCCTGGCCGGGATGACCACCCTGCACGCGCTGATGCCCCCGCACCCGGGCCCGCTGATTGCCGTCAGCGCCCTGCACGCCGACCTCGGCCTGACCATGCTGCTGGGCTTGTGCCTGGCCGTGCCGGCGGTGATCCTGGCCGGCCCGCTGTATGGCAACTGGTTGTCCAAGCGCCTGCAGGTCAGCGAACCGGCGGAGCTCGGCGCGCTGTTCAGTGCTGCGCCCAAGGCCCCGCGCCAGCCGGGCTTCGGCGTGTCGCTGCTGATCATTGTGCTGCCGGTGCTGCTGATGCTCGGCAGCACCCTGGCCAAGGTCGCCATGAGCCCGGAGAACACCCTGGCCCTGACCCTGAAGTTTCTCGGCGAACCCCTGATCGCCCTGGGCCTGGCGGTGATCGCCGCGGTGATCTGCCTGGGCTGGGCCAACGGCATGGCCCGGGACCAGGTCGGCAACACCCTGCGCAAAAGCCTGGCACCGATTGCCGTGCTGCTGCTGACCATTGGCGCCGGCGGCGGGCTCAAACAGACGCTGCTGGATGCCGGGGTCAGCCAGACCATCAGCAAGGTGGCCGAAGGCGCGCACCTGCCGTATATCCTCCTGGCGTGGCTGATCGCCGTGGCCCTGCGCCAGGCCACCGGCTCGGCTACCGTGGCCACCACCACGACCGCCGGCATCCTGGCGCCGATGATGGCCGGTCTGGCCGCCACCCAAAGCTCCCTGGTGGCGCTGGCCATCGGCGCCGGCTCGGTGTTCTTCTGCCACGTGAACGACGCCGGGTTCTGGATGGTGCGCGAGTATTTCGGCCTGCAACTCAAGCAGACACTCTGGGTCTGGTCGGTGCTGCAGACCATTGTTTCCGTGGTCGGGCTGGTGGGGACGCTGCTGCTCTGGCACTGGTTGCAATAACCGCTGGCCGTGGTGGGCAGGCCAGCCCTTCTGCATTGGGAACAGCGCTGTAGAATGCCCGCTTCATTCTCAGCGCAAGGGACCGACATGCCTTATCAGCCCTGGATCTTTGGCCTCGTCATCGCCGTAATTGCAGGCGCCGCTGGTTGGGCGCCTGCCCAGGCCGCAGCGCTGGATTGCGAGCACATCAGCGTCAGCGAACAGGTCGACCGCTGCGCCCAGCAGGACAAGGAGCGGGCCGACGCCGCACTCAACCAGAGCTATCAGGCGCTGCTGGTCCGGGTGCACAACCTGTACCCCAGCAGCCTGCTGCAAGAACAGGAATACCTCGGCAAATTGAAGAACGCCCAACGCGCCTGGATCAAATACCGCGACAGCACCTGCGTGCTGGAGGCCTTCGAAGTGGAACCGGGCAAGCCGGCCCATGTGACCCTGATCAACCTCTGCGTGACCCGCCTGAGCACCGAACGCACCCGCTATCTGGAACAACTGCTGCCCGAATGACAGCAGGCCCGGGGGCCTCTTCGCCGGCAAGCCGGAGCACCTGCAGGAGCGGGCTTGCCCGCGAAAGCGGCCTCAGGAGCCCGCTCGCGGCCAGAACGGTCGATGCCCCGAGCCATGCAGCAGCCCGCAGATCAGGCTGACGAGCCAGGCAAAGCCCAGCATGCCAACACACGAGTCGCCCTGGCGCAGGCGCTGCTGGCACTCTGCGGCGCTGGAACACAGGGCGCTGCACCCGGGTTGATCGTCGCGGCGACAACTGAGCAGGTACCCCCGCAGGTGGCTGAGAACCAGGGTCTGCCCCGGCAGTTGAGCGAGTGGCAGCTGGAGCCGGGTCAGTTCGCGGTTCAGGCGCAAGCGTTGGCGCTCCCCGGTGTCGAGTTCCTCCACCAGCAGCGCCCCGGCCTCCACTGCGATCACCCGGGAGCGCAAGCTGTCGGGGCTGGCGCCCTCCAGGCCGTAGTCCAGTTGAGTGCAGGTCCAGGCCTGGATCAGGGCAAACACCAACCCCAGCACGAAGCTCATCAGCGCCACTTGTAACAGTGGCGCCAAGGCGGAGAAATTTCGCAAGGAACACAGCGTCGAACGAATCAAGACAGCTCCCGGAAACCCAAGCGCAGGCCGCGCGTTCCGGGAGATTAGCGGGAAAAAACCGGGGGCTGAAAGCCCTTTTTCAGCCCGGTTTCACGCGGGATCAAGAGGCGTTTTGGTGAAGGCTCTAGCTCGCCGCCTCGCTGAATCACAGCAGGCCGAAGAAAAGTCCTAGCGTTGGTCAGCCATGCAGCTTTCTCTCGCTGCCGCAGGCCCTTCCTCACCCACACGGCCGCCGAAGTAAGCGGCGCTGACGACCCCCACCGCTCCCATCACTGCGCAGTAGATCACGCAGATCCAGGGGCTCCAGGGCATCAGTGCGATCAGCAGCAACGGCGTGGTACTGGCCCAGAGGGCATAGGCGATGTTGTAGGTGAAGGAGATCCCCGACACGCGAATCCGCGCCGGAAACAGGCCCACCATCACCGACGGCACCGCCCCCACCACGCCGCAGCCCAAGCCGGCGATGGCATAGGCCAGGCCGATCCAGGCGCCGCCGCTGATCAGGCAGCCATAGAGCACGGCGATGCCCAGTGGCAGCAGCAGGCTATAGAGCATCACCGTGCGCCAGGCACCGAGGCGGTCGACGATCAGCCCCGCCAGCACGCAACCAATGTTGAGAAAGACAATCCCTAGGCTGCTCAGGGCAAAAGTGTGGCTGGCGCTCATGCCGAAGTTTTTTTGCATCATGGTCGGGGTGATGACCACGAACACCACCACCGCCGAGGTCAGCACGCAGGTGAGGATCAGCGCCGGCAGGATCGCCAGCCGGTGTTCCCGCAACACGGTGCGCAGGGGCAGTTCGGCGGCGGCATCGCGCTGGTGCTGCAGCGCCACGAACACCGGGGTTTCGCTCAACCAGCGGCGCAGCCAGACGCCGATCACGCCGAACACGCCGCCCAGCAGGAAGGGATAGCGCCAGGCGTGGTCGAGGATTTCCTCGGGGCTGAAGACCCGCGCCAGCAGGGTCGCGGTCAGGGCGCCCAGCAGGTAGCCGAAGGTCAGCCCGGCCTGGAGAAAGCCCAGGGCATAACCGCGATGGGCCCGCGGCGCGTGCTCGGCGACGAACACCCAGGCGCTGGGCACTTCGCCGCCCACGGCGGCACCTTGCAGCACCCGCAGCGCCAGCAGCAGCAAGGGCGCGAAATAACCGATCTGGGCATAGGTCGGCATGATGCCGATCAGCAGGCAGGGCAGCGCCATCATCAGGATGCTCAGGCTGAAGACCTTCTTGCGCCCCAGGCGGTCGGCGAAATGGGCCATGAGGATGCCGCCCAGGGGCCGGGCCAGGTAGCCGGTGACGAAGATTCCGAAGCTCTGCAGTAGGCGCAACCACTCGGGCATTTCCGGGGGAAAGAACAGCTGGCTCAGGGTCAGGGCGAAAAATACGAAGATGATGAAGTCGTAGATTTCCAGGGCACCGCCCAGGGCGGCCAGGCCCAGGGTCTTGTAGTCGGAGCGGGAAAAGCGCGCCGGCGACGACTCAGTGGAAGGGGTCATAAAGCAACTCGATGGCAGCACAAAGCAAAGGCGCTCATGGTCTACGCAAAAGATCCGGGGAACAACCCGTTCCCGGCCCTGGGTTGGTTTTCCGGGGTTTTCTGTACCTTGAACGGCCGCGCGCCAGGCCAATAATCGGGCACTTTCCCACCCAAGCAGAATCAGGAAAGTCGTCATGAGCAGCCATACCCGCACCCAGCGCCTGAGCGTCCCGCAACTGGTGGCCATGAAAGGCCGGCAGAAGATCGTTTCCCTCACCGCCTATACCAGCCACATGGCGCGGCTGATGGACCCCTTCGTGGATTTCATCCTGATCGGTGATTCCACCGCCATGGTCGGTTACGGGCGCACCTCGACCCTGGACATGAGCCTGGCGGAAATCATCGCCCACACCCGCGCGGTGGTGGCCGGCAGCCGCCTGGCCTGCGTGATTGCCGACATGCCCTTCGGCAGCTACCAGGAATCCCCGCAACAGGCCTACCGCAATTGCGCCGAGGTGATGGCCCGCACCGGTTGCGCCGCCCTCAAGCTGGAGGGCGGCCGGGCCCTGGCGCCCACCGTGGAGTTCCTGGTGCAGCGGGGCATTCCGGTGATGGCGCATATCGGCCTGATGCCGCAGTTCGTCAACCAGATGGGCGGGTTCAAGGCCCAGGGGCTCGACAGCGAGGCGGCCCGCAAGATCGAGGAAGATGCCCGGGCCCACCTTGAGGCCGGCGCCTTCAGCCTGTTGCTGGAAGGGGTTGCGGAGCCCCTGGCGCGGCGCATCAGCGACTTCTCGCCGATGCCGACCATTGGCATCGGCGCCTCCCCGGCCTGCGACGGCCAGGTACTGGTGACCGAAGACCTGCTGGGGCTGGGCGGGCCCCAGGTGCCGCGTTTCGTCAAGCAATACGCCGATGCCGGCGCCCTGATCAGCCAGGCCTGCGAACGCTTCGCCGCAGAGGTTCGGGAGCAGGCCTTTCCGCAGTTGCAGCATTGTTATGGGGTGGTTCAGGAGGCCTGACTCACCGCCCGCGCCAACAGCCCGAGGGCGCCCTGGATATCCTTGCTCCAGTCCAGGGTGAAGCTCAGGCGCAGGTGCTGCTGCCACAAGCCCTGCTGGCTGAAGATCGCCCCCGGGGCGATGACGATGCCGTCGGCCAGCAGGCGCTCGTAGACCCGGGTCATCGGCACCGGGCGCCTGGCTTCGACCCACAAGGTCGCGCCGCCGGCGGCAAGCGGCGCATGCAACAGCCCGCCGGCCTGCTCGTCCAGCAGTTGCTGCAACTGCTTCATCCGCTGTTGCAGCATGCCCCGCAGTTTCAGCACGTGCTGGTCTACGCGACCGGAACTCAAGAGCCGGGCCACGGCCTTCTGGCGGATCGGCGACAGGCGAAAGCGCCGCTCCAGGCACTGGCGCTGCAAGGCCGGGCCCAGGCTGCGGCTCAGCACGTAGCTCAAGGGCGCCTCGGCGCCGATGGCCTTGTCCAGGCTGGCGAACACCAGCAGGCGCTCGGGGTCGGCGAAATCCCGATAGCGAGCAGCGCCGGGCACGAAGCTGAATGCTCCGTAGCTGTCGTTCTCCAGCAGCCAGATCCCCCGCTCGGCAAACCAGCGGCACAGCTGCTGCTTGTCGGCGGCGGGCATCAGGCTGCCGTGGGGGATGTTCACCGTCGAGGAGAACACCGCCAGGCGCACCGGCTCGCGCTGAAGCAGCGCTTGCACCTGCTGCAGATCGAAGCGCCCGCCGGCATCCAGGGGCAGCTCGATAATCCGCAGGCGCGCCGCCCGCAACTGGCGCAGGATCGCCCAGGAACACGGGGACTCCACCAGCACCACGCCGCCGTCCAGGTCCAGCGCCCGCAACGCCAACTCCACCACGCTGTGCAGATCGGCCCCCAGGAACACCTGGTCGGCCTGCCAGTAGTCGCGGCTGGAGCAGGTGTAGCGCCGGGCCAGTTCGCTGCGCAGCTCCTGCTCGCCCAGGGGCTGGTACAGCGGTGCCTGGTTGCGCGGGTACTGGCGGGCCAGTTCGCGCTCGGTCATCAGCAAGGGTTGCTCCAGCGACAGCAGCATCGCCGGCGCATCGCTGCACAGCGCCAGGCGCCCCGGCAGGCGGGCCTGGGCATAGAGGTTGTCGAGCAGATCCTCACCGGCCTCGGGCACGGTCGCGGCGGCCAGGGCCCGGGTGAAATAGCCCTGGCGCGGCCGCGAACAGATGCGCCCCTCGTCTTCCAGCAGGGCGTAGGCGTACTTGATGGTGGACAGGGAAACCTTCAGCCGCTGTGCCAGTTCGCGCAATGACGGCAGGCGTTGCTCCTGATCGCTGGCGGCGTTGTCGATCCACTGCAACAGGTAGCGGTAGACCGCCTGATAGGCGAAAGACGGGTGGCGCTGCACCGCTTCAGTTGCCTTTGGCCATGGCGATCGCCGCCTGGATCGCCGCGCGGGCCTGGGGGCTGTTCTTCCAGCAACTGGAACCCACCAGAGCCGCAGCCTGGGTGACGATGTGCAGGGCATCGGCGGCGGCCAGCTGGGCCAGGGAAGTGATGCCCAGTTGTTCCAGGCGAGCGACCACGGTAGAACCGACACCCTTGACCTTGAGCAGTGCGGCGCGTTCTTCGGGGGAAAATGACATGGGCGTTGAGATCCTTTGCAGTCCGTGGCAATTGCCGCATTCTTGCACAGTTCTCGGCCGCCTCTGCCTGGGGCGGCCGACCTCCTTATAAACATAAGAAATCCGAGGTACTCACGTGGCCGCTGATATTCAAGATAGCCGCTCCGCCCGCTTTGCCCTGCGCTGCTCGAACTGGGCCGAACGCTGGTTTCCCGACTCCTGGGTGTTCGCCGCGCTGGCGGTGATCATCGTTGCCCTGGCCACGCTGGCCATGGGCGCCAAGCCCACCGATGCCGCCATGGCGTTTGGCGACGGCTTCTGGAGCCTGATCCCCTTCACCATGCAGATGGCCTTCGTGGTCATTGGCGGCTATGTGGTAGCCAGCTCGCCGCCGGCGGTGAAGCTGATCGACAAGCTGGCGCGCATTCCCAGGAACGGCCGCTCGGCGGTGGCCTGGGTGGCGCTGATTTCCATGGTCGCCTCCCTGCTCAACTGGGGCCTGTCCCTGGTGTTCGGTGGCCTGCTGGTGCGGGCCCTGGCCCGGCGTACCGAACTGCGCATGGACTACCGCGCCGCCGGCGCTGCCGCCTACCTGGGCCTGGGCGCGGTCTGGGCCCTGGGGCTGTCGTCTTCGGCGGCGCAGTTGCAGGCCAACCCCGGCAGCCTGCCACCGTCGATCCTGGCCATCACCGGGGTCATTCCCTTCTCCCAGACCATCTTTCTCTGGCAATCCGGCGTCCTGCTGCTGGCCCTGGTGGTGGTCTCGCTGATCGTCGCCTACGCCACGGCGCCCGGCCCCGGCAGCGCCCGGGATGCCCAGGCCTGCGGGGTCGACCCGAGCTTCAGCATGCCCAAGCCGCAACCCCGGACCCGCCCTGGCGAATGGCTGGAATACAGCCCGCTGCTGACCCTTCTCCTGGCGCTGCTGGCGGCCGGCTGGCTGTATCACGAGTTCGCCACCAAACCGGCGATCACCGCGATCTCCGGGCTCAACACCTACAACTTCCTGTTCCTGATGGCCGGCGCCCTGCTGCACTGGCGCCCGCGCAGTTTCCTCGATGCCGTGGCCCGGGCAGTACCCACCACCACCGGGGTGCTGATCCAGTTCCCGCTGTACGGTTCGATCGCCGCGCTGATGACCGTGGTCAAGGGCGTGGATGGCCAGACCCTGGCCCACCACATCTCGACCTTCTTCGTGCAGATCGCTTCCCACGACACCTACGCGCTGCTGATGGGGCTGTACTCGGCGGTGCTGGGTTTCTTCATTCCTTCGGGCGGCGGCAAGTGGATCATCGAGGCGCCCTACGTGATGCAGGTGGCCAATGACCTGCAGTACCACCTGGGCTGGGCGGTACAGATCTACAACGCCGCCGAGGCCCTGCCGAACCTGATCAACCCCTTCTACATGCTGCCGCTGCTGGGGGTGCTGGGCTTGAAGGCCCGGGACCTGATCGGCTTCTCCTTTGTCCAGTTGCTGGTGCATGCGCCCCTGGTGCTGGTGCTGCTCTGGGCCCTGGGGACCACCCTGTCCTACCTGCCGCCGGTCATTCCCTGACAGAGCCACAGGCCCGCTGCACAGCGGGCCTGTGGATAACGGCCCGCCGGCCCAATCGCAGATTTATCCAGGGCCCAGACAGCCAGGCCGTGCCGCATTCCTGTAGCCTTTGCGTCATATTCGGTTGTTACCGTGCGACCGAAATACTTTGTAACGAATCCTCAGAGAGCCGAGCAAGGAGCCGACATGAGCGACGATACCGACCTGCGCGACACCCCCGAATCCGCCACCGACCAGCCTGCCGATACCAGCCGCCGCCGCTTCCTAGGCGGCGTTGCGGTTCTGGGGGTCGGCGCCACCCTGAGCGCCTGCGGCCAGCCCGGCGAGCCAGGAGGCAAACCGCCGGTGGAACGCCCCTTGTCCCCGGCCGAACTGGACAAGGCGCTGCAGGAGCAGGTGAAAAACGTAGTGGTACTGTTCGCCGAGAACCGCAGCTTCAACAACCTGTTCGCCAACTTTCCCGGGGTGGAGAAACCGCTCTCGGCCCTCAAGCCCGAAGACTTCCAGCAGCGCGACCGCGACGGCAACCTGTTGCAGAAACTGCCGCCGATCTGGGGCGGCATTCTCCAGGTGGGCCCGCAGACCTTGGACGGCATCACCTACCCGGTGGAAACCCAGTTCCAGGAAAACCTGCCCAATGCCCCCTTCGCCCTCAAGGGGCCCAGTGGCGAGGACCTGCCCCTGGGCCTGGTGACCCGCGACCTGTGGCACGTGTTCTACCAGAACCAGATGCAGATCAACGGCGGCAAGAACGACAGCTTCGTGGCCTGGGCCGACTCCGGCGCCCTGACCATGGGCCACTACGCCCAGACCCGCTACTCCCTGCGCCTGTGGGACGTGGCTCGGGAGTTCGTGCTCTGCGACAACTTCTTCCAGGGGGCATTCGGTGGCTCGTTCCTCAACCACCAGTACCTGATCAGCGCCAAGGTGCCGTTCTACCCCGATGCCGCCAACTCGGTGGCCAAGTCGCAGATCGCCACCCTGCAGGGCGACGACCCCAAGGGCACCCGCCTCAAGCCCCTGGACAAGTCCCCGGCCAGTGCCATGGACGGCGCTCCGCAGTTCGGTCCCAGCGCCCTGACCCCGGACGGTTACGCGGTCAATACCATGGCCCCGCCCTACTGGCCGACCTGGATCCGCGACCCGGAGCGCCCGGACTACGCCAAGCCGGACCTGCCCAGCGTACTGGTGCCTCAAACCCACGAACACATCGGCGACAAGCTGTCGAAGAAGAACGTCGACTGGGCCTGGTACGGCGGCGCCTGGCAGGCGACCCTGGAGCAGTTCAAGGATTCCGGCGGGATTCCCAAGATCCCCAACTTCCAGTACCACCACCAGCCCTTCAACTACTTCGTGCGCCAGGGCCCGGAAAACCCCGCCGAACGGGCCAAGCGCCTGCGGGACGGCGGCCTGGGGGACGAGTCGAGCACCAACAAGTTCTTCGCCGACGCCGAGGCCGGCAAGCTGCCGGCGGTGACCTTCTACAAGCCCCAGGGCAACCTCAACCTGCACGCCGGCTATGCCGATGTGGCCGCCGGCGACCGGCATATCGACCGGGCATTGAAAGTGCTGCGGGAAAGCCCGCAGTGGAAAAACATGGTGGTGATCGTCACCGTTGACGAAAACGGCGGCTGGTGGGACCACGTGGCACCGCCCCAGGGCGACCGCTGGGGCCCGGGCACGCGGATTCCGGCGCTGGTGGTATCGCCGTTCGCCCGCAAGGGCACGGTGGACCACACGGTCTACGACACCGCCTCGATCCTGCGGCTGATCACCCGGGTGTTCCAGCTGGAAACCCTGGACGGCATCAAGGAACGTGACCAGGCCATGATCGCCCGGGGCCAGAAGCCCATGGGCGACCTGACCAACGCCCTGCACTTCACGGCCTGACCCCGGCCGGGCCCGCAACGGGCCCACCTGCCACCGCAGAACCGAAACCCAAGCCCGGCTTCGGTTCTGCGGCACCGGCACAAATGATAGCCATATAACATCACCCACTTTACCCATCCACCCGGCGGGTAATATCCTGCGCACCACCTATTTGTTTCATCTGTTTTCCGATTGGAAAGGGAGTTCGTCGTCATGATCGTAGGTATCGACCTGGGGACCACCAACAGCCTGGTCGCGGTCTGGCGCGAAACCGCCAGCGAGCTGGTGCCCAATGCCCTGGGCGAACTGCTGACCCCCAGCGTGGTGGGCCTGGACGACGAAGGCCGGATCCTGGTGGGGCAAGCCGCCAGGGAGCGCCTGCACACGCACCCGCAGCTCACCACGGCGCTGTTCAAGCGCTACATGGGCAGCGCCACCGAAGTGCGCCTGGGGGAACGTACCTACCGCCCCGAAGAACTCTCGGCCCTGGTGCTCAAGAGCCTCAAGGAAGACGTTGAGCGGGCCTATGGCGAACCGGTGGAGGAAGCGGTGATCAGCGTGCCAGCCTACTTCAGCGATGCCCAGCGCAAGGCCACGCGGATTGCCGGCGAACTGGCCGGGCTCAAGGTGGAAAAACTGATCAACGAACCCACCGCGGCAGCCCTGGCCTACGGCCTGCACCAGCGTGACCGGGAAACCTCGTTCCTGGTCTTCGACCTCGGTGGCGGCACCTTCGACGTGTCGATTCTGGAGCTGTTCGACGGGGTCATGGAAGTCCGCGCCAGCGCCGGCGACAACTTCCTCGGCGGCGAGGACTTCGACAACCTGCTGCTGGAACACTTCCTCGAACAGCAGGCCCAGGCCGCGGGCTTTCCCGAACGCCAGAGCGTGCTCCAGGCACTGCGCCGGGAAGCCGAGCGCGTGCGCCGCGCCCTCGGCCAGGAGCCCAGTGCCGAATTCAGCCTGCGGGTCGATGGCCGGCAATGGACCCAGACCATCACCCAGGCGCAACTGGCCAGCCTCTATGCGCCGCTGCTGGAACGCCTGCGGGCGCCCATCGAACGCGCCCTGCGCGATGCACGGATCCGCGTCAGCGACCTGGATGAAATCCTCCTGGTGGGCGGCGCCACCCGCATGCCCCTGGTGCGCAAGCTGGCGGCCGGGCTGTTCGGGCGCTTTCCCTCCATCAGCCTCGATCCCGACCAAGTGGTGGCCCAGGGCGCGGCGGTCCAGGCGGCCCTCAAGGCACGCTCGGCGGCCCTGGAAGAAGTGGTGCTGACCGACGTCTGCTCCTACACCCTGGGGATCGAGACCTCCCAGCAATACGGCAACCAGATCGAGAGCGGGCACTACCTGCCGATCATCGAGCGCAACAGCGTGGTGCCGGTAAGCCGGGTCAAGACCGTGCAGACCTTGCATGACAACCAGGAGCAGGTGCTGCTGAAGATCTTCCAGGGCGAAAGCCGCCTGGTGCGCGACAACGTCGCCCTGGGCCAGCTGGAAATGCGCGTGCCCAAGCGCCCCGCCGGCGAAGTCTCGTTGGACGTGCGCTTCACCTACGACATCAACGGCCTGCTGGAAGCCCAGGTGAGCATCCCGCTGACCGGGGAAAGCCATTCCCTGGTGATCGAAAACAACCCCGGCGTGCTGACTCCGGAAGAAATCCAGGAGCGCCTCAAGGCCCTGGCGCAATTGAAGATTCACCCCCGCGACCAGCAGGTCAACACGCTGCTCAGCGCCCGACTGGAACGCCTGTATCAGGAGAGCCTGGGGGAGTTGCGCGAACAGATCGGCTATTGGGCCGGGCAATTCCAGCAAGTGCTGGAAACCCAGGACGAGCGCAAGATCCGCGAAGTGCGCAGCCAGCTCAGTGAACAGCTGCAACACCTGGAAAACGGCCACTGGCACTGAGGAGCGGCAACATGGATTGCTGGTCCCTGCTGGAGTTGCCCGAGGACGCCGACGAACGCAGCATCAAGCGCAGCTATGCCCGGCAGTTGAAGATCACCCGTCCGGACGAGGATGCCGAAGGCTTCCAGCGCCTGCGTGAAGCCTATGAGCGGGCGCTGCAACTGGCCCGCTGGCGGGAAGAGATCGCGGATGAAGTCGCGGTGATCCAGACCGCCTCCACTAAGGCACCGCCCCCGGACAACCTGCAGGCCTGGTCGGGCCTGATAGAGATGGACGTGGCCGCCCCGCGGCCAACGCCGAGGGGCCCTTCCCAGGCCCAGCAATGGGCCAGCCTGCTTGAAGACGTCCCCCTGTCCGTCGAACCGCTGGCGGACTGGGTCCCGCCCGCCCCGCAGGATCCCGCCCCCCTACCCGCTCCAGCCACTAGCGCATTGCCGCTGCTCAAGGGGCTGAGCGTAGAGAGCCTGCCAGAGCGCTGGCAACAGGCTCGGCTGCAGGGCTGCGAGGACGATTTCCTGCAGCGCCTGCTGGTGGCGTGCTGCGCCCACCCCGAGCAATACGCCGCGATCATCGGCTGGGCCGCCGAGCATCTGGACTGGCTGACACCCTGGCAACAACCGCCCATGGAGGCCTGGCAAGAGGCATTCCTGGTCAAGACGCTGTTGCAGGAATACCGCCGGACGCTGGAAGCGTTGCTGCAAGCCGGCCAGGAGCGGGCCTTCCTCGAACGCCTGACGAGCTACTGCGCACAACCCTGGCTGCGGATCTTCGATCATCGCCAGAACTGGCAGCATGAAATGCTGCAGTTGCTGCAGCAGCAAGCCTGGCAGGTACCCTTGTTCGATCGGGTATGCCAGTTGTTCGGCTGGGACGAAAGCCGTGGCAACACCCCTGAACCGGCGTGGCTCTGGCAGTCGCTGATCGAGCGCTGCCAGCAGGAGGCCTTCTATCAGAAGCTGCTGGCCAACGCCGGGGAACCCGGCGAAGCGACGCCGGACGTTGCCGCGGCTCGCCTGCTGCTGAACCCCATGCCTCGACGTCGTCAGGTCGCCCTGACCCGGCACTTCGAAGACGAACATTGGCAGGCCTGCATGGAGCTGTCGCAGACCCTGGCCTCACGTTTCCCGGCGCTGCTGGAGCGGCTGCCTCGCAGCGATGTGTTTTTCTGGCAGAACCTGATGCCGCGTCCGCAGGGCGTGGACAGCTGGATCAGGTCAGGGGTCGCCATGGGGCTGGCCCTGAGCCTGTACTTCATGAACAAGCCCCAACACAGCAAAGAACTTGCAGTGATGATGGGGCTGTTCTGTGGGGGTGTCCTGGCGATTTTCGGGCTGATCCTGCTCAACACCTGGGCCCCTGCGATCGCCCGCCTGCTGGCCATCGACCTGTGGTTGAGCGAGCGCCTGGTGCCCAAGCGCCTGAATCCGCACCAGCACTGGCTGGTGCTGCGCCACGGGGTGCCGCAAGCGGTCATGCTGGGCCTGTTCGGCTATTGGCTGGGGGCCCTGGGGATACTGGCCTACCTGGGCTTTGTGCTGATCGGCCTGCTGCATTCGCGGCGCATCGGCCAGCCGGACCCGGATTTCTGTGCCCGCAGCCCCTGGCTGGGCGCCTTGCACTGGAATCACTTCAGCCCCTGGCAGCCGATCTATCTGGTCGTCATGATCGTGGTCATCCGGGTCTGTCAGCTCCATGCCCCGGAGTTTCCCTGGACGCGCCTCATGCCTGGTTGAACCCTGCGCGGCCGGGGCAATGGATATTTTTTCACTCCCGGCTGTTTCTCCGCTCGGTGCTGTTTCAGTATGTCTTGCCCCCCTTCGAAGGGGTTCACGCTGAAAAGGATCTGAGCATGTTCAAATTCGCAGGAATGACCCTGGCGCTGACCGCTGCTGCCCTGAGCGCGACGGCACAGGCCGATGTCGAAGTCGATCTGGGCAGCCCCCAGCGCGTCACCCAACTCTTCGCCTACCCCAACAACTGCAACGTGATCTGCTATCGCAACTGGACCCTGGAGGAGACGGTGGCTCACTACCTGACCCAGAGCGTGCAGCGTGACGGCTACAGCGCTGCAAAAGTCAGTGTCAAGACCACCGGCGATAAGGTCCTGGCCTCCATCAGCGGTGTGCCGGACGGCTACGACAAGCCCCTGAGTGCCCTGCTGGATGCCGGCGACCTGGCCTACAAGGGCGCCAGCCAGCTCAATGCCGATGGCAAATGGGCCTACAGCTGGTACCTGTTCCTGCCCCTGGGCATGGCCCTGGAAAACCGCAAGAGCGTCGAGCTGCTGCACTTCCCGCCGGACTATTCATTGACCCAGGCCCAGGACTATCTGGAGTCGGCCACCACCGACCGCTGGGCAACCCTGTTGACGGCCAACGGCATCGCCGCCGAGCAGACCCCGGCCTACCAGACCATCGTCGACATCGCGCCGATTGCCGCGCCATCGAGTGCCGGCAAGGACCTGGAGGGGGTCTACAGCTACTTCAACAGCTACCAGACCAGCATGGTCAAGCAGGTCAGCCAGAGTACCAGCGGCGCGGCCCTGCCGATGGTGGCCTTCGGCGCACCGGTGCGCAATTGGCTCAAGCAGCAGTACGGGGTCACGGTGAATGTGCTGGGCCTGGCACAGATCAGCCCCAGCGAGGGGGTCAAGGTGCCGGTGCTGGGCTCCAACCACCCGAGCTATATCTGGTACGCGGCAGACCCGGCGAACTACGACGATGACCAGGCCAAGGCCGATGCCGCGGGGTTGAAAGTGATGGGCCAGGACCTGAGCGCGGCCTGCTGGCAGGCCGGCATGGGCAGCAAGCCGGGAACCGATCCCAGTACGCTGCTGAGCAGTTGCACCCAGACCTGGCAGGTGACGCAGAAAGTGCAGACCTGCGAGCTGTTCTACACCTCGGTGCGCAAGCTGAGCGAGCAGCAAGCCGCGGCCAAATGCACCAGTGCACCGGTCAAGACCCAGCTCAACCAGCTCAAGGCCCCGGCACCGGCGCCAAGCACCGAGGTACCGCACCTCTGAGCCGGCCGCTCAACCTGTAGCCGCTGCCGCAGGCTGCGATCGACCCGCAGGGTCGCGGTGCTCTGACAGAGCCCGCAAGCCTGCGCCCTATCGCCGCCTGCGGCCAGCGACGATCAGACCGCGCCCACCGGACGCAGCCGATACTGCGGCGGCAACTGCTCGAAGCCGCTGATGGTGGCGTTCAGGCTCTTCCAGCGACCGTCCTTGATGCCGTAGATGCAACCGTGGATCGACAGGCTCTGCCCGCGATGCCAGGCGTTCTGCACGATGCTGGTATGGCCGACGTTGGCCACCTGCTGGATCACGTTCAGTTCGCACAGACGGTCGACCCGCTCTTCTTCCGTGGGCAACTGCCCCAGCGCTTCACGGTGCTCGTAGTACAGGTCGCGGATCGAACGCAGCCAGCCGTCGATCAGGCCCAGCTGGCGATCCTGCATAGAGGCGCGCACGCCGCCACAGCCGTAGTGGCCGGTAACCAGGATGTGCTTGACCTTGAGTACATCCACCGCGTACTGGATCACCGACAGGCAATTGAGGTCGGTGTGCAGTACCACGTTGGCCACGTTGCGGTGCACGAACAGATCGCCCGGCAGCATGCCGACGATCTCGTTGGCCGGCACCCGCGCGTCCGAACAGCCGATCCACAGGTATTCCGGGGTCTGCTGGCGAGCCAGTTTGGAGAAGAAGTCCGGATCTTCCTGCTTGATCGCTTCAGCCCAACGCTCGTTGTTATCAATCAGATCTTGTAGTTCGTTCATGCTGTGAAGCCTCAAGAATGATGCGCTGCTTTGACAGACGGCCGCCCGTCGAGGTCACGCCTATTGCTACAGATACCGGCCATCCCTTGCGGGGGAATCTTCAGGGGCGTGCAAGGGTCCACCCTTTATCCAGTCCCGAAGTATGAGTAATCGCCATGAACGAATCACGACGCCCCTACAACGCCCCCCAGCCCGAGCCCATCGACGACGATCAGGACCGCATGGGCTCCATGGAGGAGCTGCATTTCGATGACGACGAACCCGCCGCCCGCGCCAGCAACCGCGTCACGGACGACGGTGCAAGCGATGATGACCTGAGCCCGGAAACCCTGATTCGCGAAGACGGCGCCCGCTCCGCCCATGAGGCCGGTGCCGACAAACCGGCCGATTGGGACCTGAGTATTGTCGAAGAAGAGAACATTGGTGGCGGCAATGGCCTGGATGAAGCCGAACTGGCCCGCCGCGACCCGCTGGACGGCAAGCCCTGAGCCCTGCACCGCATTCAATGACGCGCTCTCCCGCAGGAGCCGGCTTGCCGGCGAAGAGGCCCTCAAGCCGTGCATCGCCCCGAATGGCGCCTTCGCTGGCAAGCCAGATCCTACAGCGGCCCGCGTGCGGTTAGAGGCTCAGTCGACCAGCGTACAGGCCATGACCAGGGCGTCTTCGCGACCGCCTACCGCCGGGTAGTAGTCGCGGCGGCGCCCCACTTCATTGAAGCCATAACGCTCGTATAACCGATAGGCGGTCTGGTTGCTGGAGCGCACTTCCAGGAAACACTCCCGGGCGTCCTTCTGGTAGGCGCGCTTCATCAGCTCTTCCAGCAACCGCAGGCCCAGGCCGCGGCCCTGGCTTTCCGGCTTGACGGTGATGTTCAGCAGATGCGCTTCGTCGATGATCACCTGGATCACCCCGTGGCCCACTTGCTGGCTGCCTTCGAACATCAGCCAGACCTCGTAGGACTTGAAGGCATCCATGAAAATGCCCCGGGTCCAGGGGTGGCTGAACGCCGCATATTCGATTTTCAGGATGCTATCCAGGTCCGCTTCGGTGGCCAGGCGGAAGGTCAACGCGTCACTCATTGGTCATTTTGCTCATCAGTGCTTTTCCAGCGCGTCATCAAGCGACGCATGGCTTGCCAGACATCAGCCTTACGCTGTGGCTCTTCCATCAATAGTTCCAGGCCAGGCAGGGCCCAGGCCGAACCCAGGCCTTCGACCTGGAGTTCGCGGTTGTAGGATTCGGCATTCGCCTCGCCGGCAAATCGCACCGCCGGCAGGCCGATCAGCCACAGACAGACACAGGGTTCCTGCTCGATCCGCACGCCGACAAAGGCCTGGACGAAATCCCGCGCAGCCTCGGGGCCCTGGTCCAGGTTGCCCCGGGTCAGCATCGGCCAGCGCACCGGCTCGGCGAGGATCTGCGGGCTGTCCGGCAGGCCGGCGGCGCGCAGCATGTCCTTGAGCAACAGGTAGGCCGGGTCGCGGCTCTGGAAGGCTTCGCCTGTGGGTAACTCCACCAGCAGCAGGCAACGGCCGGCCCGCAGCAACTGCAAGGCAAAACGCGGCGGCGGTACCACCGGGGCCTTGACCACCGGGGCCGGGGCCTCTTCGCCCTCGGTCGGCGCCTTGCTGGCTGGGCGCGCAGGGGCGGTGGAGGGGCGCGGCACCTCGATCTTCGGCCGTTCGACGTTCCTTGCCGCCGGCGCCGCGGGGGCCTTGGCCTCGACCACAGGGGCAGGCGGCGCCTCCACCTCCGGTTCCGGCAGGGCCAGCAACTCGGGGCGCGAAGGGGCGGCAAAGGGCAATTCGCTGCGCGGCAGCCAACTGACCACCTGCATGGCGGACAGATAAGCGCGACGACGGGACTCGATAAGCAAAGGTCGGCCACTTGTGGATAACTGAGGAGGGGGATTCTACCGTCCTTCGCCGAAGATCGCCCGCAGTTGATTGCGCACAAAAGCGACTGTCCGTCTCATACCTGGACCTGGGGGTGAATCGTCAGCCCCCTGATGCAGTACAATCGCCGCTTTTCATTGCCAACCAGCCGGCCATTCCGATGATCGAACCCAAGCGCGTCTTGCGCGCCCTCGCCGAACACTGGGCACTTCTGGAGCCGCTGTGCGAGCACTTCGACCAAGGCACCCTGAGTCTTGCCGAACTGCGTTCACAGCTGTCTGCCCAACAACTGGACAGCACGCCCCAGGACATCACCCACCTGCTGGACGTATGGATACGCCTGGACATCCTGGTCCCGGTGGCGAAAAGCCCGAACCGTTTCGAGCTCAATGCGCAGATCCACGACTTCCTCGCCTACCTGCGCCGTGAGCACCGCCTGGGCCTGTGCCTGGAGATCGAAGCCTACCTGCGCCACCTCGAGCGCCTGGCCGGTTACATCCAGGACGCCTTCGACGTGCGCGACGGCAACGACCTGGCCCGTCAGCTGCGGCTGCTGGACATGCGCGTGCGCGATGTCCTGAAGAAGCTCGCCAACGACGAACAGGCCCTGGTCGCGGTGGCCGAGCGCGCCAAGACCAGCGACCGGCAGATCCCCCTGCGCCAGCGCTATGCCGAGGTGCTGGCCACCTGGGACGAATACGTTGAACCGATGATCCAGCTGGTGAACGCCGACGGCGCCTTCGAACAGGGCGTGCGCAAGGTGGAGAACGTCCTGCTGCGCATGCTCACCGAACAGCAGCGCCTGGGCCACCTGGTGGACGACGACATGCTGTTGCGCACCCACGCGCGGATCCTGGAAATGCAGACCAGCGCCCAGTTGACCCTGCGCCATGCCCGGGAACTGCTGCTGCCGCTGCGTGAGGAGGCGCGCCGTCATAACGCCGTGACCCGCGGCGCGGCCCTGGCCCTGTCGGCCATCCGCCGCAAGGGCATCGACGCCGTGCCCCAGGCCGCCATGCCGATGTTCACCCGTCCGCAAAGCACCTTCCTCGGCAGCTCCGGCCAGGTGGAAGCCTATGTCTACGCCCTGGCCCGCTTCGAACCCAAGCCCGCGCGCTTCCCCAAGGCCCACAAGACCCACAAGGGCGTGGCCCCCAAGGCGCCGCGCACCGTCCGCGAGATGCTCGAGCGCTGCGAAGACGCCCTGCCGATGCCGGACCTGATGAGCTGGCTGCTGGACCAGGAGCCCGATGGCGCCACCGACGAACTGCTGTACTGGTTCTCGCGCCTGTCCCGGGAAAAACGCTTCAAGCGCGAGCGCCTCGAACGCCGCGACTACCACACCCAGGAGCACCAGGTCAGCCTGCGCTCCTTCGCCCTGCTCTCGGCCCGCGATGACGCCGCCGAGCATTCTGCGAGCAACGCCAATGCATCTTGATCTTTCCGAACTGTCCCAGCTGGCGCCGATCTTCCGCGAGCTGTTCAAGGGTTACCACGTCAGCCGCCGCGACCCGGAGCTGTACGCCCAACTGTCGAATTTCCAGGACCAGTACCGCACCCTGTTCAAGGCCCTGGGCTTCGAGCTGGTGTGCGATACCCGCGGCTTCTACTACTTCGTGCCGGACAACGCCGCCGCCCAGGTGAACAAGACCGCCCAACGCCTGGCGCTGTTCACCTTCATCCTGGTGGAGCACCTGGCCGACCAGGGCCGCGACCCGATCGCCGTGCTCGACGGCGGCAGCCTGGGCCGCGACGAACTGCCGTCGCTGCTGGAAAAATACCGCGACCTGTTCATCCAGGCCGAAGTGCAGACCCAGGAAGAGCTGGAAGAGAAGATCATGCGCCGCATGACCCAGCTGGGTTTTGCCGCCGAGGAGCCGGGGATCTATCGCTTCCTGCCGCCGATGCACCGCTTCCTCGATGTCTGCCTGTCGGTGCAACAGGACCGCGACCTGGCCGCCAGCCTGCACAGCGTGCTGCCGTTGCCGACCCCGGTGCTGGTGGACAACGACAGCGACGAGAAACTGCTGCAGACCGATGACCCGCTGGACCTGAGCGAATTCGACGAGTCCGAAGAAAGTGAAGAAGACGCGCTGGCCCGAGCCATCGCCGAAGAACAGGAGCTCGACGCATGAGCAAGGAACGCTACGGCATCCGCCGCTTTGCCCTACTGAACACCGCCGGCTACAGCCTCGGCCTGTTCCCCCTGGAAGAGCCGCTGTCGGTCTACGGGGCCAACAACCTGGGCAAGTCGGCGTCGATCAACGCCCTGCAATTCCCGATTCTGGCGCGCATGTCGGACATGAGCTTCGGCAAGTACAGCCTGGAGCAATCCCGGCGCTTCTACTTCGCTTCCGACACCAGCTACATCCTGGTGGAGGTCTCGCTACCCCACGGCCCCCATGTGATCGGCGTGGTCGGGCGCGGCCCGGGCGGCGGTTTCGGCCACCAGTTCTTCGCCTACGCCGGCCAGCTGGACCTGGCGCATTACCAGAAGGACGACACCTGCCTGCGGCAGAAAGAGCTGTTCACCAACCTGGAGCGCCAGGGCCTCAAGGCCTATGAGCTCAAGCCCGATGAACTGCGGCGCCTGCTGGTGGGCGGCCACACCTCGATCCCCCTGGACCTGACCCTGATCCCGCTGCGCTCCACCAGCGAGCAGAGCCTGAAGACCTTCCGCGCGTTGTTCATCAACCTGCTGCACATGCGCGAAATCACCGCGGCCAAGCTCAAGCAGCTGTTCCTCGACGCCTTCGAGCACAGCCTGCGCTCCGGCAGCGTCGACTACATCGCCGCGTGCGACGAAGCTTTCCGCGACGTACGACGCATGGAGCAGGACTACAACTCCCTGGTGGCCGCCGGCCCCCTGGTGGAGGCCCTGGCCAACGGCGTGAAGCAGCGGGACATTCTGCGGGGCAAACTGCATCGCCTGTCACCGTTGCTGGACTCGCTGCTGGGCACCTGGTCGGACTACGCCGGCGCCCGCAAGGAAGAGCTGACCATCCAGGCCGAACATTACCGCAACGAGCAGGACGCGCTGCAGAACGACCAGCGCAGCAGCACCCAGGAAATGATGCGCCTGGAGCGGGAAATCACCGGCACCCAGCGCTGGCTCGGCGAACTGTCGGTGCTCAAGCACCGCTTCGCCCTGGTGGATGACGTCAAGGTCCTGGAACAGCAACTGCTGGCGGCCAAGGATGCCCACGATGAACTGGCCGGCGCCCTGGCCCAGTCCCGGCAATTCTCCGCCGAAGACCTGGAAGAGCGCCTGCGGGACCTGGAAAAACGTCTGAAGTCGGTCAAGCAGCAACTCGATCACGCTGACAACAACAGCTATGCCCGCCTGCGCGAGGAGTTCTCCCAGCAGGACGTGGAGCGCCTGATGCGCCTGTTCAACAGCGCGCTGTTCAGCCTGCCCCTGGGCGAGCACGGCATCGCCCTGGACGACAACGGCGAGTGGGTGAAGTCGGTGGAGCTGATCCTCGATGGCTTCAAGGGCGAGCGTTTCGAAGTGCCGGGGCTGTCCATCGACATCTCCCACATCGAGCCGCCAGCCCTGCAGGCCCTGGCTGACCGCGCCGCCCTGCGGGATCAGAAAGAGCGCCTGGAAAAAGAGCTCAAGCAGCTCAAGACCCAAGCTGCCGTGGCTGCAGACCGCGCCGCGAGCAAGACCCAGACCGAAGCCCTGTACCAGCAGGTACTGGATGCGCAGAAGGCCCTGGAAGACTTCCGCCGTGCCCAGACCCTGAGCGCCGAGGAAGGTGAGAAGCTGGAACAGCTGGCGCAGATGGAAGCGGCCCAGGACGAACTCAAGCGCTCCAGTGACGCCTTCACCGAACGCGTCCAGCAACTGTCGGCCAAGCTGCAACTGGTGGGCCGGCAGATTGCCGACATGGAAGCCAAGCAGCGCACCCTCGACGACGCCCTGCGTCGCCGTCAGTTGCTGCCGGCGGACCTGCCGTTCGGCACGCCGTTCATGGACCCGGTGGACGACTCCATGGACAACCTGCTGCCATTGCTCAACGACTACCAGGACAGCTGGCAGGGCTTGCAGCGGGTCGACGGGCAGATCGAGGCGCTGTATGCCCAGGTGCGCCTCAAGGGCGTGGCCAAGTTCGACAGTGAGGATGACGTAGAGCGGCGCCTGCAGCTGCTGATCAACGCCTATGCCCACCGCACCGACGAAGCCCTGACCCTGGGCAAGGCGCGCCGCGCCGCGGTCACCGATATCGCCCGGACCCTGCGCAATATCCGCAGCGACTACGACAGCCTGGAACACCAACTGGCGCTGTTCAACCGCGAGATCAACAAGCGCCAGGTGTCCAACCTGCAGAGCTTCCGCATCGTCCTGGCGCCGAACAAGGAAGCCCTCAAGCACATCGACCAGATCATCCACAGCGCCGGGCAATACGAAGAAGGCGAGACCCTGTCGGTGTTCGACCTGAGCCAGAGCGCGGAGCAGGACAACAAGAACGAAGAAGCCAAGGAGTACCTGGCGCGGCTGGTGGCGGCCAACCACAACCAGCTGGGCCTCAAGGACCTGTTCGAACTGGCGTTCGAGATCACCAAGGTCAACGGCCAGCCGGTCATCCACACCGACATCGATGGCGCGGCGTCCAACGGCACCACCATGACCATCAAGGCTCTGACCAACATGTACCTGTTGCTGCACTTGATGGACCGCGACCAGGCCGGGCGCATCCGCCTGCCTTACTACCTCGACGAGGCGGCGGACATCGACGAGCGCAACCAGGCGGCGCTGCTGGAAACCAGCCTGCAACTGGGCTTCGTGCCAATCCTGGCAAGTGTGAAGCCCCAGGTTTCGGCCCAGGTGGCCATCGACCTGGAAGGTGGCAGCGGACCGAACGGCATCTACATCGACGAGGCCGACTGGAAGTTCATCCGTCGTCACGATCAGGTCAAGGCCGTGCTGAACGCAGAGCCGGAAGCAGAAGCGGAGCTGGACGAAGTCTGATTTCGTAACGCTGCAACGAAAAAGGCCGCGCTCTTCCGAGCGCGGCCTTTTTTATGGGAAAGCTGTTGTAGGAGCTGGCTTGCCAGCGAAGGCGTCCTCTGGCGCGACGCAGGGCTGAGGGCCTCTTCGCCGGCAAGCCGGCTCCTACAAGAAGGTTATTTGCCCAGGGGGATCTTCGGTGCCCAGGTCAGCCATTCCTCTTCGAACTTGTCGAACAGCGGGAAGGTCTGCTGAGGCCGCGCCGGGTTGCCCATGCGCTCGCCATCCGGCGTCGCGAAGGCAATCCCCCCCTGGATCAGGGTCTCCAGGGATTCGGTACGCACCGTCGCCCCTTTGAACAGGCCGAAGTCGACACCAAATCCACTGCTGTTCCAGAAGCGCGTACCACTGCGAACCAGCGGTGCGTACTTGGGTTCGATGAGGATGTGGATCAGTACGCGATCGGCCGTCTGGCCCAGCTCGTAACCGGTCACCTTGCCCACCGCCACTTCGCGGTAGGTTACCGGCACTCCGACTTTCAGCGAGCCACGCCGAGCAGCGCTCAACACCAGGCTCAGGCCGGCTTCCTGAACGCTGGCTTCCGGCGGTTGCGGCAAGGCGACAAAACTGGTCTGCACGCCCTGGCTCTTCGTCGCAGGCTGGACCTCGATGTATTGGCCGGTGACCAGGGTTTCCAGGTTCGAGGTCTTCATCAGGCCCAACTCCGGCTTGACCACCCAGAACTGGCTGCCGACCCGGGCGATGCGCTCGGGCACTTCGGTGATCCGCGCCTTGAGCATGACCGATTGCATGTCGGCGCTGAGGGTCACTTCTTCCAGCTTGCCCACGTCCAGGCCCTTGAAGCGTACAGGCGTGCCGGCCCGCAAGCCGTCGGCGCGATCAACCTTGATGCTCACCAGGGTGCCGCGCTGCGCCGCCTCCTCCTGGCTGGCGAACAGGCGGAAACGTGGAATGCGCTTTTTCAGCGGCACGTTGGGCAGCGGGGTCTCGAAGGCGATGCCACCCGCCATCAGGCTTTGCAGCGACTCGCTCTTGATCTGGATACCACCGCTCAGGCCCCCGGTCAGGGTGATGCCACTGACGTTCCAGAAGCGCGTCGAACCGTTGACCAGGCCTTCATATTCCTTCTCGATGTGGACGCCGATCACCAGTTGCTTGCGGGTGTGGGAGAACTGGTAGCTCTGCACCGACCCGACCTTGACCTGTTTATAGAGAATCGGGCTGCCGACATCCAGGGACCCCAGGTTGTCGGTGAACAGCACCATGTGCAGGCCGGGGGCACGCAGGTCCAGCGGCGGGGCCTTGGCCCGGGCCTCGAACTCGCGCTGGGGCGCGGCGCCCTTGTCGCCGGGACGGATAGCGATGTAGTTACCCTTGACCAGGGCCTCAAGACCGGTGATGCCGGCCAGGGAGATCGAAGGCTTGACGGTCCAGAACTGGGTGCCCTGGACCAGGTAATCCTCGGCCAGGGGATCGAGAGTCAGCTCGGCGGTGGCGCTGCTCAGGTCGGAGTCGACCTTCAGGGCCTTCAGGCTGCCCACCTGGATGCCCTTGTACATCACCGGGGTGCGCCCGGCCTGCAGGCCTTCGAAATCGGTGAGCTTGACCTTGACGCGGATCCCGGCCTGGGCGGCGTCAAAGTCCTCATACAGACGGAACGGCAGGCTTGGGTCGGTGGGCGGGCTGTCCTTGCGATTCTCCGGCGTGGCAAAGGCGATCCCCCCGGCGACGATGCTGGACAGGGACTCGCTGCGTACTTTTACCCCGGACAGGTTGGCGTCGATGCTGATGCCGCTGGCGTTCCAGAAACGTGTGTGTTTGCGCACCAGATTGGCATAGGTGGGCTCGATATAGACCTTGAGCTCCACCGTGTTCTGGTCTTCGGAGAGCAGGAAGCTCTTGATCTGGCCAACCTGGATCTGCTTGTAGAACACCGGGCTGCCACGGTTCAGCGACCCCAGGCGCTCGGCCTTGATGGTCAGGTGCAGGCCCGGTTTGGCATCAGATAAAGGAGGCTCCTCGGCCAGGGCCTTGAACTTGCGACTAGGCTCACCATCCCCGGGGCTGACGGCGATGTAGTTGCCCGAGACCAGAGTTTCCAGGCCTGTGATCCCGGCCAGGCTGACACTGGGTTTGACCAGCCAGAAGCGCGTGTTGGTCTTCAGGTACTGCTCGACGTCCTTGTTCATCTCGACCGAGGCAATCACTCCCTTGGAGTTGCCCTCATCGTCCAGAGCCAGGGTCTTGACCTTACCTACGGGCATGCCCTTGTAGACCACTTCAGTCTTGTTGGCCTGGATCCCCTCGCCGCTTTCAAAGCGCAACTGGATCTCGATACCGGTCTGGCTGTAGGCACGCCAGCCCAGCCAGCCGCCGATGATCAGGGCAATCAGGGGCAATACCCAGATAGCCGACCAGTTGGAGGCCGGGCGGGTTTTGGCGGTAGGCAAATCACTCATGGTCGTCGTCCGACTCCGTGTTATCCCAGATCAGTCGGGGATCGAAAGTTACTGCAGCCAGCATGGTCAGGATCACCACGCTGGCAAAGGCGACCGCACCGAGATTGGCCTCGATACTGGCCAGCCGGCCAAAGTTGACCACCGCCACCAGGATGGCGATGACAAAGATATCCAGCATCGACCAGCGGCCGATGAACTCGATAAAGCGGTACATGATGATCCGCTGTCGGGCAGAGAGCGGCTGGTGACGCTGCACCGAAAACAACAGTAAGGCAATGCCCACCAGCTTGAAGGTGGGCACCAGGATACTGGCGACGAACACCACCGCAGCGATGGGAAACATGCCGTGCTGCACCAGCTGGATGACCCCGGACATGATGGTGCTGGGGTCACCCTGGCCCAGGGAACTGACGGTCATGATCGGCAGCACGTTGGCCGGGATGTAGAGGATCGCGGCGGTGAGCAGCAACGCCCAGGTGCGCAGTATGCTATTGGGGCGACGAGGATGAACCATGGCCCCGCAGCGAGTGCAGGTCTGCTCTTCGCTGTCAGCCTCCTGCCGATTCAACTCGTGGCATTCAGTACAGATCAGAATGCCTGCCTCAATCGCCCGCATGTATGTCCTCTCCCGATAACGCTTGCCAGATCTGGTGAGGCGACATCACCACCTCCAGCCAGACCTGCACCAACAACAGACTGATAAAACACACCAGGCCCAGGCCCACGGTAATGGATGCCATGTCGGCCAACTTGACGATGGCCACCAGCACCCCCATCAGGTAGACCTCGAGCATGCCCCAGTCGCGCAGATGGTGATAAATGCGATAGAGCAGCAAGCCGTAACTGCGGCCGATGTCCCAACGAATACTCAGCAGGACTAAAAGCTGGCAAATCAACTTGAGCAGGGGAATGCCCATGCTGCACAGGAACACCACCACCGCCACGCCTTCCATACCGGTGTCGAACAGCCCCTGCACACCGCTCCAGACCGTGTCTTCGGAAGACTGTCCCAGGAGATTGAGCTGCATGATGGGTAGAAAGTTCGCCGGCACATATAGCAACAAGGCCGCGATCACCAGGGCCAGGCTGCGTTCGACCACATTGTGCCGGTGCGCGTAGAGCTCATAGCCACAACGCGGGCACTGGGCTTTCTCACCGAGGGCGAGCTTGGGCTTGCGCATCAGCAAGTCGCATTCATGGCAGGCAACCAGGTCGTCCAGTGGTAATTCTGACAACCCGGGGGCGTCAACCGGTTCTGGCATAGAAGGCTCTGGGAGTGGAGAAAGTAACGGTTATTCTAGTGTTCCAATCCGAAAATAACTGTGCAAATTTGTTTGCGAATAAGAGCAAATTTTCCACGCGCAAAAACAAAACCCCAACTGCATGCGCAGTTGGGGTTTCGGAATTTAATCTTGACGATGACCTACTCTCACATGGGGAAACCCCACACTACCATCGGCGATGCATCGTTTCACTTCTGAGTTCGGGATGGGATCAGGTGGTTCCAACGCTCTATGGTCGTCAAGAAATTCGGTAGCCAGTCCGTTGCTTGTGCAACGTGCCAGCGAATGGGTATGTAATAGATTTGTGTGTTCGCAAACTTTCGGTTTGTATCGTCTTCACACACCGCAACTCGCTTCTTAAGCAAATTGCTTGGGTGTTATATGGTCAAGCCTCACGGGCAATTAGTATTGGTTAGCTCAACGCCTCACAGCGCTTACACACCCAACCTATCAACGTCGTAGTCTTCGACGGCCCTTTAGGGAACTCAAGGTTCCAGTGAGATCTCATCTTGAGGCAAGTTTCCCGCTTAGATGCTTTCAGCGGTTATCTTTTCCGAACATAGCTACCCGGCAATGCCACTGGCGTGACAACCGGAACACCAGAGGTTCGTCCACTCCGGTCCTCTCGTACTAGGAGCAGCCCCTCTCAAATCTCAAACGTCCACGGCAGATAGGGACCGAACTGTCTCACGACGTTCTAAACCCAGCTCGCGTACCACTTTAAATGGCGAACAGCCATACCCTTGGGACCGGCTTCAGCCCCAGGATGTGATGAGCCGACATCGAGGTGCCAAACACCGCCGTCGATATGAACTCTTGGGCGGTATCAGCCTGTTATCCCCGGAGTACCTTTTATCCGTTGAGCGATGGCCCTTCCATACAGAACCACCGGATCACTAAGACCTACTTTCGTACCTGCTCGACGTGTCTGTCTCGCAGTCAAGCGCGCTTTTGCCTTTATACTCTACGACCGATTTCCGACCGGTCTGAGCGCACCTTCGTACTCCTCCGTTACTCTTTAGGAGGAGACCGCCCCAGTCAAACTACCCACCATACACTGTCCTCGATCCGGATAACGGACCTGAGTTAGAACCTCAAAGTTGCCAGGGTGGTATTTCAAGGATGGCTCCACGCAAACTGGCGTTCACGCTTCAAAGCCTCCCACCTATCCTACACAAGCAAATTCAAAGTCCAGTGCAAAGCTATAGTAAAGGTTCACGGGGTCTTTCCGTCTAGCCGCGGATACACTGCATCTTCACAGCGATTTCAATTTCACTGAGTCTCGGGTGGAGACAGCGCCGCCATCGTTACGCCATTCGTGCAGGTCGGAACTTACCCGACAAGGAATTTCGCTACCTTAGGACCGTTATAGTTACGGCCGCCGTTTACCGGGGCTTCGATCAAGAGCTTCGCGTTAGCTAACCCCATCAATTAACCTTCCGGCACCGGGCAGGCGTCACACCCTATACGTCCACTTTCGTGTTTGCAGAGTGCTGTGTTTTTAATAAACAGTCGCAGCGGCCTGGTATCTTCGACCGGCATGAGCTTACGGAGCAAGTCCTTCACCCTCACCGGCGCACCTTCTCCCGAAGTTACGGTGCCATTTTGCCTAGTTCCTTCACCCGAGTTCTCTCAAGCGCCTTGGTATTCTCTACCCAACCACCTGTGTCGGTTTGGGGTACGGTTCCTAGTTATCTGAAGCTTAGAAGCTTTTCTTGGAAGCATGGCATCAACCACTTCGTCACCTAAAAGGTAACTCGTCATCAGCTCTCGGCCTTAGAACCCCGGATTTACCTAAGATTCCAGCCTACCACCTTAAACTTGGACAACCAACGCCAAGCTGGCCTAGCCTTCTCCGTCCCTCCATCGCAATAACTAGAAGTACAGGAATATTAACCTGTTTTCCATCGACTACGCTTTTCAGCCTCGCCTTAGGGACCGACTAACCCTGCGTCGATTAACGTTGCGCAGGAAACCTTGGTCTTTCGGCGTGGGTGTTTTTCACACCCATTGTCGTTACTCATGTCAGCATTCGCACTTCTGATACCTCCAGCAAGCTTCTCAACTCACCTTCACAGGCTTACAGAACGCTCCTCTACCGCATCACTTACGTGATACCCGTAGCTTCGGTGTATGGTTTGAGCCCCGTTACATCTTCCGCGCAGGCCGACTCGACTAGTGAGCTATTACGCTTTCTTTAAAGGGTGGCTGCTTCTAAGCCAACCTCCTAGCTGTCTAAGCCTTCCCACATCGTTTCCCACTTAACCATAACTTTGGGACCTTAGCTGACGGTCTGGGTTGTTTCCCTTTTCACGACGGACGTTAGCACCCGCCGTGTGTCTCCCATGCTCGGCACTTGTAGGTATTCGGAGTTTGCATCGGTTTGGTAAGTCGGGATGACCCCCTAGCCGAAACAGTGCTCTACCCCCTACAGTGATACATGAGGCGCTACCTAAATAGCTTTCGAGGAGAACCAGCTATCTCCGAGCTTGATTAGCCTTTCACTCCGATCCACAGGTCATCCGCTAACTTTTCAACGGTAGTCGGTTCGGTCCTCCAGTCAGTGTTACCTAACCTTCAACCTGCCCATGGATAGATCGCCCGGTTTCGGGTCTATTCCCAGCGACTAGACGCCCTATTAAGACTCGCTTTCGCTACGCCTCCCCTATTCGGTTAAGCTTGCCACTGAAAATAAGTCGCTGACCCATTATACAAAAGGTACGCAGTCACAGAACAAAGTCTGCTCCCACTGCTTGTACGCATACGGTTTCAGGATCTATTTCACTCCCCTCTCCGGGGTTCTTTTCGCCTTTCCCTCACGGTACTAGTTCACTATCGGTCAGTCAGTAGTATTTAGCCTTGGAGGATGGTCCCCCCATATTCAGACAAGGTTTCTCGTGCCCCGTCCTACTCGATTTCATGACTAAGAGATTTTCGCGTACAGGGCTATCACCCACTATGGCCGCACTTTCCAGAGCGTTCCGCTAATCTCAAAGCCACTTAAGGGCTAGTCCCCGTTCGCTCGCCACTACTAAGGGAATCTCGGTTGATTTCTTTTCCTCAGGGTACTTAGATGTTTCAGTTCCCCTGGTTCGCCTCTTGCACCTATGTATTCAGTACAAGATAACCATCTTATGATGGCTGGGTTCCCCCATTCAGAGATCTCCGGATCAAAGTCTGTTTGCCGACTCCCCGAAGCTTATCGCAGGCTACCACGTCTTTCATCGCCTCTGACTGCCAAGGCATCCACCGTATGCGCTTCTTCACTTGACCATATAACCCCAAGCAATCTGGTTATACTATGAAGACGACATTCGCCGAAAATTTGCATTCTTAATTAAAAGAGAACTCACAAATTTTACCTTAGCCTGATCCGTTACCAGTGAAAGTAACGTTCAGTCTATCTTTCTATCACATACCCAAATTTTTAAAGAACGATCTAATCAAAAGACTAGAAATCAACATTCAAAGTGAATGCTCATTTCTAAGCTTTCAGAAGCAGTTTATGGTGGAGCCAAGCGGGATCGAACCGCTGACCTCCTGCGTGCAAGGCAGGCGCTCTCCCAGCTGAGCTATGGCCCCATAACAAAATTGGTGGGTCTGGGCAGATTCGAACTGCCGACCTCACCCTTATCAGGGGTGCGCTCTAACCAACTGAGCTACAGACCCAATTTCGAGCTTGTAACTGTTAGCTTGGAGCTATCAGCTTGGAGCTTAAAGCTGCTTCTATCGTCTTCTTCAATGAATCAAGCAATTCGTGTGGGAGCTTATGAAGCAGCTGATGTCGTCGATTAA